>NZ_CP046508.1:3021000-3335000 GCF_017161115.1 Variovorax sp. RKNM96 | reverse complement strand
CGACCGCACATGCCGCAGCTCGAAATGCTCTCGTTGCAAATGGCAGGTGCCGCAGGCGTCGAGGTGTGCAATGCCGAACTCGCGCCGCTCTCGGCCATCAAGGCCGAGCACAGCTACGCATTGCCCGACGAGCCCGAATTCCTGGCCGTGACGCGCTTCGACCGCGACGGTGCGCGCCGCATCCATTTCGAGGACTTCGCACAGGTGCTCGCCGTCGACCCGATGCACAAGTACAGCGCGAGCTACCTCGACATGGCGCTCGCGATGCAGGCCTTCCCCTCGCTGGGCGAGGACGCGGTGCTCGAGCTCGTGCGGCGCCTCGCGGTGAACGACCTGCTCGGCAACCCCGACGCCCACCTGAAGAACTTCGGCGTGCTGTATGCCGACGGCATCGCGCCGCGGTTGGCGCCGGCCTACGACATCGTGGCGTACGCAGCGATCCAGGGCGTCGACGGCCATGCGCTTCCGCTCCTTCCGACGAACGCCACAGCACCCCGGCGCACCGCCCTCTTCACGCCCGCCAACGTGCGCGCCTTCTGCTTCTCGACCGGCCTGCACGAACCGCTGGTGCGGCGCGTGGTCACCGACACGGCACGGCTCGCACGCAGCCTCTGGCCCGAAATGATCGACGCCTCGACGCTGCCGGCGCCGTGGAAAAAGCGGCTGCAGCAGCGCTTGCAGGCACACCCCTTGCTGCAAGGCATGACCAAGCGCGGCAAATAGAAAAACGGAAAACCGCGCCCCCTAGAATGATTCAGCCCTTCACCCCTCAACCCATTCGAGGCAGCAGCAACTCATGAGCTCCATCAATTTCATCGGCGGCGAAAAAGGCGGTGTCGGCAAGTCGGTCACGGCGCGCGTCCTGGCGCAGTACTTCATCGACCGCAGCCGCCCTTTCACCGGCTTCGACACCGACCGCTCGCACAGCTCGTTCACCCGCTTCTACGAAGGCTTCGCCTCGCCCGTCGTGGTGGACAGCTACGAAGGACTCGACACGGTCGTGAACGGTTTCGAAAGCAATCCGAAGCAGAGCGTGATCGTCGACCTGGCCGCCCAGACACTGGCGCCGCTGTCGCGCTGGATCAAGGAATCGGACCTGTTCGACGTGTTCGCCGAAATCGGCGTGACCGTCAATTTCTGGCACGTGCTCGACGATGGCAAGGACTCCACCGACCTGCTCGGCACGCTGATCGATACCTTCGGCAACCGGCCGAACTACATCGTGGTGCAGAACTATGGCCGCGGCAGCGATTTCGGGATGCTGCTGGCTTCGCAATCGCTCTCCAAGGCGAATGCGAACGGCGCGCGGGTCATTGCCCTGCCGCGCCTGCACGAAGCGAGCATGCGCAAGATCGATGCACAGAACACGAGCTTCTGGAAGGCCGTGAACGATCGCGAAGGCGCGCACGCGCTGGGCCTGCTGGAACGCCAGCGCGTGAAGTCGTGGCTGGCCACGGCTTACGCCGCGTTCGACACGCTGCCGCTCTAGCGCCTCAGATCATCCCGCCGTTGATCGAGATCACCTGCCCGGTGATGTAGGCCGCGTCGTCGCTGGCCAGGAACGAAGCCAGCGCGGCCACTTCCTGCGGCGTTCCCGCCCGCTTCACCGGCACCATCTGGTTGATGACCGCGGGATCGAACACCGCATCCGCCATCGGCGAAGCGATGATCCCCGGCGCGATCGCATTGACCGTCACGCCACGCGACGCCACTTCGAGCGACAGCGCCTTGGTCGCGCTGTTGAGCGCACCCTTGGCCGCGGCGTAGTTGACCTGCCCGCGGTTGCCGGTGATCGCGGACACCGACGAGATGTTCAAGATGCGCCCCCAGCGCGTGCGCATCATCGGCAGCAGCAATGGCTGGGTCACACGGAAGAAGCCGTTGAGCGACACGTCGATCACCTTGTGCCATTGATCGGCGCGCATGCCCGGCAGCACCGCGTCGTCATGCACACCGGCGTTGTTGACGAGGATCTGGACCGCCCCACCCTCCAGGATGCGCGCACACGCGGCCGCCGAGGCTTCGTCGCTGCGCAGGTCGAACACATGGCATTCGGCCTTGCCGCCCGCCGCAGTGATCGAAGCCGCCAGTTGCTCGACTGCTTCCGGCCGCGAATTGGCGTGCAGCAGCACCGTCGCGCCATCCCGCGCAAACCGTTCGGCCATGGCCGCGCCGAGTGCGCCGCTGGCGCCGGTGATCAGCGCGCGTTTTCCTTCGAGACTCATGATGCGGTGCTTTCTGTTGCGAGCGGTGTGTTCAGGACCACCACGGCGCGGCCCTCGGCGAGCGTGCGGCCGTCTTCGACGCTGACCGCGAATTCATAGAGGATCTGCCGCTCGTCGCCCGACAGGCGCCGGGCCTGCACCTGCAATGCGCCTTCGATGTCATCGAGCCGGGCGACGGCCAGCCGCACATTGCGCGCGCTCGCCAGAAAACCGGCCGAGGGCGCGCTGCCCTCCGCAGCCAGCAAACCGCCATGCAGCGCCATGGCCTGCGCCGCGTATTCGATGGCATTCGGCGCCAGCAATCCGCCGGCCGTGCGCAGCGGGTTGTCCGCCAGCCTATGGGTCGTGGTGCTGCAGCGGATCACGTCCGCATCCCACCCGTCGAGCCGCTCCAGCAGGCACATGCTGCCGCTGTGCGGGATGCGCTGGGCGATGCCTGCGCGGTCGAGCGTCTGCGCCGCCGTCAAGCGGCGGCCTCCAGGTCGGCCACCAGCAGCACGTTGGCGAACGGCGTGCCTTGGCTCATCGGAATGCTCTGCACGCGGAAACCCAGGCGCTGCAGCAGCGCCGCCCATTCGGCGAGCGGACGGCCCCAGGTCGGCGAGACCTTGTGGCCGCGGATGCGCGTCACCGTGCGATCGACCCACTGGCTGATCGCGAAACCGCGCCGGCTCGATGCGTCGCCCACGCGCAGCAGCAAGCGGGCCTTCGGGTTGCCGCCGCGCTGGAGCGCATCGCGCACGCGCGTCAACACGCCCTCTTGCGCCGTGAGGTCCACGTAGTGCAGCACGTCGAGGATCACGACCAGGTCGCAATCGGGCAAGGCGGCCGAACACATGTCGGCACACACCAAGCGCGGCGTCGGCTGCAGATGGCCGACGGAGGCCTCGGCGCGCGCCACGTCCTTGGGCATCAACTCGATGCCCGTGTAGTCCGCAGTCGCCGGCGTGGTCGGCCACGAGGCCGGCCAGCGCCCTTGCTGCTGCATCGTGCTCATCGACGCCAGCAGGCTCACGAAGAGGCCCTGCCCGCAGCCGATATCGACCACGCGCCGATGCTGCGCATCGATCAGCCCGCGTTCGAGGAGGCCACGGAACACCGGATCGCGCCCGAGCTTGCCGCGCGCGAACTGCCAGGCGAAGGTGCCGCCCTTCTTGTAGGGAACGGTCGCGGCTTCGTGCAGCTCGCGCCACGCGTTGTCCGTGGATGACGACGACATCACGGCGCTCACGACTTCATCCCTTCGGGCAGGGTCACGGCGCGCAATCCTTCGGCGCGCAGGCGTTCGAGCAACAAGGGCAGTACCTCCAGCAAAACGGGTTGTCCTTCGGCGGTGCGCGCGGCGTTGCCGTCGTGCAGCAACAGGATGTCGCGGGCCTGCAGGTTGCGGGCGAGGCGCGCCATCACCTTGGTGGCGTCACCTTCGCGCGTGTCGAAACCGCGGCGCGTCCAGCTCACGAGCGAGAGGCCCAGGCGGTGCAGCACCGGTTCGAGAAACGGATTGCGCAGCCCGGCGGGCGCGCGGAAACAGGTCGGGCGCTGGCCGGTCACCTCGGTCAGGATGTCCTGCGCCCGCGCGATCTCGCTCGCGAAGCCGCGCGGCCCGAGGAACGAGAAGTTGTGCCGGTGCCGCGCCGTGTGGTTCTGGATGCTGTGGCCGCGCGCCACGATCTCGCGCGCCAGTTCCGGATGCGCCAGCACGCGCTCGGCGATGCAGAAGAAGGTGGCGCGCTGGCCGTGCGCATCGAGCAGGTCGAGCACGCGCGGTGTGACTTCGGGTTCCGGCCCGTCGTCGATGGTGATCGCCACTTCGCGGCGAGCAGCGGCCGCTTCGGGCAAGCGCGTCACGTTGGGGCCCAGCAGGTTGCTGCGTGGCGTGAGCCCGGCGCCGGTGATCAGCGCGTGATTGAGCACGATCGCGCCGATGGCCCACGGCCACGCGCCCGGCACCAGCACGCCTGCGCCGATGGCCGCCACATGCCAAGCCGCGCTGGCACGCATGGCCGGCGGCCAGGGCCAGGATTCGGGGGTGGCGGTTGCGGAAGACATCACGGCGGATTTTCCCATCAGGTGTGCCGCTTGGACGGCGTCACATGCCGGGCGAACGCCGCTGACAGCAGCAGCGCCAGCAAGGCCCCCGGCGCCACCACGCGACCGATTGACGACAACGCTGGAATGTCCGATATCGCAATCAAGCCGAAAGAGACCACCGTCGTGAGATTGGCCAGCATCAGCGAGGCCAGCGTGTCCTCATCCGCCCGCCCCGTCGTGCGCAGCTGGTCGAAGAACAACGCGTAGTTCGAGCCCACCGCCACGATCAGCAGCAGCCCCACCAGATGCAGGATGCCGAGCGCGGCCTGCGCGAGCGCCATGCCGCCCAGCGTGAGCATCACCGCGAACACCAGCGGCTGGCATACCGCCAGCAGCCGGCGCCACGAGCGCAGGTAGATGCCCAGCAGCACCACCACCGCCAGCGCGCCGAGCAGCACCTGCACGAAGGCCTCGTGCAGATAGCGCTGGTAGAGGCTCGCGAGTTCGCGGCCGACATCGACCACCTGCACGTCGGTAGTGCCGGCCAACGCAGCTTCGAGCCGGCCCTGGTCGAATTTCGGGCCGGGGTGCAACACGAGCAGCGTTGCCCATCCGCCACCCGGGCGCTGGTACATCAGCGTGTTCAGCACGGAGCCGAGCGGCCCGCCGGCGAGGTCGGCGCGCTGCACGGGCTCCAGCTTGCGCGCCGCCTCGACGTCGGCCAGGAACGGCCCGAGCCGCGAGGCCGGCAGCGGCAAGCCCTTCGTGGCCTCGGCCAGGCTGGTTTGCAGCGTGGCCGCATCAGGCAGGCTCGCGATGCGCGCCGACTGCGCAGCCGCGCTGGGCAGCACGCGCGTGACCGCCTCGTAGCCGACCAGTTCGGCCGTATCGACCAGTGCATCGAGCTTGGCCGCGGCCGCTTCAGTGTTGCGCAGCGCCGCCTGATCGTCGTCGCCGTAAGCCACGACCAGCACGCCGCCGTCGCTCGCGCCGATGTCGTTGCGCAGCATCTCGTCGAGCTGCTGGGCCGACTTGGGCACCGGGCTCATCGCCCCCAGGTCGGCGCGCCACAGGTGCCCGCCCTGCCACAGCACCAGACCCAGCGCAGCCACGCCGAGCGCGGCCAGCGGCCAGCGCAGGCGCGGCAGGCCGCGCACCAGCATGCCGGCGACCTGCGCCATGTACCTGCGCATGCCCATGCCGGTTGCGCCATCGGGTGCGAGCATCGGTAGCACATAGCGCGTGGCCAGCGCCGCGGCGACCAGGCCGGCAATGGAGAACACGCCCAATTGCGCGAGCCCCGGAAAGCCCGAGAACACCAGCGCCGCGAAGCCGCACACCGAGGTCAGCAGGCCCAGCCGCACGGTGGGCCAGTTCAGGTCGCGCCAACGCTGCCAGCCGGTGCCGGCCACGGCGGCTCCGCGCGCCTGGATCAGGTAATAGATGGCGTAGTCCACCGTCTCGCCGATCAGCGTGCTGCCGAACCCCAGCGTGAGGCCGTGCACCGAACCGAACACCAGGCTCACGCTCGCGGTGCCGATCACCACGCCCGTCGCCACCGGCAGGAAGGCGATCAGCAGCGCGCGCGGCGAGGCAAAGGCCAGCAGCAGGAGCGCGCCCATCACGACGCCGCCGACGATCGCGAGGTGGATCGCTTCGGTCTTGATCTTGTCGCGGCTCATCACCGAGAACACCGGCGGGCCGCTCAGCAGCAGCTTCGGCTTCGCCTCGCCCATCTCGCGCGTGGCGGCTTCGAAGGCCGCATGCACCTTCGCGATGGCCACGGCCTGCGCATCGAGGTCGCTGCCGGCAGCGCGCGTGGTGGCGATCATCAGCGCGCGCGGTGCGCTGCGCGACATCCACACGCCGTCTTCGCTGCGCGGCGCGCTCGCGGGCACCAGCTCCATGGCGATGCGCTGCGTCTCGCCGGTCGGGTCGCGGTCGAGGAAGGGCTTGATCACGTTGCCGGCTGGCGTGCCGAGCATCGACAGCGTTTCGTTGATCGCGTCACGCAGGCCTGCGGCGGTGAACTGCGCAGGCGTGACGCCGGGCGACAGCTGATAGCGGTGCTGGAACACCCAGGTGCCGGCCTCGCTCCAGTCGCCGACGTCGCCGTTCTGGATCAGGTCGAAGAGCTGGCTCTCGCGCATGACCTTGGCCGTGGCGCGCGACGCCGCGGCGCGCTGCTCGGCGCTGCCGCCCTCGATGCCCAGCATCAGCGTGCGCGAGGCAACGCCGCTTTGCAGCTGCTCGATCAGCACGCGCTGGCGCAGGTCCGGGCTCTTGGGCAGGAACGCCGAGAGATCGGCGCCGATCTGCGTGCGCGCGATGACAAACGCACCGCACAGCAGCACCAGCAGCCACGCCAGCAGCACAGCCGCCCTGCGCTGCCAGCTCGGCGGCCCCCCGCCTGCTGCGCCGCCGTCACCGCAGTCACGGTGTGGTGCGTCCGGCCGCGCCGGACGGAGCCGCGTTGGCGGGTGCCGCGGCGGCGGGCGCAGGTGCCGGTGCGTTCGGCGAGATGTTCATGACCGAGCGGTCACCGCCGACGAACTCCATCTCCAGCCCCAGCACGTCGCTCGCGCGGCCGCTGATGCGGATGCTGCGCACCTGCGCCGCAAGCCGGCTGTCCATGGGCGTGAGGTCGAGCGTCCATTTGGTCGGCGCGCCAGTCACGGTGCTCTTGAAGTAGCGCTGCAGCGTAGCGCCATCGCCACTCAGCGTGCCACGCATGGCTTCCACCAGGCCGAGCAGCTCGGGCATGCTGTCCAGCGCCAGCGTGCGGTTGCGGCCGCCGCGCGACAAGGTCAGGGTATTGCCGTCGACCGCCATGGTCTCGATGCGCGGCGACAAGGTGCGGCGCACGAGCTTGTCGGGGGCATCGAAGCTCAGCGTGCCGCTCGCATCGAGCGGGCCTTCCAGGCCGTGCACGAAGCGTTGTTCGGTGAAGCGGGCCTCGCCGCTCTTCTGCTTGGCCAGGAGGCCCATCAGCTCGGGCAGGTCGAACGCCCACGCCGGCGCAGCGCAGAAAGCCACCGCGAGCACCAACACCCTGCAAAGCCGGTCAAGCCGCATCTTCGAGCCAGAAATCATGAAAGTTGAACCAGTTGTACGGATAAGCGCGGCACAGCGCCTCCAGGCGTGCGACGTAGGCCTCGACCGCGGCACGGATGCGCCGCTCGCGGTCCGCGGCGTCGGTTGCCGGCTCGGCGAAGTCGGCCAGCAGATCGAACCGGACATCGTAGCGGGCACCGCCACCGTAGAGGCCGGCCATGAAGAACACCTTGCGGCGCAGCAGCGCCGCGAGCCGGAACGGCCCGTCGTTGAAGGTGGCGGGTTGCCCGAGGAACGGCAGCACGATGTTGTTGCCGCGGTGGTGCGAGGGCTGGTCTTCGCTGCCCGGCAGGGTGCGGTCGGCCAGCATGCCGCCCAGGCCGCCGTCGTCGAGCCAGTCGCGCAGCGCGAGCATCGAATTCGGCCGGCCGAGCGCGATCACGTGGGGCCGCATCTCGGGCACCGCGATGTGGTTGAGGATGGCCGTGATGCGCTGCGCGTTGTCCGGATACATCAGCATCGCGAGGCGCAGGCCCTTCTGGTGCGTGTGGTTCTTGCAGGCGCCCATGACCTCGAAGCTGCCCACGTGTGCACCGAGCAGGAAAGCGCCCCGCCCTTCGGCCGCCTCGGTCTCGAGCGGAACATTGCCCTCGATCGTCAGCTTGAAGAGGTCCATGCGCCCGCGCAGGAAATACACCCGGTCGAGCACCGTCGAGGAGAACGCATGCAGCAACCGGTAGCCGTCGATCCAGCCCGCATGCGGGCCGATGGCCCTGAACAGGTAGCGCTTGATCTGCCGGCGCGGCGACGGCGCGAACAGCAGGAAGTACAGGCTGATCGGTGGCAGCAGCAGGCGTGTGACATGGCGCCCGCACACCAGGGCCATGAAGCAGATGAAGCGCAGCGCCAGCATGTTGCTGCGCTCGGGTGCCTGGGTCCAGCCGGTCTTCTGTGCGGTCTGGGCCGCCTCGTTGACGGCGCGGGTTTCGGCGTCGGTGTGCTTCATCACGCAGACTCTTGCACAGCAGTCCAGCGGCCAGTGACAGCCACCACGCCGTCGCAGCGCACGTCGAAACGCACGCCGCGGCCGGCGCCGGCTTCCGGTTGCAGTTCGATGGAAAGCGTGCTGCCGGGCCGCACGGGCGCAAGGAACTTGGCGGCCGCGAGCGTCGGGTTTGCCCCGAGGCGCGCGACCAGCGCCGGCACGCGCTGGATGGCCTCCATGACCTCGGCCAGCACCAGCGCACCGGGCAGCAGCGGCTGGCCGGGGAAATGGCCGGCGAAAGAAGGATGGTCGGCGGGCACCGTGTGGGCGATCTTCACCGGCGTGTCGTCTTCCGCGAGCTGCGCCAGCGCGAATTCGCGCAGCGCCCGCACCGTGAGCTTGCCGGTGCCTTCGCGCGGAAAGGACTTCACCTGCACCACGCGCCGCGGCACGAACACCGCCTCGAGGCGCTGCCGCAGCGCAGCGATGATCGCGCCCGCGGTCAGCGTCGGCGCGACCACGAAGGCCACCGGCCGCACCACGCCGTCGGCCACTTCGTCGGGCAGCCAGAAGGCGCCGTCGTCGACGCCGGGGATGCTGTTCAGGTGGTAGTTCAGGTGCGCGAGCGAGCTGCGCCGGCCGGCCACGTGGATCAGGTCGTTCGCGCGGCCGAACAGGCGAAAGCGCCGGTCGTCCAGCAGTTCGAGCACGTCGGCCAGCGGCGTCGGCTCGGGCAGGAAGTCGCCTTCGAAGATGAAGCGCTCCGGACCATCGCCCTCGCCCGGCTCCGCGCGCACGCGGATCTGGCCGAAGTTTTCCCAGATGTCGCTTTCGGTCGTGCGGCGCGTGGCGACCTGGCCCGACTCGGTGCTGCCGTAGATTTCAAGCAGCACGCCGCCCATGGCCTGCTCGGCCTGGAGCGCGAGCTGCGGCGAGAGCGGCGCGGTGGCCGAGAGGATCAGGTCCACCGGCGGCAGCTCGATGCCCGAGAGCAGCAGCGTCTTCAGATGGAACGGCGTGGTCACCAGTGCGCGCGGGCGCGGCACCGAGGCCAGCGTCTGCGCCACGTCGGCCGGAAAGAACGGCCGCCCGCTTTCGAAAGCGGCACCGCCCAGCATCGCCAGCAGCACCGACGATTCGAGCCCGTAGCTGTGCTGCACCGGCACGGTCGCAACCAGCGTGAGGCCTTCGAGCGAGGGACGACCGAGGACGCGGCTGAGCCGATCGACCGCGACGGCCACGTCGCCCACCAGCGTGCGCCAGGTCTTGGCATGCGGCTGCGGCGCGCCGGTGGAACCCGAGGTGAGCAGGCTGGCCGCGTGCATCGCGCCGTCGAACGCGGGCACGGTCGCGCTCGCATCGCCTTCGAGGCTGGAGCGGTCTTCGATCAGCACGCGCTGCATGCCGGGCGTCTGGAGCTTGGTGTCGTCGGTGAGTGCGAAAAGGCGGGTGCCATGGCTCTCGACCAGGCGCGCCAGCGTGTCGGGCCGCGCATCGGGCGGCAAGAGGCTCGCATGGCCGCGCATCAGCGCGGCGCCAAGGCTCACTGCGAAGGCGTAGCGGTCGACGCACAGGTTGACCGCGGGGCCCTCGGCCGGCAGCACCGGCGCGAAGCGGGCCACGTCGGCCAGGAACTGGCGGGTGCTCACGGGCACGCCGGCGCGCCAGGCCAGGGGGGCATCGGGGTCGCGGTCCGCGAGCAGGGGCAGGAAATGGGTTTCTGTCGTCACGCGGGCTGTGCCTGTGTCACCGGGGGCCGGCGCCGTTGTCGGCTGGCTCGATCGTCGAGGTGCCGTAGAAGGCGCGCACCGCATCGACCAGGCGCGTGCGCTCGAACTCGGGGTGCAGCCTGTAGCGAATCAGGTGCTCGCCCACGAAAAGCAGCGCCACCGACACCGGCGACAGCACATTGGCCAGCAGCGACCAAGCCGAGAACGGCATCGTCAGGTAGACCACGATCGACGACACGACCACCACCGCGAAATACACGGTCCAGATCTGCGTGAGATGCGTCGTGTAGGACAGCATGTGCCCCTTGAGCGGATGCACGCGCTGCGCGAATTGCGTGATCAGCGGCAGGCCGCGGCCGCGCAGCGTGGAGCCGAACCAGCCGCACAGCGCGCCGTTGATGCCCACGTGCTGCAGCACATAGAGACGGTTCGGATCGCCCGCCTCACCCAGGAAGACGAGCGCAAAGCCTCCGAGGCCCAGCGCCAGCGCGGCGGCAAAGCCCCAGCGGCCGAACCAGCTCGCCGCGCAGCCCATGGCCGCAATCCAGAGCGGCCCCAGAAGCACCACCACCGCCCACGGCTCGGTGGCGTGGAACAGGGTCATCCAGTGAGAGAGGCCGGCATAGGCCACTCCCACCAGCAGCAGGAGCGCCAGTCGCCATCGTGACATGGGTCAGGAAGCGCTGCGGTGCTGGGCGACGTGGGTCGCGAGCGTGCGCAGCGACTGAAAGATCTGCTGGTTGCGTTCGTCGTCCGAACGCAGCTGGAAACCGTAGCGCCGCGAGACTTCGAGCGCAACTTCGAGAATGTCGATGGAGTCCAGGCCGAGGCCTTCGCCGTACAGCGGCTCGGTGGGAACGATGTCCTCAGGCGCAACCTCGAGATTGAGAGCGCTCACGAGCAGCACGGCGAGTTCTTTTTCGATCGGCGACTGTTCTGACGCATCGCCAGTGGCGGGAATGGGGGGCTGAGCAGTCGATGACAAAAAAACCTCCTGAAAACTTTTTCCTGAACCTATCGTGCGGCCGTGGATTATAGGAGTGCCGCTTGATTAGACTGACCGCTTCGATACGACCCGGAGCCCTCCATGGCAGACCCCCTTCTGATCGCCCGCCACGACAGCATCGAGTGCGCCCTCCTCCCCAGTCTTGCCAACCGCCATGGCCTCATCACCGGCGCCACCGGCACCGGCAAGACCGTCACCCTGCAGACCATCGCCGAGAAGCTCTCCAGCATCGGCGTGCCGGTGTTCATGGCCGACGTCAAGGGCGACCTGACCGGCATCAGCCAGAAAGGCACCATCGGCGACAAGCTGGCCGCCACACTCAAGGAACGCGGCATCGACGTGCCCGAGCCCTCGGCCTGCCCCGTCACGCTGTGGGACGTGTTCGGCGAACAGGGCCATCCGGTGAGGGCCACCGTGTCCGACATGGGCCCGCTGCTGCTGGCCCGCATGCTCGACCTGAACGACACCCAGGCCGGCGTGCTGAACCTGGTGTTCAAGATCGCCGACGACAACGGCATGCTGCTGCTCGACCTGAAGGACCTGCGCGCCATGCTGCAGTACGTGGGCGAGAACGCCAGCCAGTTCACCACCCAGTACGGCAACATCAGCGCCGCCAGCGTGGGCGCCATCCAGCGCGGCCTGCTGCAGATCGAGACCCAGGGCGGCGACAAGTTCTTCGGCGAGCCGATGCTCAACATCGCCGACTTCATGCAGACCGTGGGCGGCAAGGGCGTGGTCAACGTGCTGGCCGCCGACAAGCTGATGAACTCGCCGCGCCTGTACGCGACTTTCCTGCTCTGGATGCTGTCGGAGCTGTTCGAGCAACTGCCCGAAATCGGCGACCCCGACCAGCCCAAGCTGGCCTTCTTCTTCGACGAGGCCCACCTGCTCTTCAACGAGGCGCCCAAGGCGCTGGTGGAGCGCATCGAACTCGTGGTGCGGCTCGTGCGCTCCAAGGGCGTGGGCGTGTATTTCGTCACCCAGAACCCGCTGGACATTCCCGACACGGTGCTGGCCCAGCTCGGCAACCGCGTGCAGCACGCGCTGCGCGCCTTCACCCCGCGCGACCAGAAGGCCGTGAAGGCCGCCGCCAGCACCATGCGCCAGAAGCCGGGCCTGGACATCGAGACCGCCATCACCGAACTCGCGGTGGGCGAGGCGCTGGTGAGCTTCCTCGACGAAAAGGGCCGCCCGAGCGTGACCGAGCGCGTGTTCGTGCTGCCGCCGGGCAGCCAGCTCGGCCCGATCACGCCCGACCAGCGCAAGGCGTTGATCGCCAACTCGCTCGTCGCCGGCGTGTACGAGAAGACGGTGGACCGCGAATCGGCCTACGAAAAGCTCAAGGGCCGCGCCGAGTCCGCACCCGATGCGCCTGCGGGCAAGGCGCCCGCCGGCAAGGCCGGCACCGAGGAAGCCGGCTCCGGCATGGGCGGCATGCTCAACGACATGATCTTCGGCAGCACCGGCCCGCGCGGCGGCAAGCGCGACGGCCTGGTGCAGACCATGGCCAAGTCGGCGGTGCGCACCATGGGCACTTCGGTGGGCAAGGAAATCCTGCGCGGCGTGCTCGGCGGGATCTTCGGCAGCAAGAAGCGCTGAGGCCGGCAACCACCACCTGCGCAACAGAGACCCGCATGTCCACCAGCAAGCTGCCGGACAACGAGGTCCACCAGTTCTGGGAGCGCTGCATCTGGCCGCGCGTGCTCACGCAAAGCGAGCGCGAGGTGGTCTACAAGGCGCTCTTCACCCGCGAGCACGGCCCGGGCGAATTCGTCTGCCAGCGCAACGAGATCGCCGACAGCTGGATCGGCGTGATTCGCGGCTTCTTGCGCGTGCAGGACACCTCGGCCGACGGCAAGCCGGTGATGTTCACCGGCGTGGCCACCGGCGGCTGGATCGGCGAAGGCTCGCTGCTGAAGGTCGAGCAGCGCAAATACGAGATTGCCGCAACCCGCCCCACCACCACGCTGCACCTGCCGCGCGACACCTTCGCGTGGCTGCTGGACCGCAGCGTGCCCTTCAACCACTTCATGCTGTCGCACCTGAACGAACGGCTGAGCCAGTTCATCGCCACGGTGAAGTTCGACCGGCTGCTGGAGCCCACCGCCCGCGTGGCGCGCGGCATCGCAAGCCTGTTCCATCCGGTGCTCTATCCGAACACCGACGCCACGCTGCAGATCAGCCAGGAAGAAATCGGCTGGATGGTGGGCGTGTCGCGCCAGCGGGTGAACGCGGCGCTGCACGAGCTCGAAGCGGCGCAACTCATCAAGACGGGCTACGGCTACATCAACGTGCTCGACAGGCAGCGCCTGTCGAGGTTTCCGAACAATCAGCCCGGTTGAGGGCTACGCGGCTCAGAACGCCACGGACACCGGCGCGGCCGGCAGGTCCTGCCCGCCCGGGCCGTTGCGGAAGGTGGTCGGGCTCCACGGCACCTGCCCCACGCCCGGCTTGCTCCAGTTGCACACGCCGTCGGGGAACGTCGCCTGCAGGCGGACCTGCTGGCCGCCCGTGAAGCGGATGCCGGCATAGTCGGCCGATGCGAAGTCGATCGGCTTCAACTGGCACTTGAACACGTCTTCCGACAGCGGCCCACCGGACACGATGCGCACCGACTCGTAGGGCCTGACCGGGCACGCGGAGGTGGTGAAGCCGACGTCCACCAGTTCGGCCGTGGTCATGCCCGCGGTCGCGATACAGGAATCGACCGCGTCGGAGGGCTTGTTCTTCACGACCTTCTTTTCCTTCGCATCGCTCGAGGTGTCGGCCTCCATGGCGCTCAGCCAGCGGTCCATCATCAGGAAAGCCTGCTTCGTCAACGCCACGCCGGTGCCGGCTGCGCTCGCCAGCACCACGTGGTTGTCGTGCCCGCCGTTGCCTGCATCGAGCCGCGCGCGCTGCTCGAAGGTGCGCCAGGCCATGTGGATGTCGGCGCCCAGCTCGGGCCGCAGGTCGATGATCGGCACCTTCGCAAGGTTCTTCGCGTAGCTGACGAGGCCGCTGCGATAGAGCGCGGTCATCGCACTGGTCTGCGCCCTGGCGCGCACCGCGGGAATGACGGCCTTGTCGCCCGACCAGATCATGTCGGCGTCCCAACTGCCGATGCCTTCGTTGAGCGCCACGAACTCTTCGGGCGTGATGGCGCCGGAGCGCAAGGCCTTCAGCCCGTACTGCACGCCCGCGTTGTCGTACGGCAGGTTGGGCACGGTGTTGCCGTTGAGCTCGGTGGTGCCGAGGATCGCGGTCATGACGTCGTGGATGGTGCAGCGCACGCCGTTGGGCCGCAGCACCGGGTCATACACCAGCGCAGCCGGGAAGCCCGGTCCGCAATTGGTGGACTGCACCGGGTTCTGCGGCGCGAGGAACGAATAGACCCACATGGTGCAGTAGTCGGCCGTCGGATGGCCCTCGATGGCGGCCCTTGCCGCCTGCGAGAGGCCCGCGCCCGGACCCGTGCCGTAGTAGCGCCAGAGATTGCCGCAGTCGCGCGTCTCGATCCAGGTCGTCACCGCATCGGGGTAGCTGTAGCCGGTCTGCAGGCCGTCGAGCAGGCCCGGCATCACCGAGGCCGGCACCGTCTGCATCATCGAGCCGCCCGAGCCACCGTCGGACATGGTGAAGCGGATCTCGCCGTAGGTGTCGATGATGTGCTCCTTGACCATCATGATGTTCTCGGCCGCGAGGAACTCGTTGTTGTTGTCGTTGTGGTTCGTCAGCTGCGAATTGACGGTCATGAAGCCGGCGCGCAGCGCGTTGTCGTCGAAGAGCGCCGTGCCCGGGTTCTGCTGGAAGCGGTTGCCCGAGGCCGAGGCGCCCATCTTCCAGAGCACCTTGCCGTTCCAGCCTTTCTGCGGCTCCCATGGCGTCCAGGGCTTGGCGGGGTCGAAGTACACCGCCACCTGGTATTCGCTGCGGCCCATGGTGCCGAGCTCCACGCGCAGCAGGGCCTTCACCGTGTCGCCGCGGTCGGTGGTGAAGTTCGCGATGTCGGTGTCCTTCGGGCGCTTGGTGGGGTCGTACTGCAGGAAGCAGGCGTAGGGGCCGAAGGGCTGCCGGCCGCAGTCCGTGCCTTCCTTGGCCTTGGGCTGGTAGTAGTAGGTGTAGATGGTGGGCGCGTTGCAGTCGGCGTCGACGGGGTCGGCACCGAGCCCGCTCACCTGCGTCGTCACGCTTGCCGACAGGCCGGTGCCCGGCACCGTGACCGTCGCGACCGAGCCCGCCTTCGTCGCGCAGATCCACGGCTGCACCGGCGTGCCCGCGAAGATGTTGCCGCCGCGGCCGAAGTTCTCGATCGCGAGCTTCGCGCCGGTCTTGGTGGACTTGAGCGTGGCGGTGAGCGTGTTGCTGCCCACGCGAAGCCCGGTCACGGTGCCGAGCACGCGGCCATTCGCACGCAGGGCGAAGGCGGAAGACACGTCCTTGCCGTCCAGGTCCACGGCGAGGTCGAGCGCGCTCTTGCCCTCGGGCAGCACGATTTCGACATAGGCATCGCCGTCGCTGATCATGTCGGCGCGGTTCGACAGCGTGCGGATCTTCAGCTCGCCGGCTGTTTGCGCCGGGGGGCCTTCACCGGGTGGCGGATTGTTCGTGGGCGGCGCGTTGCCGGATGGCGGTACGATCGGCACGAAGCCGCTGCCACCTCCCCCGTCGCCGCCGCAGTTGATGAGGGAAGCCAACACACACAGGCCCAGTACCCTGAGCCCCGCTCGATAGATGTCTCGCATCGTGTCTCCTTCGTTGTTTGAGGAAAAAGGCGACGCGATTCCACTACTTTCGTTTTCTGCGGACTGTTATGGGAACGACATTTCAGGCCTGACTAGGGTTTGTCCCACGAAGGGCCATCGATGCAGCCGTCAGCGCGGGCTGCCGGCCGCTTCGAGGATCAGGTCGGCGATCTTGTCCGGGTGCGAGATCAGCGAGAGATGGCTCGATGCGATCTCGATGGTCTTCGCGTTCATCCGCTTCGCGAGAAAACGCTCCAGCTCGGGCGACGTGGTCCGGTCGTTGGTCGACACCGCGTACCAACTGGGCTTGGAGCGCCAGGCAGCCTGCGTGGTGCGGCCGGCGAAGAGCGTCTCCGAAATGCGCCCCTGCACCGCGTACAGCATGCGCGCCTTGGCAGGATCGATGTCGCCCGCGAAATCGCGCAGGAAGGCTTCTTCGCCCAGCTGCGCGAAACCGCCCGACTTCACGAGCCCGGCCGTGGCCGGCGGTGTCGGAAACTTCGCGGCCAGCGCGCCGTAGTCCTCGCCCGCATCGGGCGCACGCGCCGCCACGTACACCAGCGCCGACACCTTGGGATCGACGCCGGTCTCGCTGATCACCGTGCCGGCCCAGGAATGGCCGACCAGCACCGTGGGGCCATCCTGCAGCGCGAGGATGCGGCGCGTGGCCTCGGCGTCGTCGGCCAGCGAGCTCAACGGGTTCTGCACCGCCGTGGCCTTGAGGCCGGCAGCCTGGAGCCGGCCGATCACGTCCGACCAGCAGGAGCCGTCGGCATAGGCGCCATGGACCAGCACGACGTTGCGTGCGCCACTGGCCGCGCGCGTCTGCGCAAAGCTGGCGGGGCTGGAGAAGATCGATGCGGCAGCGCCGGCGACGATGGCGGTGGAGAAAGAGCGGCGGTTCATGGTTTTCCTTTGTTGGATCGGGATGAAAAGTTCGGAAATCGGCACGTGTTCGTACACGCACCTCACAGGGAGCGAACGGGAAAAGAGAAAAGTGTGAAAGGCGCGTTCGGACGGTCGCGCGCAGCTTCACCAGCGCAGCAGGCGCGGCCCCAGCACGGCGCCCACGAGCACCGGCACGGCAATGCCGCTCACGTACCAGACCGCAAGGAACGGCGCGGTGAGTTCCATGCAGTGCAGCGCGTAGACAGCCGCACCGACACCGCCCGCCAGCGCGCCCGCCGCAGCGCCCGCCAGCGCCGGCTGCGTGGGCGCGAGCCCCTTGAGCGCCACCAGCGTGGCCGCGAAAACCGGCAGCGCCATCAGCCCGATGCTGAGCGCGCAGATGCGCCACGACTGCCCCATGAGCGAGGGCATCTGCTCCTCGGCCGGCATGGTGAACCACGCGACGACCGCCAGCGCCCAGACCCCGAGCACCGGCAGCACCGCGCCGGCCCATGCACGCCGCACCGCGACGCCCGGCCGCGCGAGCCGCTGCGCCATCACGAAGCCGGCGGCCGCAATGCACAGCGGGAACAGCACCTTGACCCAGAACATCGGCCAGAACATGGCCTGCACCAGGTCGCGCCGCAATCCGTACTCGGCGAACAAAATGGCGAACGACAGCGGCACGCCGAACAGCAGCGCCAGCCAGAGCCGCCGGCTCGTCGCACGACGCGGCACTGCGACGGGGCCGTTCGCCAGCATCGCGACCAGGTCGTCGGTCTTCATGCGGTGCCTCCCCAGTCGTGGCCGAAGCGCGCGGCCAGCGCCTTGAGGCCGCGGTGGATGCCGACCTTCACCGCCGACTCGGACATGCCGGTCAGGCTCGCGGTCTCGGCCACCGAGAGGCCCTCGATCTTCACGTGCACGATCGGCAGGCGCTGGCGTTCGGGCAGCGTCTCGAGCAGGCCGCCCAGGTCGCGCCTTGCGTCGCTGGCCTCGGTGGCGGACTCGGCGAACACCGCGAGGTCGTCGTCCAGCGGGTCATGCAGGTCTTCGCGGACCGACTTGGCGCGCAAGAGGTCGATCATCTTGTAGCGCGCAATGGCGTGCACCCAGGCCGTCAGCGGCTGGTCGCTCTGGTAGGTGTGGCGCTGGTTGTGCATGGCGAGCAGGCATTCCTGGACAAGGTCTTCCACTTCATCGGGCCAGCCAAAGAGGCGCTTGCCCAGAAAGGCGCGCAGATGCGCGCTGAGTTTCTGCAGGAATTCGCGGTAGGCCTTCGCATCGCCATCGAGGCCCCGAAGGAACAGGCTCCGCAGCGCCGCTTCCGCGTCGCTCATTTGCTTCCTGCTACCTTCAGTGATTCGTGCCATCGGGCTGGCTGGTTACAGCCGGATCGAAAAATAGTGCGTTGGATTGTGCCGCGACACGGAAAGTGCCAGCGCCCGCAAGCTCTTCGCCCGTACCTTGGGCTAAGCTGCGCCGATGTTCAGCGGACTCGTCTCGCACCCCTGGGCCTACCCGGCGCTGGAGGTGGCGCACATCGTCGGCATCGCGCTGCTGTTCGGCGGGCTTTTCGTGTTCGAGCTGCGCGCCCTGGGCATGGGGCGCGAGCTGCCCGCACCGTTGCTGGCGCGCATGACGCTGCGCCCCGCCCTCGCCGGCTTCGGCCTGTGCGCGGTCACCGGGCTCACGATGTTCTCCGGCCAGCCCGACGAACTGCTGGCCAACACCGCGTTTCGCATCAAGATGCTCCTGATCGCGCTGGCCGGCGTCAACGCGACGCTCTTTCACTTTCGCAGCGGCATCGCGGCCCTGGACCGGTTCGCGAGGGTGCAATGCCTTCTGTCCTTGGGGTTTTGGCTCGCTGTCATCATCTGCGGGCGCTGGATCGCCTACCTCTGAACCGCCCGAACCGAAGGAGACCGAGATGATGCAAAGACGCCTCTTCATTGCTGCCTCGACGAGCCTCACATTGCCCGCCTGGGCCCACCATGGATGGAGCAGCTTCGACCAAGAGCGCCCGCTGTACCTGGAGGGACGCGCGACCAAGGTCATGTGGCGCAACCCGCACGGCGAACTGGAGCTCGAGCTGCCCGACAACCCCACGCTCCCCGCCGACCTCAAGCAACGTGCATTGCCCAAGCAGTCGACGTCCGTCGACGGCCCCGCGCTCCTGGCCAAGGCGCAATTGCCGACGCGGCGCGACCGCAAATGGCAGGTCGAGCTCGCGCCCCTGACGCGCCTGCAGGCCTGGGGCGTCGAAGAGATCAAGCCCGGCACCCAGGTGGGCGTGCTCGGCTTCACCTTCACCGGCGAGAAAGGCGATGCGGTGCTGCGCGCCGAATACCTGTTCGTCGGCGGCAAGACCTACGGCCTGCGCTCCTCGCCTGCCTGAGCACCGCGCGAGGTTTGACGAATGCGGGGGGGCATGGTCCGCCCCGGCTTGCCAGCCGCACAAGTGCTCGGTACATTGCATTTTTTGAGGGCCTGCAATGTCCGTAGATAGCACCGAGATCCCTTCCGCACTCCCGGCCGGCACCACACCTCTTTCGCCCCTTTCGCCTGTCCCACAACTTCACCCCTCTTCGTCGACCGGCCATATCCGCCTGACCTCGCATGCAGGCGGCTTCGGCGCCCTGCCTATCCAGTGGGGCGCGGCCACCGCCACCGAACGCGGCCCCGTGGTCGGCACCACGACCAAACGCGCGCACCGCAACGTCATCGGCACCCACAGCGGCTCGTACAGCGTGTACCGCGCGCTCGCGGTGGCGTCCGGCGCCTTGAAACGCGAGCACAAGGCCGACCTCACCAACACCTCGCCCACCGACGTGATCGGGCCCTATCCGCAGTGGGGCGAGCCGGGCCGCATCGTCTCGCTCGACCCCTGGGGCGCGCTGGTGGCCGATGCGTTCTCCACCGAGCTGGCGGCGGGCTACGACATCCGCCCGACCATCGCGATCACCAAGGCCCACGTGATCCTGCCCGAGGTGATCGAGGCGCTGCAAAGCGGGCGCCTCAAGGCCGACGGCCACTTCCTCACCTCGGGCGGCGCCGCGATGGTGACCAAGGCGGCCATCGAACCCGTGTGGTATCTCCCCGAGGTGGCGCGGCGCTTCGGTTGCTCCGAAACCGACCTGCGCCGCACGCTTTTCGAGGAAACCGGCGGCATGTACCCCGAACTCGTCACGCGCTCCGACCTGGAGGTGTTCCTGCCGCCCATCGGCGGGCAGACGCTCTACATCTTCGGCAACCCGCGCGACCTGGCCAACCCCGAGGTGGAGCTCACCGCGCGCATCCACGACGAGTGCAACGGCTCCGACGTATTCGGCTCCGACATCTGCACCTGCCGCCCCTACCTCACGCACGCGATCGAGGAA
This sequence comes from Variovorax sp. RKNM96, assembly GCF_017161115.1. Classification (GTDB taxonomy): domain Bacteria; phylum Pseudomonadota; class Gammaproteobacteria; order Burkholderiales; family Burkholderiaceae_C; genus Variovorax. Next base: position 3,314,977 of record NZ_CP046508.1, on the reverse strand, counting down.
TGCATCCAGGGCGCGCAGCGCGGCGGCGTGGGCCTCATCGCCTACTCGCGCAAGGAAGGCCGGGCGCTCGGCGAAGTGACCAAGTTTCTGGTCTACAACGCCCGCAAGCGCCAGGTGGGCGGCGACACGGCCGACCAGTACTTCGCGCGCACCGAGTGCGTGGCCGGCGTGCAGGACATGCGCTTCCAGGAGCTGATGCCCGACGTCTTCCACTGGCTGGGCATCAGGAAGATCCATCGGCTCGTGTCGATGAGCAACATGAAGTTCGACGCGATCACCGGCTCGGGCATCGAGATCGGCGAGCGCGTGAACATTCCCGACGAACTGATCCCGGCCGACGCCCGCGTCGAGATGGACGCCAAGATGGCCGCCGGCTACTTCACGCCCGGCCCGGTGCCGGACGCCGAAGAACTCAAGAAGGCCAAGGGCCGCGGACTCACCGAATGACCACCAGCCACAACACCGACCCGAACATGCCCGTCGACGGCTCCGGCAGCCTGCCGGCCGGCGGCGCGGGCAAGGTCGATCCATCGATCGAATTCACCGCGGACACCAGCCACCCGACCGGCGCGGCCTCGCTGCTGCGCACCACCGCCGCCATCCGCCAGCGCGCGGGCGCCCTGCTGGCGCGCGCGCGCCGCGGCGAGTCGCAGTGGTTCCGCATCGGCAGCGACGACGCGCTCGAAGACGCGGCGCGCACCGTCGCCGAGGTCACGCGCGAGCGCTATCCGTGGGACACCATCCCGTACCACAGCCGCTGGCGCCACTTCGAGGCCGGCGGCGTCGATCGCCTGAAGCAGCTCGACCAGTTGCTCGGCAAGGGCGTCGATGCGCGGCAGCGCGCCCGCGCGCACATCGACCTCGTGCTGGTGAGCGTGCTGCTCGATGCCGGCGCCGGCCCCGACTGGCACTACACCGAGCCCGCCACCGGCGAGCGCTACACGCGCTCCGAGGGCCTCGGCGTGGCGAGCTTCCATGCTTTCACCAGCGGGCTCTTCTCGTCCGACCCCGACCATCCGCTGCAGGCCGACGCAGCCGGCCTCAAGGGCCTGGTGGCAGACCGGCTGGGCGATGCCTTCCAGGTGAGCGATGTCAATCCGCTGGTGGGCCTTTCGGGCCGCGCCACGCTGCTGCGCCGGCTCGGCGAGGCGATGAGCGAGCAGCCCGAGACCTTCGGCGACGACGGCCGGCCCGGTCGCCTGTTCGATGCGCTGGTCGGCCCCTACGGCCCGGCCGCGCCGCCCACGGCGGAGATCACGGCGCACCAGATCCTCTCGCTGCTGCTGGAGACGCTTTCGCGCATCTGGCCCTCGGCGAACTCGGTGGACAGCATCGCGATCGACGGCAGCGACAGCGCCGGCGGCATCGGCTCGGGCGATCCGGCGTTGGCGCTCGGCGACTGCTGGCGCCACAGCGCGGTGCGCGGCCCCGGGCTCACCAACGGCTGGATGCCCTTTCACAAGCTCTCGCAGTGGCTCACCTACTCGCTGCTCGAACCCTTCGAGTGGGCGGGCGTGAAGGTGCGCCACCTCGATGCGCTCACCGCCCTGCCCGAGTACCGCAACGGCGGCCTCCTGATCGACAGCGGCGTGATCGTGCCGAAGGATGCGGCTTTTCTCACCCGCCGCTGGAAGGCCAGCGACGAATTCATCGTCGAATGGCGCGCGCTCACCGTGGCGCTGCTCGACGAGGTGGCGCCGCGCGTGCGCAAGGTGCTCGACCGCACCGAGGAAGAGCTGCCGCTGGCCTGCGTGCTCGAAGGCGGCACCTGGGCCGCGGGCCGAGCACTGGCACAACGCTTGCGAGACGGAGCGCCACCGCTCCTGATCGAGAGCGACGGCACCGTCTTTTAGACTCCGGGGTTCATATTCAGCAGCAACGCCAGAAAAAATTCCAATGAGCAACGTCCACCTCGTCGACCACCCCCTCGTCCAGCACAAGCTCACGCTGATGCGCCGCAAGGACGCCTCCACCAACAGCTTCCGCCGGCTCCTCAATGAAATCAGCATGCTCATGGCCTACGAGGTCACGCGCGACATGCCGATGCAGGACATCGAGGTCGAGACCCCGCTGGAGACCATGCAGGCCAAGGTCATCGACGGCAAGAAGCTGGTGCTGGTGTCGATCCTGCGCGCCGGCACCGGCATCCTGGACGGCATGCTGACCGTGGTGCCCGGCGCCCGCGTCGGCCACATCGGCCTCTACCGCGACCCCAAGACGCTCACGGCCGTCGAGTACTACTTCAAGATGCCCGGCGAAATGGAGAACCGCGACGTGATCGTGGTCGACCCGATGCTGGCCACCGGCAATTCGGCCGTGGCCGCGGTCGAGCGGCTGAAGGAACTCAACCCGAAGTCGATCAAGTTCGTGTGCCTGCTGACCTGTCCCGAAGGCGTGAAGACCTTTCAGTCCGCGCACCCGGATGTGCCGATCTACACCGCGGCGATCGATCGCGAACTGAACAGCCACGGGTACATCCTCCCTGGCCTCGGCGACGCCGGCGACCGCATCTTCGGCACGAAATAGGCTCGCCCCCAGGCTTCGCGCACTTCGTGTCGCTTCGCCAACCCCCTACCGGGGGCAACACCTGAGGCCCGGCAAAGCCGGTTCCTCGGTGTTTACTGGAAGGGGCCCCGCCCGCCGCGGAGGCCGGTTGGCGGGCATGGGGATTGCAGGGCTGGTTCTTTCATTTCAATCGAGGAGAAGACCGTGACAGCACGCCGTCAGTTGATCATTCGTTCCGTCGCCATCGCCGCGGCACTCGCGGCCGGGGCGCCGGGCATTGCGCTTGCGCAGGCCAAGCTCAAGGTGGCGGCGGTGTACACCGTGCCGTTCGAGCAGCAATGGGTGGGGCGCATCCACAAGGCGCTGAAGGCAGCCGAGGCGCGCGGGGAGATCGAATACAAGGCCACCGAGAACGTCAGCAACGCCGACTACGAGCGCGTGATGCGCGAGTACGCCACCGGCGGCAACCAGTTGATCCTGGGCGAGGTGTTCGGCGTGGAAGCGGCGGCGCGCAAGGTCGCGAAGGACTTCCCGAAGGTCGCGTTCCTGATGGGCTCGTCGCTCAAGCCGCAGGCGCCCAACTTCAGCGTGTTCGACAACTACATCCAGGAACCCGCCTACCTGAGCGGCATGGTGGCCGGCGGCATGACCAAGAGCAACCGCATCGGCATGGTCGGCGGCTTCCCGATTCCCGAGGTCAACCGGCTGATGAACGCGTTCATGGCCGGCGCGAAGGAAACGAACCCGAAGGTCGAATTCAGCGTGAGCTTCATCAACAGCTGGTTCGATCCGCCCAAGGCCAAGGAAGCGGCCTTCGCGATGATCGACAAGGGCGCAGACGTGATGTACGCCGAGCGCTTCGGCGTCTCGGATGCCGCCAAGGAAAAGGGCAAGCTGGCGATCGGCAACGTGATCGACACGCAGAGCCAATATCCCGACACGGTGGTCGCCTCGGCCCTGTGGAACTTCGAGCCCTCGGCCGACCGGGCGATCAAGCTCGTGAAGGAAGGCAAGTTCGCGGCGGAAGACTACGGCGTCTACTCGCAGATGAAGCACAAGGGCTCGGAGCTCGCGCCGCTCGGCACGTTCGAGAAGAAGGTGCCGGCCGACATCGTCGCGAAGGTGAAAGCCAAGCAGGCCGACATCCTCTCGGGCAAGTTCACCGTGAAGGTGGATGACGGCCAACCCAAGTCCACGGCAAAGTGAGCAAACGAATGACGACGATGCGCTGGCGCACTCTTCTCGCGGCCGGCGTGCTGGCCTTCGGTCTCGCAGGCTGCGTCGGTGTCTACAAGGGCACCGGCGTCAGCATCAACAGCAGCACGCGGCTGGACGACACGCCGCGCATCGCGGTGATCTCCGCTTTTGAGCCCGAGCTCAAGCTGCTGCTCGCGCGCCTGCAGGGGCCTGCGAAGCACAGCGTGAACGGCGTCGAGTTCACCACCGGTACGCTTGAAGGCAAGCCGGTCGTGCTATTCCTCTCGGGCATCAGCATGACGAATGCGACGATGAACACGCAGCTCGTGCTCAACCGTTTTCGCGTGACGAGCATCGTGTTCAGCGGCATCGCGGGCGGCGTGAATCCGTCGCTGCACGTCGGCGACGTGACGGTGCCCGCGCAATGGGGCCAGTACCTCGAGGTGCTGATGGCGCGCGAAACCGCACCCGGCAAATACACCGCGCCGCCCTTCATCAAGGACGCCACGCTCCCGAACTTCGGGATGGTGCATCCGCGTCCGGTCGAGGTCCGGTCGGCGGCCAAGCCGGAGATCGAGCGCAAGTTCTGGTTCGAGGTCGATCCGAAGATGCTCGAGGTGGCCCGCAGCATCCGCAACGTCGACCTGGCGAACTGCAGTGCCGGCAAGTGCCTGGCGCGCAAGCCCCAACTGGTGATCGGCGGCAACGGCGTCTCGGGCCAGGCCTTCATGGACAACATGGCGTTTCGCCAGTACACGTTCAAGACCTTCCAGGCCAACGTGCTCGACATGGAAACCGCGGCCGTGGGCATGGTGGCCTACAGCAACGGCGTGCCGTACATCGCCTTCCGCTCGCTCAGCGACCTCGCGGGCGGCGGCGACGGCGAGAACGAAATGGGCACCTTCATGGGCATCGCGGCGGACAACTCGGCCAAGGTGATGCTGGCGTTCCTGGCTGCGTGGAAGTGATCCTGCCTTTGCTCCCTCCCCTTCCGGGGGAGGGCTGGGGTGGGGGCACGCGGCCTTCGATCGATCACCGTGGGGTTGCGGGCGCCGTTTGCCCCCATCCCAGCCTTCCCCCGGAAGGGGAAGGAGCAAGAGCTTCATGACCTCTACGACCGTTCTCCGCCTTCAAGGCATCACCAAACGCTTCGGCACCCTCGTCGCGAACGACGCCATTTCCCTTGACCTGCAGGCCGGCGAAGTGCTCGCGCTGCTCGGTGAAAACGGCGCGGGCAAGTCGACGCTGATGTCGATCCTGTTCGGCCACTACGTCGCCGACGAAGGCAGCATCGAGGTGTTCGGCGCACCGCTGCCGCCCGGCAACCCCAAGGCCGCACTCGTCGCGGGCGTGGGCATGGTGCACCAGCACTTCACGCTGGCCGACAACCTGAGCGTGCTCGACAACGTGATGATGGGCACCGAGCCGCTGTGGCGCCCGGTCTCGCGCCGCGCCGCAGCCCGCGCCCGGCTGCTCGACGTGGCGCAGCGCTTCGGCCTGCCGGTACAGCCGGACGCGAAGATCGGCAGCCTCTCGGTCGGCGAGCGCCAGCGCGTGGAAATCCTCAAGGCGCTGTACCGCGGCGCGCGCATCCTGATCCTCGACGAGCCGACGGCCGTGCTGACGCCGCAGGAGAGTGAGGCGCTGTTCGCCACGCTCGCGCAGATGGTGGCGCAAGGCCTGTCGGTGATCTTCATCAGCCACAAGCTGGGCGAAGTGCTGCGCGTGTCGCACCGTATCGCCGTGCTGCGTGGCGGCAAGCTCGTGGCCGAGGCGCGCACGGCCGACACCACGCAGGCGCAGCTCGCGCTCTGGATGGTCGGGCATGCGGTCGAGGCACCGCAGCGACGGCCCGCCAAGACGGTGGGGGATGCGGTCTGCGTGCTCGACCATGTGAGCACCGCGTCCGCCAAGGGGGGCGGACAGGACCGGCTGCGCGAGGTGTCGCTGACGCTGCGCGCCGGAGAAATCACCGCCATCGCGGGCGTCTCGGGCAATGGGCAGGTGGCGCTGGCCGAATTGCTGTGCGGCACGCGCAGTGCCGTCTCCGGCACCGCGCAATTGATGGGCCGCGCCTTGCCGCCCTCGCCCGCCCGGCTGGTGCAGCGTGGCGTGGCGCGCATTCCCGAAGACCGGCATGCGGTCGGCGTGGTCGGTGATCTCCCGGTGTGGGAGAACGCGGTGTCGGAGCGACTGCGCAGCCCGGTGTTCTCGCGCTGGTCCGTGTTCGTGCGACGTGCGGCCGCGCGGCTGCATGCCCGGCGCATTGAAAAAGCTTTCGACGTGCGCGGCGCCGGCCTGATGGCGCCGGCTCGATCACTTTCCGGCGGGAACATGCAGAAACTGATCCTGGGTCGCGCCCTGCTCGCGCCCGAACAGGTGGAAGACACCGACAACAAGAAATACCCGACCCGCGCCCCGCGCCTGATCGTCGCGCACCAGCCGACCTGGGGCCTGGACATCGGCGCAGTCGCCTATGTGCAGCAGCAACTCATCGCCGCGCGCGATGCCGGCGCGGCGGTGCTGGTGATTTCCGACGATCTCGACGAAGTGCTCACGCTCGGCGACCGTGTGGCCGTGATGCATGGCGGCCACCTCGGCGAAGCACGCCCGGCTGCCGCCTGGACGCGCGAAGCCATCGGCCTCGCGATGGCTGGGGCCACGAAAGGCACCCCATGATGCGGCTCGAACGACGCCACGAAACCTCGCGCGCCGCGCTGGTGCTGGCGCCCATCGGCGCTGTCGCCTTCACCATGGTCGTGAGCGCGCTGCTCGTGCTCTGGGCCGGCGCGCCGGTCGGGCGCACCTACGCGCTGCTGCTGCAGGGCGGCTTCGGCTCGGTGTTCGCCTGGAGCGAAACGCTCACGCGCGCGATCCCGCTGATCCTCACCGGCCTGGCCGCGACAGTCGCCTTCAAGGCGCGGCTCTTCAACATCGGCGCGGAGGGGCAACTGTTCGCCGGCGCCCTCGCCGCCGTGGCCGTGGGCGGCATGCACGGCGGCACGGGCTTCGAGCTCTCGCCCTGGGTGCTGTTCCCGCTGATGATGCTGGCGGCGGCCGTCGCAGGCGCCCTGCTGCTGCTGGGCCCGGCGCTCATGAAGAACAAGCTCGGCGTGGACGAGGTGGTGACCACGCTGCTGATCAACTTCATCGTGCTGCTCGGCGTCTCGGCGCTGCTCGACGGGCCGATGAAGGACCCGACCGCCATGGGCTGGCCGCAGAGCGTGTCGCTGCAGTCCGACCTCGAACTGGGCAAGCTCATCGCCCAGACGCGCGTGCACACCGGGCTGCTCTGGGCCGTGTCGCTCGCGGTGATCGTGTGGGCGATCTTCAAGTACACGGTGCTGGGCTTCGACATCCGCGCGGTGGGAGCCAATGCGCGCGCGGCCGCGTTCGCCGGCGTGCCGGTCACGCGCACCGTGGTGATGGTGGCGCTGCTCTCGGGCGCGCTCGCCGGGCTGGCCGGCGCCATCGAGGTCGCGGGCCGCACGAGCTACGTCACGCTCGACATGTCGCCGGGCTATGGCTACACCGGCATCGTGATCGCGATGCTGGCCGGGTTGCACCCACTGGGCGTGATCGCCGCCGGCGTGTTCGTGGCCGGCGTGCTGGTCGGCGCCGACACCATGAGCCGCGCGGTGGGCGTGCCGACCTACATCGCCGACGTGATCGTCGCGGCCTCGCTGATCGCGGTGCTGGTGGCGACGCTGCTCACGCAATACCGGGTGCGGATGACGAAATGACGGCCTCCGCATCTTCGGCCTTGCTCCTTCCCCTTCCGGGGGAAGGCTGGGATGGGGGCATCGGCCTCCAGTGCGAGCGCCGCGTGCCCCCACCCCAACCCTCCCCCGGAAGGGGAGGGAGAAATTTCCAATGACGGATCTGCTGGACATTCTTTCCAACCCCGCCTTCTGGGTCGCGGTGCTGCGCATCGCCACGCCGCTCATCCTCGGCACGCTCGGCGTGCTGCTGTGCGAACGCGCGGGCGTGCTCAACCTCGGCATCGAAGGGATCATGGTCGCGGGTGCCTTCACCGGATGGCTCGCGGTGTACGCCGGCGCGCCGTTGTGGGTCGGCGTCGGCGTGGCGGCGCTCACGGGCATGGTGTTCGGATTGCTGCATGCCTTTCTGACCGTCGGGCTTGCGCTCTCGCAGCACGTCTCCGGCCTCGGCATCACGCTGCTGGCGACCGCGCTCAGCTACTTCGGCTACCGCGTGAGTTTTCCCAAGGTGAACACGCCCCCGACCATCACGCCCTTCGCGCCGATGGACTGGTTGCCCGTGCCCATCCTCAATGCACAGACCGCACTCACGCTGTTCGCGCTGCTGCTCGTGCCGGCGGTCGGCTGGGTGCTGTACCGCACGCCGCTCGGCCTGGCGCTGCGCATGGTCGGCGAGAACCCGCAGGCGGCCGAGAGCCAGGGCGTGTCGGTCGCGGCCACGCGCACGAGCGCCATCGTCGCGGGCTCGGCGCTGATGGGCATGGCGGGGTCTTTCCTCACGCTCTCGGCCTTCAACGCCTTCTTCTTCAACATGGTGAACGGCCGCGGCTGGATCTGCGTGGCGCTGGTGGTGTTCGCCTCGTGGCGGCCGGGCAAGGCCCTGCTGGGTGCGCTGCTGTTCGCGTTCTTCGACGCGCTGCAACTGCGGCTGCAACAATCGGGCGACGCCGTGCTGCCCTACCAGCTCTACCTGATGCTGCCGTACCTGCTGTCGATCCTTGCGCTGGTGCTGGTGGCGCGCAAGGCCAGCTATCCGCAGGCGCTGATGAAGCCATATCGCAAAGGGGAACGTTGAGATGATGAAGACCACCGCTGCAACCCTGCTCGCCGCCCTGCTCTCGCTCGGCGCAACCGGCGCTCATGCGCTGGGCAGCGACTACAGCTACGACACCTTCAAGACGCCCGATTCGGTCAGCTGGGTGCAGCTATGCGGCACCTGGGGCAAGGACCACCAGGGCACCTACCGTGTGGTCCATGCGGACCAGTACGCGCAGTCGTTCCTCTATGTGCAGTGGATGACGCGCGATGCCAACGGCGGCCTGCATGCCGAGCACACGGTCGCCATCGCCGAACTCGACAACGACCACGCCGAGATCGCGCTCACCGATATCACCTGCCGTGCCACGCCGCGCGGCATCGTGGTGACGGCCAAAGCCGACTCGGGGCACGACGACAAGCTGCGGCGGGTGACGATCGAGGTCGGGCCTGCGGCGGGGCAGTACCGGTATCGGGCGCAGCGCACACGTTGAAAAACAGCCCAGGAATCCTCACGATGCTCGACCTCCTCATCACCAATGCCACCCTCCCAGACGGCCGCACCGGCATGTCGATCGCCGTGCAGGACGGCCGCATCGCCGAGGTCACCGAAGGCCTGGACGCCCCGGCGCACGAGAAGCTGGACGCGCAGGGCCTGCTGCTCGCGCCCCACTTCGTCGACCCCCACTTCCACATGGACGCCACGCTGAGCTACGGCCTGCCGCGCGTCAACGAGAGCGGCACGCTGCTCGAAGGCATTGCGCTGTGGGGCGAGCTCAAGCCGCTGCTCACCGCCGATGCGTTGATCGAGCGCGCACTCGCCTACTGCGACTGGGCCGTGGCGAAGGGCCTGCTCGCGATTCGCACGCACGTCGATACCAGCGACCCGAGCCTGCTCGCCGTCGATGCGCTGCTCGAGGTCAAGCGCCAGGTCGCGCCCTACATCGACCTGCAGCTCGTCGCCTTCCCGCAGGACGGCGTGCTGCGCTCGCCGGGCGGCGTCGAGAACCTCACGCGCGCACTCGACAAGGGCGTGGACGTGGTCGGTGGCATTCCGCATTTCGAACGCACCATGGCCGATGGCGCCGCCAGCGTGAAGCTGCTGTGCGAGCTGGCCGCCGAGCGCGGCAAGCTGGTCGACATGCACTGCGACGAGTCCGACGACCCGCTCTCGCGCCACATCGAGACGCTGGCCTTTGAAGCTCAGCGCCTCGGTCTGCAGGGCCGGGTCACCGGTTCGCACTGCACCTCGATGCATTCGATGGACAACTACTACGTGAGCAAGCTGCTGCCGCTCATCGCGCAAAGCGGCGTGGCCGTCATCGCCAACCCGCTCATCAACATCACGCTGCAGGGCCGCCACGACACGTATCCGAAGCGCCGCGGCATGACGCGCGTGCCCGAGCTGATGGCCGCCGGCGTGAACGTCGCCTTCGGCCACGACTGCGTGATGGACCCCTGGTACGGCATGGGCTCGGGCGACATGCTCGAGGTGGCGCACATGGGCCTGCACGTGGCGCAGATGACGAGCCAGGCGGGCATCCGCCAGTGCTTCGAGGCAGTGACGACGAACGCCGCGCGCGTGATGCACCTGGAGCGCTACGGCATCGAGGCCGGCTGCGACGCGAGCTTCGTGCTGCTGCAGGCACGTGATGCGGTCGAGGCGATCCGTCTGCGTGCGACGCGGCTCAAGGTGTTCCGCAACGGCAAGCTGCTGGCGGAAACGCCCGCGGCCACGGCGACGCTGCACCTGCCGGGACGGGCGCAGGCCAGCAGCTGGATGATTCCCAAGGCCTGAGCCCATGCGGGGCCTCGCGTTCCGGCCGATGCAGGCCTCGGACTTGCCCCTGCTGCACGAATGGCTGGGCCGGCCGCATGTGGCCGAGTGGTGGGGCGCCGCGCCATCGCAGGTCGAGGTCGATGCCGACTACGCACCGATGCTGTCACCCACATCCACCGACCGCGCATACATCGCCCTGCTGGACGGAGCGCCCATAGGCTACATCCAGTCCTACGTTGTCATGGGTTCGGGCAACGGCTGGTGGGAAGACGAACGCGACCCGGGTGCGCGCGGCATCGACCAGTTCCTCGCGCATGCCGACCAGTTGAACCGCGGACTGGGCAGCGCGATGGTCCGCGCATTCGTGGACCGGTTGTTCGAAGACGCGGCAGTGACGAAAGTCCAGACAGATCCTTCACCGACCAATCGACGCGCGATCCGCAGCTACCTGCGCGCCGGTTTTCAGGAACAGGGCGAAGTGGCCACGCCCGATGGTCCCGCCCTGCTGATGGTGCGAACCCGATGAATCATCCCTGGAGACAAACCACATGAAAGTCCACGGCACCTGCCATTGCGGCCGGATCACCTACGAGGCCGAAGTCGATCCCGACAAGGTCAGCCTGTGCAACTGCGCCGATTGCCAGGTGCTCTCGGGCACGGCCTACCGCGTCTCGGCACCCGTGCCGGCCGAAGACTTCCACCTGCTGACCGGCCAGCCCAAGGTCTACGTCAAGACAGCCGAGAGCGGAACGCGCCGCCGGCAGAGCTTCTGCGAGAACTGCGGAACGCCGATTGCGTCGAGCCCCGACATCGACCCGCCACCCACCTACTCGCTGCGCATCGGCAGCATGGTGGAGCGCGACCAGTTGCCGCCGCGCAGGCAGCAGTGGTGCCGGTCGGCGCTCGGCTGGTCGCAGGACCTCAGCGGCTTGCCCGCGCTGCCGACCCAATAGCGTTCATCCGCGCCCTGCCCCTTCGAGGTCGCACCACATGTGCACCTTGGCGAGCAAGGCGCCATCGACTGCGATGGCCATCGGCTCGACGCCGAAGACTTCGAAACCGCAACGCTCGTACAGCGTCTGTGCAGCCGCGTTGCCTTCGGTCACGGTGAGCTGCACCACCCGCAGCCCGCCATGCGCACGCGCATGGTCGAGCACGGCCTGCACCAGTCGCCAGCCGAATCCCGCTCGGCGGGCCGAAGCCTTCACCGACATGCCAAACAGCGTGGCCTTGTGGCGCGCTCGCTCGCGGTCCTCGACGCTCAGGCCTGCGGCGCCGACCAGCACGCCCTCGTCGTCGAACGCACCGTAGACCACGCTCGGCGCATCCACCTCGGTGCCGAGGCGCTTCTCCCACCAACTCAACGGCAAGCCTTCGCGCTCGCCAACGGTGGACGTGAAGGCGCTGGGGTGCATCGCGTAGGCATCGAGCATCACGACGCGGTATGCGGCAGCATCCGCAGCGATCAGGCGACGGACGATGTTGCGGTCCTTCACGGTGTTTTCTTCAGAAGCGGACACAGACGGATTGCCTTTCCTGCAGCACCGCCTCCTGGCCGAAATTCTTGCGGTACGTGTCGATGATGCCGGCGATGGCCGCGTCGTCCTTCTCACTGCGCGGGTGCAGCAGCACCACGAGCTTGGAGGGCTCGCGCACCACGCCGCCCGAGACGCCGCGCCATTGGCCGACGGCGTCGAGCACGGTCAGTCCTTGAGGGAACGCGGGGGTCACGGTGGTGTCGAGAAAGCCAGCCCATTGCCCATCCGACACCTGACCGCCGGCCGGGATGGCGCGGCCGAAAAAGAGCGTGTCGCGCTCGAAGGCATCGAAGCCGGTGCCGCAGGTTCTGCCAGCCGTCGACGCGGAAGGCAAAGCGCTGCAACCCGCGAGCACGATCACCGTGAGCGCAATCAGTGTCAGGCGGACACGGGAAGCAGCGTGTGCCATGGGTGGTCAGGCCTCCGGGGCGATCGCCTCGGCGTATTCGTAGAGCGCACCGAGGATCTCCTCGCCGCGCTCGTCCGCCGTTTCAGAGAGCGCATCGACTTCGCTGAACAGCTGCTCGATGGTGCGCACCCCGCCCTCGCCGTGGAACAGGCGCGCCACGCGCAGCGCCTCCCAGCGTTCGGTCTCTTCGGGGGCCAGCGATTCGGGCCAGTTGCGCGCGCGGTAGCGGAACACGATCTCCTCGAGGCGGCCGTCGTCGAAGCCGGTGCGGTCCTTGGCGAGCTCAGCCGCCGAGAGGCCGCGCAACTGGTTCAGCCGCCGGCGGTCGGCGTTTCCGACGAAGCCGCCGTAGAGGTCTTCATCGACATCCGGCGTGGCCTCCTTCGGCCGCGCGTACACCTGCGACCAGATGGCGCTCATGTCGGGCAGGTCGCGCGCGATGGCCGCGTGGCGCATCGCCGTGTCGAGGTCTACGCCCCATCGCTCGGCCATCGGCGGCGCGAGCGTGCGCAGGTTGCCGACCACCATCGGCGACTTGTTGAGGTGGATGCCCTTCACAGGCAGGCGCACCACGCCTTCGGGCAGGTCGGCCGTGCGGGTAAAGAGCCGCAGGCGCAGCGTCTCGACATCGAGGTCGCGCAGTTCGCTCGGGTCGTGGGCCAGGTCCCAGGCGATCAGCTCGTTCTTGTTGGTCGGGTGGCTCGCCAGCGGCCACATCACGGCGAGGCAGCCGCGCTCCACCGGGAACATGCCCGAGACGTGCAGGAAGGGCTTGGCGGTCTCGCGCATCGCGGGCAGGCCGAGTTCGCTCGCCACGCGATCCTTCCTGTGCAGGCCGAAAGCGAAGTCGAACAGCTTGGGCTGTTTGTCGCGGATCAGCCGGGCCAGCGCGATGGTCGCGCGCACGTCGGAGAGCGCATCGTGCGCCGACTCGTGCAGCAGGCCGTTGGCGCGTGCCAGGTCTTCGAGCTTGAAGCTGGGCTTGCCGTCTTCCTTCTTCGGCCACTCGATGCCTTCGGGGCGCAGCGCGTAGGTGAGGCGCACCACGTCGAGCAGGTCCCACCGGCCGCAGTCGTTCTGCCACTCACGCGCGTACGGGTCGATCAGGTTGCGCCAGAAGAGGAAGCGCGTCACCTCGTCGTCGAAGCGGATGGTGTTGTAGCCCACGCCAATGGTGCCGGGCTGGGAGAAGGCGCGCTCGATCTGCGCGGCGAAGTCGTGCTCGGGTATGCCGCGTTCCAGGCACACCTGGGGCGTGATGCCGGTGATGAGGCAGGCCTCGGGGCTGGGCAGGTAGTCCGGCGCGGGCTTGCAATAGATCATCAGCGGCTCGCCGACTTCGTTCAGCTCGGCATCGGTGCGGATGGCGGCGAACTGCGAAGGCCGGTCGCGACGCGGCACCGCGCCGAAGGTTTCGTAGTCGTGCCAGAGAAAGGTGTGGTTCATTCAGAGCAAGGGTGAAAACAAGCGCGCAATGGAATCGCCGAGGCGACGCCAGAAATTCTGTGGCCGGTTGGCGCGCACCGCGCCGGAACTGTGCAGGTCGGTCTCGAACTGCGCCGCCAGCGGCCGGGCCAGTTCGGGGCCGTAGACCACCGCGCAGACCTCGAAGTTGAGCCGGAAGCTGCGGTTGTCGAAATTCGCGGTGCCGATCATCGCGCAATGCTCGTCGACCACCAAGGTCTTGGAGTGCAGCATGCGCGCCTTGTATTCCCAGACTTTCACGCCTGCGGCGATCAGCTCGTCGAAGTACGAACGCGCGGCGGCGCTCACGATGGCCGAGTCGCTGCGGCGCGGCACCAGCAAGCGCACGTCCACACCGCGCAATGCAGCACTCGTCAGCGCCATCAGCGCGGGCTCGCCGGGCACGAAGTACGGCGTGGTGAGCCAGGCGCGGTGCGTGGCCGAATGGATCGCCTCGACGTGCATGCGGTGGATCGGCTCGAGCACGTTGTCGGGGCCGCTGGTCACGATCTGCACGGGGATGTCGCCGGCGTCGAGCTGCGGCAGCATCGCTGCCATCGCGTCGTCCATGTCGCGCGGGTCTTCTCCGGTGGCGTAGGTCCAGTCTTCGAGGAAGGTGGTCTGCAGCCAGCGCACCGCGCTGCCCTCGATGCGCAGGTGCACGTCGTGGTACGCGTCGGGGTTGGTGCGCTTGTCTTCCTCGTCGGTGATGTTCACGCCGCCCGTGAAGCCCACCCGGCCGTCGCACACCACGATCTTGCGGTGGGTGCGGTAGTTGGTCACCGGGCGCAGGCGCCGACCGATCTTGGTGTCATGGAAGAGCGCGACCTTCACGCCCGCCTCGTGCATCGGCGCCATGAACTTGCGACCGATGCGCTTGGAGCCGAGTGCGTCGAGCAACAGGCGGACGACGACCCCCTCCTTCGCGCGCTCGACCAGCAGGTCGCGCAGCGCGGTGCCGATCTTGTCAGGCTCGAAGATGTAGTACTCGAGGTGGATGTGGTCCTTGGCCGCGCGCACGGCCTCGAAGATGGCATCGAAGGTGCGTGCGCCGCCCGAGAGCAGTTCCACGTCGGACGCGCTCGACACCGGCAGTCCGCAGGCCGCGGTACCCAGCCGCGCCATCTGCTGCAGCGCCGGTGGCGCGTTCTGCGCCGCATCGCGCAGCCGGGCGAGGTCGGCCTGCGCCGAGGCCCCGGCGCGGTTGCGCAGCCGCTTGATGCGTTGCTTGCGCAGGCGCTGCGGCCCGAGGAAGTAATAGATGACGAAGCCCGCGAACGGCAGCAGCGCCAGCGACAGGATCCAGCTCATCGTGGACACCGGCGCCCGCTTCTGCATCACGATCCAGATCGACAGCACGGCGATGTAGCCGCTCCACGCGAGGGAGAGGCCGGTTTTCCATTCGTGGCTGAGTTCGGGGAGGATCAAGGCAGAAAGGGCGTGCGGTTGAGCTTGCGGGGTTCGGACGGCCCAAAGAAAAAGGCCGGCAGCGCGATGCTACCGGCCTTTGGAGGCGGTTCCGCGGCCTCATCGGCCACGGAATGCCCGGTTTCTTCAACCGGTTGCAGCCTCTTCAGCCTCGGGCTTGGACTTGCCTTCCTTCTTCGGCAGCGGCTGGATGTCCAACAGCACTTCGTCCTTGTCGTCGAGGTCGACTTCGAGGCGCCCGCCGTCGGTCAGGCGACCGAAGAGCAGTTCGTCGGCCAGTGCACGACGGATCGTGTCCTGGATCAGCCGCTGCATCGGACGCGCGCCCATCAGCGGATCGAAGCCCTTCTTCGCCAGGTGCTTGCGCAGCTTGTCGCTGAAGGTGACTTCCACCTTCTTCTCGGCCAGCTGCGTTTCGAGCTGCAGCAGGAACTTGTCGACCACGCGCAGGATGATGTTCTCGTCGAGCGCCTTGAAGTTGACGATGGCGTCCAGCCGGTTGCGGAACTCGGGCGAGAACAGACGCTTGATGTCGCCCATTTCGTCGCCCGCCTGCCGCGGGTTGGTGAAGCCGATGGTCGCCTTGTTCATGGTCTCGGCACCCGCATTCGTCGTCATGATGATGATGACGTTGCGGAAGTCGGCCTTGCGCCCGTTGTTGTCGGTCAGCGTGCCATGGTCCATCACCTGCAGCAGCACGTTGAAGATGTCCGGATGCGCCTTCTCGATTTCGTCGAGCAGCAGCACCGAATGCGGCTTCTTCGTGACGGCTTCGGTCAAGAGACCGCCCTGGTCGAAACCGACGTAGCCCGGAGGCGCGCCGATCAGGCGGCTCACCGCGTGACGCTCCATGTACTCCGACATGTCGAAGCGGATCAGCTCGATGCCCATGATGTAGGCAAGCTGCTTGGCCGCTTCGGTCTTGCCGACGCCCGTGGGGCCGGAGAACAGGAACGAGCCGATCGGCTTGTCGCCCTTGCCCAGGCCCGAACGCGCCATCTTGACCGCGGAGGCCAGCACTTCGAGTGCCTTGTCCTGGCCGAACACCACGCTCTTCAAGTCGCGCTCGATCGTCTGCAGCTTGCTGCGGTCGTCGTTGCTGACGTTGGCCGGGGGAATGCGCGCGATCTTCGCCACAATTTCCTCGACCTCGGTCTTGCTGATGGTCTTCTTGCGCTTGCTCGGCGGCAGGATGCGCTGGGCGGCACCGGCTTCGTCGATGACGTCGATCGCCTTGTCGGGCAGGTGACGGTCATTGATGTACTTGGCGCTCAACTCGGCGGCAGCTTGCAGGGCGGCCACCGCGTACTTCACGCCATGGTGTTCCTCGAAGCGCGACTTCAGGCCCTTCAGGATGTCGACGGTTTCCTGCACCGACGGCTCGACCACGTCGACCTTCTGGAAGCGACGCGACAGGGCCGCATCCTTCTCGAAGATGCCGCGGTATTCGGTGAACGTGGTCGCACCGATGCACTTGAGCTGGCCGCTCGAGAGCGCGGGCTTCAGCAGGTTCGACGCATCGAGCGTGCCGCCCGAGGCTGCGCCCGCACCGATCAGCGTGTGGATTTCGTCGATGAAGAGCACGGCGTTCGGCTTGTCCTTCAGCGACTTGAGCACCCCCTTCAGGCGCTGCTCGAAATCGCCGCGGTACTTGGTGCCGGCCAGCAATGCGCCCATGTCGAGCGAGTAGACCTGCGCCTCGGCGAGGATCTCGGGCACGTCGCCCTGGGTGATGCGCCATGCCAGGCCTTCCGCAATCGCAGTCTTGCCAACGCCGGCCTCGCCCACGAGCAGCGGGTTGTTCTTGCGCCGGCGGCACAGGATCTGGATGACGCGCTCGACCTCGTATTCTCGGCCGATCAGCGGATCGATCTTGCCGTCCTTGGCGAGCTGGTTGAGGTTTTGGGTGAACTGCTCGAGCGGCGATGCCTTCTCGTTGCGTTCGCCGCCGCCCTCTTCGCCTTCACCTTGAGGTGCTTCGCCGCTGCCCTTGACGGCTTCGGGCGGATCGCTCTTCTTGATGCCGTGGGCAATGAAGTTCACCACGTCGAGGCGGGTCACGCCCTGCTGGTGCAGGTAGTAGACCGCGTGCGAGTCCTTCTCACCGAAGATCGCGACCAGCACGTTGGCGCCGGTGACTTCCTTCTTGCCGTTGCCGGTGGACTGCACATGCATGATGGCGCGCTGGATCACGCGCTGGAAACCCAGCGTGGGCTGGGTGTCTACATCGTCGGTACCCGCCACTTGCGGCGTGTTGTCCTTGATGAAGTTGGTGAGCGACGCCCGAAGGTCGTCGACGTTCGCCGAGCAGGCGCGCAGAACTTCTGCGGCGCTCGGGTTGTCCAGCAAAGCGAGCAGTAGATGCTCCACGGTGATGAACTCGTGGCGCTGCTGCCGGGCCTCGACGAAGGCCATGTGCAAGCTGACTTCCAGTTCCTGGGCAATCATGTGATTTCCTTTTGCCTTGCTGTAAATAAGTTCTCAGATGGGTTGGAGCTTGCGCAATTCAACAGGTTCACGCAACTGGCTCACTGACACATTGCAGCGGGTGCCCAGCCTGCTGCGCGGCCTCCATGACCTGATTCACCTTGGTGGCTGCCATGTCGCGGGAATAGACCCCACAGACGCCGCGGCCATCGAGATGGATTTTCAACATGATCTGCGTCGCGGTTTCGCGGTCTTTGCTGAAGTACTCCTGCAGCACCACGATCACGAACTCCATGGGGGTGTAGTCATCGTTCAGCATGACCACCTGGTACATCTGGGGCGGCGCAGTTTTCTGCGGCCGGCGCTCCAGAACGACCGAATCTCCGTCATCCCCGGCCGGTTTTTGGGCCGGAGGGGTGGGTGGAGTCTTGGGAATTCTCGTTGCCATGAAAAAGATTCTATAGAGCGTGCAAGCACCGTGCCGACGCGAGAAGACTTGGTGGCGCGTATTCGACAAATCAAGGGGCTTGCGCCGTGTCCGACAGCACAGCGGCAAAATAAATCTGCGACTCGCAGACTTGCTCAGATGCTGCGAAGAATTGGCTTGCTCGGCGCCGGCATTTTTTTGCGCCGCGGCCGGAGGGGCGGCGGCAGATCGGGCGGCAATGCGTCGATTTCCTCGTCGCTGAGCTCGCGCTCGGGTACTTCCGGGCTTTCGGCAGGCGCGAGTGGCGGCCTGCGCATACCCATCGACTCGGGCGGATTGGCAGGAACCGGGGACGGCGCAGGCGCCGGTTTTGCGCCCTGGCTGCCGTTCGGTTGCGGTGCCGGGGGCAGCTTGGCGCTGACAGGTTCGGGCCACAACGCACGCCATTCGGCCTGTCTCCGCTCGTCCTGCTCCGCCTGCCAGCGTTGCTGCTCACGCAGCAACGCCTCGTGACGCCCCGCATGCTGCCGTCCGAGAAGCTCCAGTTCGGTCCGAGCCGCCCGCTGGACCCACTGCGGCACGCACAACAGGGTCTGTTGCAAGTCCCGCTGGGCTTTTTCCCTGGCGAGCTCGAAGGCCTGTCGTTGGGCCTCCAGTTGCGCACGCACCGTTTGCGAGAAGATCCAGGCACCGAGCCCCGCCCCGAGTATTCCCGAGGCGATGCAGGCCGCCATGGAGCCGATGTGCATCTCACCGCCCATCAAGCACGCTCCCCTTCGGAGTCCCATTTCTGCAACAGATCGAGCGGAATGGCATTGGCCACCTGCGCAAAACGCCGGCCGACCATGCGCTCGGCCTGCTTGAGCAACACCGCCACCGGGCTGCTGGGCTCGTGGATTTCAAACCACTCGCGTGCACTGCGGATGGTTTGAAGGACATCGTCGCGTGCAGTCAGGCCGGAAGCGCTGGGGCACTCGGCGCTTTCATTCGATGCGGCGGGCTCGGCACTGGGAATCGCGTCGATGTCGTCGAAGGGCTTCAGGAGGTCGATCAGCGCCTGAAGCGAAGGCGCGTCCCCGCCCAGGTGACGTACCGCCCAGGCAGCGATCTGCCGAGCTGCGCGCGACGCCTGCGACAACAGGTTCACCGGCGCCTCGGCATCTCCGTTCGAGGCTAGACGCAACTGGGCCAGCTGCCAGGCGACGGATTCAGGACTCGGCGCACCGACCGGACGCGGCACCGACCAGGCACGCTCGATCTCACGCACCGTCAAGTGCCTGGCGGCGTTGGCGGAGACGACGATCTCCCGCACATCACCCAGCAATCCATCAGGATCCGCCAGCGCCGCCAGGGCGTTGGCGCGCACGGCCGGATCGTGCTCCCCTTCCACAACGAGCTGCGGATGCACCGCGTCGGGCCAGCGCTCCAGCACCTCCGAGAGCACGGCCAATGACTGCGCAAGCCCTGCGGCCTGCGCCACCCTCGCGCGCGCCCGGCACAGCCAGACGAAGAGGTTGATGTCCCGGGTCCGCAGCAGCAGGCGGCGGCAATCGCGCTCGATCTCGGCCCAGTTCGGCGCTTCCGGCGTTCCGACGAACTGCCCGTATTGCGCGTCGACGCGCGGTGACATGCGCGAGAGCAGCACGGCGTATTCCGCGTCGTATTCGAGGCTGGGGCCGCAAGGATCCCTGGCGGTCAAGGGTTCGAGCTCGATGGCCGGCACGAGGGGTCTGGCAACGTAGGTCATGGATGTCGGAAGAAAGAGTCGGAAGAGTCAATGAACGGGCTGGGTGAACCCGGCATCGCTGCGATGGCGCGCGCCGATGTATTGCTCAGGCTCGAACACCATTCCCACGGTGAAGCCGACAACTTGTGCGGCGCAGCCTTCCGGGCCGCCGAGCCATGTGGACCATCCGAGCTTTTCCGATTCGTCGAGCCGGGCGGGCGGCGTGCTGTCGTTGCGCAGACGCAGCTCGACCTCCCAGACAAACTCGTGACCAATGAAACCTCGCACCCATTCGACGAGCAACGGGAGGTCTCGCCCGTGGGGGGTGAAGCGCAGGTACTGGTCGAGCGTCAATGGGCCGATCACCAGGCGGAACTTGTTCTGCCGATCGGCCACGACCTCTCCCGCAATCGCCCCCACCGCCATGACGCTGGAAGCGCGTGCCAGGCCCAGGCGGCTCCGGTCTTCGTCGTCGATGCGGATCCAATGCAGCACGAACTCCTGGAGTTGGACGGGGACCGCGAAGAAGCGGGCCAACGTGGCGGCCAATCCGTCAGGGTTGCGGGCCTCCCGCGTCAAGTGCGTCGAGGCCGCGAGGCGGGCATGCGCGGGCAATGCCGAATCGCGGATCTCCAGCGGGTCGTGTCCCGTGAGGCGAGCGATATAGCGACTGAATGACTCGTCCTCGGCACGGTCCAGCCCCGCCGCTGCCTGGCTCTGCGCCCACGCGCGGTACATGTGCGTCAGGTAGCGGTGGTGGAAAAGATCCAGGAAATCCGCCAGCGTGCTGTCGTTGTGGTTCTCGACACGATCTCGAATCAGCTCCGTGTAGTGCAGCGGCAGTGGCCCGTTGGGGCCCAGCAGGCCCAGGCCGTACACGCGCATCGTGGGGATATCCGGATTGTTTCCCGGGCGCAGCGGCGCCGCTCCTGAAAGGGCCGGTTGCGGCTCGCCCGGCAGCACGGCGCCGGCAATTTCGCGCGGCGCGAATATCAATGCCGCCACCTGTCCCAGTCGAAAAGATTCCTGCTGAGGACGGCTGGCGAGCCCGATCGGGGGCTGTGGAGAGCAAGCAGCACCGATGCGTCTCAGCACGGCAAAGAAGCCGAATTTCCAGGGAGCATCGCGCAATCGCACGAGCATTTCCCGCTGCGCCGGTCGAGCGGAGGATTGCTTCACAAGACGCCCTCACTGTCGCCATCGTGCCGCGAACCGATCCGGACATGGCTGTCCGGAGAGAGATCGTGATGCTCGCGCCGCGTCAGACTGGGTAACGGGACCTTGGCTTCGCGGGCAAGCTCCGGCGCGAACATGCCCAGCACGTCTTGCGAGGGCTCCGGATCGAGAAGTTCCGATCTCGCAAGCGGTTCGAACGCCTCGATGATCTGGTCGATGCCTTCGCGCGGCAGCAGGATGTCGCGCAGCAAGGGATACGGCTCGGCCCTCCTGCTCAACTCTTCCAGCGTAAGCGCGGCCTCGGCACCGAGAGCCGCAAATCCTTCCCAAAGGGTGTGACCGGAAAGCTGACTGGGATCCTGAACCACGCGCACGAATTCTTCGTGCAATGCGTCCAGCAGGACGCCTGCAGGTCCGGCATCGAGTGGCGGGCCAGCGGAATGCGTGGTTCGCGCTTCGAGGCGCGGCCTTTCGTCAAGCAATGCGGCCAAGGTGTCCGCGGCGGGGCGAGACCTCGCCCCCGCGATGTCGAGCGCGCCGAAAGGATCGACGAGGGGGTCGATTCGCCGGCCGTCGGCGTTGCCTTCACCATTCAGGTCGTACAGATCGAAGACTCGCGGCAAGGCAGCCCCGAGGCCCCCGTCTTCGGGCACGGTCAGTTGGCCCTCTTGCGTTTCGAGGGCCCCATGCATCCGTTCGGGCGCCTCTCCCGCCCCCTGCTCCAGCACGAAGCGCAGCAGCCCCACTTCGAGCGTATCTCCCACCGCGACAGGCACCACCGCGCCGGCCTGGACTCGCTTGCCATTGCACGCGCACATCAGCGTGTAGCTGCCATTGCTCAGTTGCCATCCCCCGGCTTCGTCGCACCAGGCAATACGACACAGATTGGCAACACCCCATTGACCAACGCTCTGGTGCTCACTGCACAGGTGGAGGATATCGGCCATGCCCGCGCCGGCCGGCGGAATCGACATGGTTCCGTATCGCGCCTCGCCGCCACTGTGGGTGAGGCGAAGAACCAAAGGAGCCACATGGGCGTTCCCCGCGTGAGGATTGCGGGTGTTCATGGCAAGACGCTCCACAATTTTTGCAGCCTGTTGGCCGCGCCGATGAATCGACCGTTGGCGTCCTGTTGCCAGAACGCGCTTTCGGCACGCGCACCTTGCAGGCGGTGCGGCCAATCGGCCCAGGGAAGATGACGGACACCATGCAGTTCGGCCGCGGGATCGTCGCTGAGGGCCGGGCCTGTCTGCTGATCGAGCAAGGCTTGCAACCAGCGAACTCGCTGCACGGAGAAGTCTTTTTCCAGTTCGCGGCTTTCCGTCCGCAGTGCGCGCACCGTGATCTCCAGGGCCTGAATGTCGGTACGGCTGATGCGTGCGTGGCGGGCGACGGCGCGTGCAAGCCAGAACTGCCAATCGAGCGGCTGACGAAGCTGCGCCTCGAAATGCCGCATGGCCCGGCGCGGAGACTCCTGCTGATAGATCACCAGGGGATGAGGCCGCCCTGCCCTGTCGACGGACGGCGCAATCACGCCAAGCACAAACCGTTGCCGCGCAAACGGCAAGGTGCCGGGCGGTAGTGCGAAAGCGACCGGCACCGACATTGCCCTCGTGGCGATGCCAACGTCCGCGTCGAGGCCGTGCTCCGCGAGCCATTGCGTCCAGGCCTCCGCTTCGCCGGGCCGCACGCCGCTGTGCACGAAATCTGCGTGCCCCGGCAGCTTGCCCCAGATGGCTGGTGCGGACGCGCGGCAGGAAGCGATCAGTCTTGCGAGCATGGCGTCGGGGTGTCAGGCCGCTCGTCCCGGACAGCGAAAGCCCTTGAGCACATCACTGTTGAGTGGGTTGGGCTGGCTGCCGGCGTTGATGTCGATCAACGCCTTGCGGCCGTCGAACGAGTACTCGACGCTCAACCGCCCCGGTGTCGCCGTGTTCACGATGCGCCCCTTTTCGAGCAAGCGGAACAACGCCCACGGCCCGTTGGCCATGAATGTCGAGGTAAGACCCGAGATTCGCGGATTGGCCGTGATCTCCGCCATCGCGCCGCCGCGCGGCCCCGGCCAGCGGACGGTGAACGCCTGTACCGGACCGTGGATATAGCGCTGGCCTTGCCCGTCGATGTCGATGATCAGGTCGGTGATGCTGGGCTCCAGTTCAAGCACCTGCAGATCCATCTTCCACGCCAGTTTCTTGCCGCCCGCATCACGGAAGAAAAGATCGCGGATCTGTTGCGCGCGGTAGAAGGCATCGAGGTTCGGCCCGCTCTGGGCCAGCAGCTTGAGCAGCTCACCAAGCAATGTCGGGCCCGTGGTCGCGGGTGCCGGCGCCCCTCCGCCGGCAACGCCCTCCGCACCGGCAAGGGTTTGAACCGCATTCGGATCCTTGTAGCGCCACGGGCGCACGCTGGTATCGACGTATGAAGCCAGGTACTTGTTGAAGAACTCGTCCGCGGCGCCGCTCGCGGCGAAGACCAGCGTGAAGTCCTCGATGGATGCATCCTGCGCCACTGCAGCCAGCGGATAGCGCCCCTCCACGCCGCGCTTGCACGGTTCGCTGACCTGCATCGCCATCAGGCCCATGATGCGATCGAGCTGCTGTTGAGCCTGGTTTCGCAAGATGCCGGTGGAACCGAGCGCCACCTTGTCACCGCCACTCGTGGCCAACGCGGCCAACACCTCGCGAAACGGCGCGGGGAGTTTCCCGGCTTCCAGTTTCAGCCGCGCACCGACTTCGGAGCCTCCGGGCGGCAGGCTGCCCGCCGTCAGCGCGGTATCGGCCACGACCAACAGCGTGTAGAACTCATTCACGAGGCCCGAGATGCTTTCGAGTCCCGGCTTGGCGCCGGCAGCGCCGGTATTTCCTGCGCCGATGTCGGGCTGCCCTGTCACCACCTCGCGCAGCGCGGCAAAGCGGTTGTCGACGATTTCCTTTTCGAGTCGTTCCTCTGCGCGAATGCCGAGGTTCCGGCCGATCGCGCTGGTCTGCTTGCTCAACTCATCGGAGGCCTTGTCGAGAAACCCCTTTTCTTCCTGGGCGCGCACAACCAGCGGACGCGACAGCGTGGTCTCTCGCGCCGCCGCGCGCGCCAGTCGCGCCAGAGGTGAATCGGGCGCGGCAAATTGCCGCAGCACGCTCAGGTCGAACCCCAGGCTGGTGCCGGTGGTGTCGCCGCCCCCGACCGTGCGGATCGATTCGAGAAAGGCTTCCCACTGCTGGGCATATTCGCTCAGGTATTGACGACGGATGTCATCAAGGAACCGATCGTTCTGCAATTTGC
This sequence comes from Variovorax sp. RKNM96, assembly GCF_017161115.1. Classification (GTDB taxonomy): domain Bacteria; phylum Pseudomonadota; class Gammaproteobacteria; order Burkholderiales; family Burkholderiaceae_C; genus Variovorax. Next base: position 3,290,864 of record NZ_CP046508.1, on the reverse strand, counting down.
GAGCGGCAGCATCGAGCACTGCCGAGGCATTGCGCCCCATGACCCACGCGTCGTCGTCAATGGCTTGTCCGACGAATTCCGGCAGCCGCTTGCTGAAGACGTCGTGGTATCCGTCATAGGTGAAAAGGCCCGGCACTCCTTTTTCGAGAGGCAGACCACCGGCACGGGAAAACACCGTGCCGGCTTGCGGCCCGACCGCCCGGACCAACGTGAATTCCTGGGGAGCTTCCGACAGCATCGCCGCCTTGGCGCGCTCGTAGACGCGCTGCGTCGAGGTGTTGCTGTTCAGGAAATCCTGCACCGCGCGAACAAGCACCTCGTTCGGCAGCGATGCCGACTGCACCGGGCGTTCGCCGGCAAAGAGCGCCGTTGCATGGCCAGCCATCGAAGCGCGTCCGCCGAAGGCAACAGCACTGTCGGCATGCTCCCAGTCCTTGAGAACCCAGTTGCGAATGTCCCGAGCGCCTCCTTTCATGTACCTGTCCTTGTCGTGCAGGAGCTTGTAGACGCGCAAGGTTTCATAGGCAGTCTTGGCGTCGCCATCCTTCATGCTCTGCGCCAGCACGGTCTCCATGCGCTGGAGGATGGTCGGCAGCAGGGTGTGGTCCTGCAGCCGGGCATAGGTTTCGCCAGTCACGGCCAGCACCGGCGACACGCTGTACAGCCCGTAGCGAAAGCTGCCCGGCGGGTTGTCGATGTCAAGACCGGAGTAGCCGGGCAACTCGCGCGCACCGTTGAGCACGTCCGGCACGCCTGCCGGCTTGAAGCTGCCGTACAGCGCGCGCACCTGGCCGGCGAGCACATCCGTGCGCTGGCCGACAGTGTCCAGGTATCGGCGGTTGTTGCCGTAGCTCACTGCCAGCGCGCCGGCCAGCCACATGAAGATCACGAACGCCAGGGCATGCCCCATCAGGCGCAGCAGCCGGAACCGGAATTCCCAGCGCAGATTGGGCCTCACCAAGTGGGCTTCCGGGATGATGACCTTGGTCAGCAGCTCCTGGAGAAAGAACCCTTGCTGCCCCTGTCCGGACGCCGTGCCGGCGGCATGCGGGTTCGGGGCTGGCGACAGGCCGAGGCTGCGTTGCAGTCGCTGGATCAGCGTCCCGGGATCGGCGGGCAGTTCCATATGGGCTTGCACACCGCTCGTGAAGTACACGCCGCGCAGCGTGTCGTGCAACTGGGTCTTGTCGAAACGCGAGACGAGAAAGATCTGGTCCAGCATCGGCATCAACGGTACCGCCAATCCGGCCAGCTCCTTCGGCAGCGCGAAGAGGCGCTTGCGGCGCTCGACATCGAACTCTTCATTCAGCCGCGCGCGCAGACCATCGGCCAACCGGTCCTTGAGCAATGCAAGCTCCGCTTCCATCTGCGCGCGGAAGGTGTCTCGGGCCTGCATGCCGGCCCGCGTGTTCTTCATGCCGTGGAATGGCAGCGCGAAGCCCCAGGCCTGCATGCGCCCTTCGCTGGTGAGTGATTGAAAATATTCGCTGAAACCCCGCAGCAGATCCATCTTCGTGACGACCACGTAGACGGGAAAGCGAATGCCCAACTCCTGGCGCAATTCGGTCAGACGATCGTGCACCAGGCTCGTATGCTCGGCGCGCTCCATCTCGGTCATGGTCAGCAGCTCAGCCGCATCGAGCGCAACGATCACGCCATTGAGCGGGGCACGCGTGCGGTGTTTGCGAAGCAGACCGAGGAAAGCGCGCCACTCGACCGGATCGGTCACGGGATTGCGCTCCTGCGTGGTGTAACGGCCTGCCGTGTCGATGAACACAGCCTCGTTGGCAAACCACCAGTCGCAATGCAGCGTGCCGCCTTCCGACTTGAACACCACGCGCTTCGAAGCATTGCCCATCTGGCGCGCCAGGGGAAACTGCAGCCCGGCGTTGAGCAGCGCCGTGGTTTTCCCCGCGCTGGCGCTGCCGATGACCATGTACCAGGGCAGCTCGTACAGATAGCGATTGCCTTCGAGCAGACGACGCAATCCACCACGGCCGCGCAGACCCTTGAGTTGAACCAAGGCGCGATGGACCGCGGCGGTGACCGTCTTGATCTCTTCCCTGCCCGTCTCGTCCTTGCCCGCGTCCCTTCCGAAGCTCAGGACCTTTGCAAGCAGGTCCTCGTTGTTGCGCAGGGCCTGCCAGAAGCGATGAAGCCAGTACAACGCATACAGCAGCAGGATCCCGCCAATGATCGCTACACGCACCCCAACCGACGCGAGCGGCTTCGCTGCACCGATGTCCAGCAAGGGTCCCGCCTGCCAAAGCAGCAGGCACATCGCGGCCACCCCGACCAGGCTGTACGGCCCCGAAACGAGCCAGAGGATGCCAAGCACCAGCAGCAGCACGATGAAAGCCACGCGCACGCCAACCGAAGCCAGCGGGCGCAGTCCATCCACGGCCAGCAAGGGACCGAAGAACCAGATCGCCATGGCCAGCAGCACCATGGCGACAAAGGCCAGCATCTGCCGGGAAAAAATAAACGCCAGGAACTGTTTGAGGTATTGCATGAGTGACTCCCGGGCCGCCTCTAGCGTGCCGCCGGCGTTGCGGCTGGCGACGCGGCGCTGTCGCCGTCGCCCTGGATGACGACGATGTCGACACGGCGATTCCTGGCTCGCCCGGTTGCCGTTGCGCTGTCGACCATCGGCATCGTGTCGCCGCGCCCTTCGGTACGGATGCGCGACGCCACCACGCCCTTGCCCAGCAGCACGGCAGTCACTGCTTCGGCCCGCTTCTCGCTCAAGACCTGGTTGTTGGGAAAATCGCGGGTCCTGATCGGACGGTTGTCGGAGTGGCCGGTGACCTGGACAGCGCCCGAGACCTGGTTGATCTCGTCCGCCACCTTGTCCAGAACCGGAAGAATCTTTGCGTTCAGGCGTGCCTGGCCGGGGACGAACATGTCGTCGCCCCTGAACGTGACCGCGCTGCGGTGCTCGTCTTCTTCCACGTTCACCGTGCCGCGTGCAATCTCGGGAGCCAGCAACTCCTTCAGGCGCAGTGGCTTGACCAGAGGCGCTGGTGGTGCGGGTGGCGGACGCATCCGGCCGATGGCGGCGATGCGCTGCTCCACGTCGGCGCTCGTCTGCAACAGCCGGTACTTGTACCAGGCGAACAAGCCGGACAAGACCAGCGCCAGCAGCGACGCCGTCGCCCATACCGGAACGCTGCGCAGCAGACGGAACGTACCCGCCCCCACACCTTTCCAGTGCGGCGACAGATCACGCGGTACTTCGCCGCGCGCAGTACCGAGCAATGTGAAGAGCCGATGGCGAACTGTCTCCAGTTGCCGACGTCCGTTGGCCGCCGTGCTGAAGCGCCCCTCGAAGCCCAGCCCGAGGACCTGGTACATCAGCTCGAGCAGATCGATGTGTTCCTGCGGGCTGGCAGCCAGGCGGCCCACCAGCAGGAAGAACTTGTCGCCTCCCTTCGTGTCGCCGTGGAACTTCGCGGCCAGCTGCTGTCCGGCCCAGATGCCGGCTTCACCATTCTTGCCACCGCCCCACTCCGTGCTGTTGGCGGATTCGTCGAGCGCGGTGCACAGCGAATAACTTGCCGCGACCACATGCTCGTGCCTGATTTGCGCGCTGCTGCAGAGCGATTGGAAGCTCGCCACCTCGCGCTCCAACAGCCGATGCAGGATCGTCACGCCTTCGCTGCCGAGCGTCGCCGGCATGTCGGCGAGTGCGCGCAGCAGCGGCTGAGCTGCTTCGAGCAGGGGATTCTTGGCAGCGGTGACCGCAGCCAGGCGCACTTGCATCGGCGGCTCCGGGGCGATATGCACGCCCTCCGTCGCATCACCCGGCCAAGAGTCCTTGGGTGACGAGTCGTCGGATGGAGCGAAGTCCCCCGAGTCGCCGCTGGGTTCTTCCCGGTTGTGCGTGGGATCTTCGAGAAAGGGCTTCATTTTTCCCGCACCCCCCAGAGTTCAAGACGCAGGCCTGGGAACTCACCCGCCACATGCAGGGCAAGTCCGCCATGCTTGACCATGTGCTCCCACAGCGGTCCGCGCGAGTCGATCTGAAAGTAGACAAAGCCCGCATTGAAAGGGATCTGGCGCGGCGGCACCGGCAGCGTTTGAAGCGGGATACCGGGCAGGTGCGAACGGATGAGTTCAGCGAGCCGATCGCTCGGCCCGACCTTGCAGCGCGCCGGAAACTGGCTGGCCAACTGATCGGGCGGCGTATGTGCTGCCACGGCGAACACGAGGCTGGAGAAGCCTTGCAATTCCGAGGGTTCGACACTCGCCACGCGCACACCGTTGGCCCGATTGGAAAGGGGAATGCTCTGTGCACTGCGAACCAGCACATCGTTGAGCAAGGCCTGCACATCGGTCATCAGCTTTCGAAAGGACAGACAGGGATCGATGTGCTGATAGGCAGGGTGCTCGATCGGACGACGCGTGCTCGCGCGCACGAACGTCGCAAGCTCTCCGCTGAAGGAGCACAAGGCGGTGTAGAGCGCTTCCGGCGAGGTCTCTCGCACACGCAGCCAGTGTTCGAACAAGGGCTCGTAGCGATTGAGTATCTGCAGCAGCAGGAAGTCGGACACCTCGGCCGACTCGCTCGACTTGCCATCATTACTGCTGAGCCGTGTTGCGAGCGTTTGCGCGCGGAGGCGACACAGGCCGTGCAGATTCGTCACCCAATCGGCCAGCAGCGGGCTCGCACCGTAGCCGGCAACGGGCGGAATCAGATACGGGTCGGTGGCGATGCTTCCGTCGGAGCGCAGCACCGTCACCTTGGCGAGCGGAAGGCCGATCCAGGCATTGGTCAATTCCCGTTGCGGCAGCAGGCGCAACCGCAGGCGCGAAAGCTGCACCGTCTTCGGACCTTGCCCGATGGAATTTGCATCACGCAACTCGGTGTCGAAGACCGAGAAGCGTGCGAGCGATGCCGCGGAGGCCGCTGCATCGTCGAAAGTCGTTTCCTCGCCATTGGGCGTGCGAATGGGCACGGCCAGATGGATGACCTGCTCCAGATGCTCCGGCTGGATGGTGAGCGGTGCGGGCGGCAGCGTCTGGCCAGGCGCGTCGAACGGCGTACCGTCCGAAAAGATGCCCGCGGCACTGGCAAGCACAAGCTTGCCAAGGGACAGCGATTCCGCATCGATGCTGTAGTGATTGAAGCCCCAGTAGAAGGGGCTGAGCGAGGCCGTGCGCTTGTGCGCGAGGTGCTCGAGGTAGCGCTCCTGCTGCTGGAAGAGCTGCGGACGCAGGAAGAGCCCTTCGCTCCAGGCGACTTTGTTGTACCAACTCATGAGATCGATCGTTGTGCGTGCAAGTCGCGGGCTTATTTGAGGGGGGTGAGCTGGACGCCCTTGGCTTGAAGATCGATCTGCAACCTGACCTTGTTGGCCGGCAGAACCGAGCGATACCAGGCGACTTCCGGTGCAGGGTCGATCTTTTGCACCACACGCCAATCGGCTTGAGCGAGATCGCGATACCCGGCAATGACACCGATGGCGGCAATGTCGGGATGTGACTTGCGACGGATGGTCTTGACATCGCCGGGTCGCAGGATGAATTCGTCTCGAACGAGCAGCTCGTTGCCGATCACGGCCTTGTCGTTGCTGGCGAGTGAAAAGTAGTCGGCGGCCTCGAAGACACCTTCCGACTTGAGTTCGTAGACACGCACCAGGATGGGCGCCGCCCTGCCCTTGTCGTCGGGGTTGACGCCAGCCTCTGCCGTGATCGTGATGTCGAGCCTGGTCTGCTCTCGCGGGTAAGAGAACTGGGCGCACGAGGGCTGTGCCGTGACCAGCGCGAGCACCGGAACGAACGGCGAAAGCACCACGAAAAGCCATTGCCGCGAGGCGGTCCGCCAGGGACAAGGCGCGTTGAATGACATGTTGAAGAGGAAGTGATGCAGTGATGCGATCCGTCGACCGGGACAACCGCAGGCAGCGCAACACACCCTTGTGTGCCACGCCGCGCGAAGCCGAGAGGCCCTGAGCTGACTCAGGACCCGCCGCTGCGGTCAGGACTCCTTGTTGCCCTTGATGTCGTAGCCAGCAGTGACTGCGCCGCCGCTGCCGCCCTGGGCGTTCTGCACCGAGTACTCCTGCTTGATCTTGGAGAACGACAGGCGCACGCGCTCCCTGATACGCAACTCGTCGGAGTTCGAGCCAAAGGGCTGGACGGCGGTGATGATCACGTCCGAGAAAGTGAACTTGAGGTACTCGAGCGGATTGCCGCCGGCCTTGCGGATGGTGAGCTTCGCTTCCTGGACGTGCTTGCCTGTCAGGCAATACTTCATCAGGTTGGGACTCGAGCGATCGACGTAGTGCTCGAACTCCAGGTCCTCGACCGTGGCTTTGCCGGCGCCGCCGCCCGAGCCGGCATGCATGGTGGATTCCTGGAAAGCCTTCCAGTTGAAGGCCAGGACTTCGATCTCGTTCTTGTGATCGGAATCCTGGGATTCGCCTTCGATCCCATTGATCTTCAGAAAAATGTCTTGCGTCATAAAAACTCCCTGAACTTGGTTTTTTCAATGTTTGACTGATGCTCTGCAGCGCCTCCCTCGGCGCTTCAAGCGACTTCGCGGATGGCGTCTTCGCGCCACTTCATCGAACAACTCGAAACGGTTGAAGGCGGGCCGGTCAGGCCGCTTCCTTGAGGGACGGCAACTTCGCCACAAGGCGCAGTGAAACGGTCAGGCCTTCGAGCTGGAAGTGCGGGCGCAGGAAGAATTTCGCGCTGTAGTAGCCGGGGTTGCCCTCGATGTCTTCCACCACGACTTCAGCCGCCGCGAGCGGCCTGCGCGCCTTGGTTTCCTGCGACGAGTTGGCGGGATCGGCATCGACGTAATGCATGATCCATTCGTTGAGCCAGCGCTGCATATCGTCGCGCTCCTTGAAGGAACCGATTTTGTCGCGAACGATGCACTTGAGGTAGTGCGCGAAACGGGTGCTCGCGAACAGGTACGGCAGGCGGGCCGACAAGTTGGCATTGGCCGTCGCATCGGGGTCCATGTACTCCTGCGGCTTCTGCATGGACTGCGCGCCGATGAAGGCAGCGTGATCCGTGTTCTTGCGGTGCACCAGCGGAATCAGGCCTGCCTTGGCGAGCTCGGCTTCGCGGCGGTCCGAGATGGCGATCTCGGTCGGGCACTTCATGTCGAAGCCGCCGTCGTCGGTCGGGAAGGTGTGGCATGGCAGGTTCTCTACCGTGCCACCCGACTCCACCCCGCGAATCATCGTGCACCAGCCATAAAGCTTGAAGCTGCGGTTGATGTTGACGGCCATGGCATAGGCCGCATTGCTCCACACATAGTTGCGATGGTCCGCGCCCTCGGTCTCTTCTTCGAAGTCGAACTCGTCGACCGGATTGGTCTTCGCGCCGTAGGGCAGGCGCGAAAGAAAACGCGGCATGGCGAGGCCGACGTAGCGCGAGTCTTCGGTATTTCGCAAAGAATTCCAGGGCGCATGCTCGAGGTTCGAGGTGATCTTCGCGAGGTCGCGAGGATTCGCAAGCTCCTGCCACGACTCCATGCCCAGCAACGATGGCGCCGACCCTGCAATGAACGGCGCATGCGATGCCGCTGAAATCTTGGCAATGGCGCCCAGCAGTTCGACATCGGGGGGCGTGTGGTCGAAGTAGTAATCCGCCACGAGACAACCATAGGGTTCGCCGCCGAGCTGCCCGTACTCTTCCTCGTAGATGCGCTTGAAGATCGGGCTCTGGTCCCAGGCGATGCCCTTGTGGCGACGAAGCGTGCGACGCACTTCATCCTTCGATACATCCATGAAGCGGATCTTGAGTTTCTCGTCCGTCTCGGTGTTGTAGACAAGATGGTGCATGCCGCGCCAGGCCGACTCGACCTTCTGGAACTCGTCCTTGTGAAGCACCAGATTGATCTGCTCCGAGAGCTTTCGATCGATCTCCGCAATGATGGCTTCGATGCTGCTGTAGGCATCGTCGGTCATGGTCGCGGCATTGACGAGCGCCTGCTCGGCCAGGGTGCGCACGGCCGCCTCGACGGCGTCGCGGGCCTCCTCGGTCTTGGGCCTGAACTCCTTGTCCAGCAGGGACGCAAAGTCGGAGGGATTGGCGTATTGCGCCGTCACGGGCGCGTCGAGCACGGAATCGCTTGTGGTGTTCATGTGAAGTTTCTTGATTCAGGTTCACACCGCCGAGTCGGCAGTCGGTGCGTCGTTGTGATCTGCCGCTCGAGGCCTGGGTGCTTGCGCCAGTGACTTCATGAGCGCAGGGTCTTGCAGCAGTTTGTTGACAAGGCCCTCGGCGCCCGCTTTTCCATCCATGTACGTCTGGAGATTGGCAAGCTGGGTGCGTGCTTCGAGCAGGCGACCGAGTGGCTCGACCTTGCGAGCCACGGCCGCCGGCGAGAAGTCCTCGATACTTTCGAAGGTGATGTCGACCATGAGCTGACCCTGGCCCGACAGCGTGTTGGGCACGGCGAAGGCCACGCGCGGCTGGATCGCCTTCATGCGTTCGTCGAAGTTGTCGATGTCGATGTCGAGGAACTTGCGATCGGCCACCGGCGGCAATGCCTGGGTGGGCTTGCCGGAAAGATCGGCCAGGACACCCATGACGAACGGCAGCTCGATCTTCTTCTCCGAGCCGTAGATTTCCACGTCGTATTCGATCTGCACGCGTGGCGCCCTGTTGCGGGCGATGAACTTCTGACTGCTGTTGTTGTTTGTCACGAAAACTCCCTGATGAAAACTAAGAAATACAGCCTGGAAACGCTGCGGTTTGAAGAGTCAGACGTACTCGGTATGGCAGATGACGACATCTCCTTCCTGCAGGTCCGGGTCGGCTTTGCCGCGGGACCTTGCGTCAACAGAAATCCGGGCGATCGTTCGCTTTTCCTGCAAGGCGTTGAGCCACTGCCGTGACAAGACCGGCAGCAGGTTCTGCTCGATGAAACCCGTCAGGCGGCGTGCGCCGGTTTCATGGGTGCCGCATCGATCGACGATTTCGGCCACCAGGCCGGGGGCGCAGTGCAATGCGATGCCATGCTGCTGCTTCATTCGACGGACCACCCGGTCCAGATGCAGCGAGACGATATTGGCCAAGGCCTGCTCTCCCAACGGCAGGTAAGGCACGACGGACAGACGCCCCAGGAACGCGGCCGGAAAAACCTGGCGAAGAACAGGCTGCAGCGCTTCGCGCAAAGCTTCGACTCCAGGCGACGATGCAGGGTCCTCGCACAAGCGCTCGATGAGTTCCGCACCGGTGTTGCTCGTCAACAGGATGGTCGTGTTCCTGAAGTCGATACGACGGCCTTCGCCATCCTCCATCCAGCCCTTGTCGAACACCTGGTAGAAGATTTCGTGGACATCCGGATGCGCCTTCTCCACCTCGTCGAGCAGGATCACGCTGTAGGGCTTCCGACGCACGGCCTCCGTCAGAACACCGCCTTCTCCGTAGCCCACGTAGCCCGGCGGCGAGCCCTTCAGCGTCGAGACGGTGTGCGACTCCTGGAACTCGCTCATGTTGATGACGATGAGGTTCTGCTCGCCGCCATACATTGCGTCCGCAAGTGCCAGCGCGGTTTCGGTCTTGCCGACGCCCGAAGGACCGGCCAGCAGGAAGACACCGACCGGCTTGTCCGGATCGGTCAGACGCGCCCGCGACACACGGATGCGCTCCGCGATAGCGGCAAGCGCACGGTCCTGCCCGACGACGCGTTCGCCGAGCGTGGATTCAAGCCTGAAGACGGCGGCGACTTCGTCTTGCACCATGCGGCCGACGGGTATTCCCGTCCAATCCGCAACGATGGCCGCGATCACGGACTCGTCGACCTGGGAAAGAACCAATGGCAGGTCCTGCTGGCGCAGCAGGAGTTCTTCCTCCAGGGCCTGCAACCGCGCCGAGGGCCAATCGCCCTCGGCGCCACTCTCCCCCTCCTCCCTCTTCTTTGTTCTCAGCGATTGAATCTGCCGAACCATCGCGAGCTCTTCTTGCCACCGAGCCTCGTATGCCGACAGTTCATGTTCGGTGGCATCGAGTCGGGCCTTTGCAGCGTCGAGGCGCTTCGATCGGGCATCGCCGCCCCGCGAAATCGCGCTTTCCTGAGTCAGCAAAGCGAGTTCCACATCCAAGGCGGCGATCCGCTGGCGCAGTTGATCGACGACGGCGGGTGGTGTGTGCAGCGACATGGCGACACGCGCACATGCCGTGTCGAGCAGGCTGATGGCCTTGTCCGGCAACTGGCGCGACGGAATGTAGCGATGGGACAGCGCCACCGCCGCCCGCACCGCCTCGTCCAGCACGGTGACGCCGTGATGCTCGGCAAAGGTAGCGACCAGCCCGCGCACCATTTCCACAGCCAAAGCTTCCTCGGGCTCGGCGACCTGCAGCGTCTGAAAGCGCCGGGTCAGCGCGGGGTCCTTCTCGATATGACGCTTGTATTCGCTCCACGTGGTCGCGCCAACGGTACGCAACGTGCCGCGCGCGAGAGCAGGCTTGAGCAGATTGGCCGCATCCCCGGTTCCAGCCTGGCCGCCGGCGCCGATCAGGGTGTGCACCTCGTCGATGAAGAGAATCACCGGCTGACTCGAGTTGCTCGCTTCTTCGAGCAGCGATTTCAGGCGGGACTCGAACTCTCCCCGCATGCTGGCGCCAGCGAGCAACGCGCCGACATCGAGACCGAGCAGGCGGGCATTGCGCAGCGATGGTGGAACCTCGCAGTTGGCAATTGCCAGCGCGAGTCCTTCGACCACGGCCGTCTTGCCCACACCAGCCTCTCCTGTGAGCAGCGGGTTGTTCTGCCGCCGACGCAGCAGGATGTCGACCATCGTGCGTATCTCGTGTTCGCGGCCGATCACGGGATCGATTTGCCCGCCGCGGGCGCGGTCCGTCAGGTCGATGCAATACCGGGCCAGGGCAGATTTGCCGTCCGGCGAATCGGCGATCGCGCCGCTCGCTTCTCCTGGCATTGCCGCCGGGAGGCCAAAGCCGTCGTGCGGCCCTTCGTTGTGTTCAGGGGAGCCCGCGATAAGCGAAACGACAGCATCCGTCAGTTGCTCGGCGGGTAGCTTTCGGAACGCAGGCGATATGCCAAGAAGCAGCCGCCGCAACTCCGGCGTTTGCACCAGCGCCGCAAGCAGCCAGGCACTGCGCACGCGGCGATCGCCGAATTCGAGACTGGAGAGAATCCAGGCACGCTCGATGGCTGCTTCGACGTGATGGGAGAAATCGCTCAGCGATGTGGCGCCCGAGGGCAATTCCGACAATCTGGAAACCAGATCTTTCTCGACGACCTGAAGATCGACCTGGTAATGACGGCAAATGCGATGCAGATCGCTGTCGTTCAGTTGCCAGAGTTGATGAATCCAGTGCGTCAATTCGACATATGGATTTCCTCTCAGCTTGGCAAAAGCAGTTGCGGATTCAATACCGCGAAACAAAGTGAGGTTGAGCTTGCCGAACAGCGCGCGTCGAGAAATTGTCATTGCAATTTACCGACGCGGAAACAGTGTTAATTTCGCGGCGCAATTACGTGACACATCGCTCAGCAAAGTGCCTTTATTTACTGCTTTCCTGCCCACTTCACGCTCCCTATGCTTTCTCGAATAGGCGTGATTCTGTGTGGTTGCGAAGGCCTGTGCGGTGCACAATTTCTACCAATAGTTAAACCTCAAAAGCAGGCAATTGATTCGTGAAATTTCTCCGACGGCCCGCAATTCAAACAACCCAAAAGTAGTAATTTCCATTGAATAGAGTGGCATTCGGCCCAGAAAAAAACCCTTGAATTCCTCTCGGAAGTTCAAGGGCTTTTGACAGCGACGTCATAAGACGTCGAAACGCGCAGTCGATTACATGTGCTCGATCATGACCTGCCCGAAGCCCGAGCAGCTCACCTGCGTCGCACCTTCCATCAGGCGCGCGAAGTCATAGGTCACCCGCTTGCTGGCAATCGACTTCTTCATCGCGCTGATGATCAGGTCGGCCGCTTCGGTCCAGCCCATGTGGCGCAGCATCATTTCGGCCGAGAGGATTTCGGAGCCGGGGTTCACGTAGTCCTTGCCGGCGTACTTGGGCGCCGTGCCGTGCGTGGCTTCGAACATCGCGACGGTGTCGCTCAGGTTCGCACCCGGGGCGATGCCGATGCCGCCGACCTGTGCGGCCAGGGCGTCGGACACGTAGTCGCCGTTGAGGTTCAGCGTGGCGATCACGCTGTACTCGGCGGGACGCAGCAGGATCTGCTGCAGGAACGCGTCGGCAATGCTGTCCTTGACGGTGATTTCCTTGCCCGTCTTCGGGCTCTTGAACTTCATCCACGGACCGCCATCGATCAGTTGCGCGCCGAACTCCTTCGCAGCCAGGGCGTAGGCCCAGTCGCGGAAGCCACCTTCGGTGAACTTCATGATGTTGCCCTTGTGCACGATGGTCACGCTGGGCTTGTCGTTGTCGATGGCGTATTGCAGTGCCTTGCGCACCAGGCGCTCGGTGCCTTCGATCGACACGGGCTTCACGCCGATGCCGGAGGTGTTGGGGAAGCGGATCTTCTTGACGCCGAGCTCGTCCTGCAGGAACTTGATGAGCTTCTTGGCCTTGTCGCTTTCGGCTTCGAACTCGATGCCCGCGTAGATGTCTTCCGAGTTTTCGCGGAAGATGACCATGTTGGTCTTGTGCGGCTCGCGCACCGGGCTGGGCACACCTTCGAAATACTGGATGGGGCGCAGGCACACGTAGAGGTCGAGCTCCTGGCGCAGGGCAACGTTCAGTGAACGGATGCCACCGCCGACGGGCGTGGTGAGCGGGCCCTTGATGGACACCACGTAGTCGCGCACGGCATGCAGGGTTTCCTCGGGGAGCCAGACGTCGGGGCCATACACCTTGGTCGACTTCTCGCCGGCATAGACCTCCATCCAGTGGATTTTCTTCTTGCCGCCGTAGGCCTTGGCCACGGCCGCATCGACCACCTTGAGCATCACCGGCGTGATGTCCAGCCCCGTACCGTCGCCTTCGATGAAAGGGATGATCGGTTGGTCGGGCACATTCAGCGAGTTGTCGGCATTGACCGTGATCTTCTGGCCTTCGGTCGGGACTTGGATGTGCTGGTAGCTGGACATGAGGGGGATGCGCTCCGGGGGTGATGTAATTTTGAGGAGTGTCAGCGAATTCAGACAGCGCGGGGGTTTCGCTGTACAACCGGCTAACAAATCGCTGTACATTTTAGACGCTGCCCATCAGCTGGCGTTTGTCAACCATGGGGCCAATGGGCTCGTTAGTGGCTGACCTTCTGCTCGCCGGGAGGCGTTTCCAACCAATTCTCGATAGAGGAATCTTCAATGAGCAAAATTCTCGCAGTCATGATCGCTGGTCTGTTCGCAGCTGGCGCCTACGCCCAAAACCCGGCCGGCACCACGCCCGAACAAGGGAACGCAACCAACAGCAAGCCCCAAGCGCGCGCTGAAGCCAAGAAGGAAGCCAAGCCCGCTGGTCAAGTGGCTGCTCCCGCTGGCGACGTCGCCAAGACGCCCGAAGCCGGCGCCATCGGTACCGACAAGGCTGCAGCCTCTGGCGAAAAGCGCGCCAGCACGCGCGACCAGCGTCGTCGCAACAAGGACGGCAGCGTGAAGCGCAAGGCAACCCAAGGCGGTACGCCCGACATGCCGGGCGCCAAGTAAGTCGGCCTGCCCCCACGAAAAAGAGCGCTCTCCGGAGCGCTTTTTTTTCGCCTGCGGTCGTCGAACTGCTGTCAACCGCGCACACCGGGGTCCGTTGAATGTGAGCCTTCCACAGGGAGGTGGTCCAAATCAACAATCTCAAAGGATTTCTCATGAACAAGCTGCTCGCAGCCCTGATCGCCGGTCTCTTCGCTGCCGGTGCTTTTGCTCAAACCGCTGAACCCGCAGCCGCCGCTCCGGCCGCACCTGCTGCCCAGAAGGCCAAGGCCAAGCACGCAGTCAAGAAGCACAAGGTTCGCCACGTCGCCAAGGCCCACACGGCTGCCGCCAAGAAGGTGTAAGCTTTCAAGCTCACCCGGCAATGCCCGCATCAGCGGGCATTTTTATTGGTTACGGGCCGGGCCTTGAACGGCCCCGCCCTGAAAGAGTTGTCCGATGTTTCAGCGTTTAGCCGCCCTGCTCCTGCTGTCCGCCTCGTTCGTGATGCCGACGCATGCCCAACAACAACAGCAGGAACAACCCCAGACCGATCTTGCGCGCACGCAGCTGTCGGTCGGCCTGTACAAGATCGATACCCAGATCGCCCAGACGCCCCAGCAGCGTGAAATCGGCTTGATGTTCCGCAAGACCATGCCGCAGGCCGAGGGCATGATCTTCGTGTTCGAGCAGCCCGCCACGCAATGCTTCTGGATGCGCAACACCCTGCTGCCGCTGACCGCGGCCTTCGTGGCCGACGACGGCCGCATCGTCAACCTGGTTGACATGCAGCCGCTGACCGAGAACTCGCATTGCTCCGAAGAGCCGGTGCGCTATGTGCTCGAGATGAACCAGGGCTGGTTTGCCAAGAAGAACATCAAGAAGGGCGCCAAGCTCGGCGGCGAGTTGTTCTCAGCCGCCAAGCGCTGAGTTTCTGCTGGCTATAGCCCACAAAAAAGCCGACCCGAGGGTCGGCTTTTTTCATGCGTAAACGTGGATCAGCCGAAGTTCTTCGCGACGAAGTCCCAGTTCACCAGCTTGGCCAGGAAGGTCTCGACGAACTTCGGGCGCAGGTTGCGGTAGTCGATGTAGTAGGCATGCTCCCAGACGTCGACAGTCAGCAGTGCGGTGTCTGCAGTCGTCAGCGGCGTGCCGGCGGCGCCGGTGTTCACGATGTCCACCGAACCGTCGGCCTTCTTCACGAGCCACGTCCAGCCCGAGCCGAAGTTGCCGACAGCCGACTTCACGAAGGCTTCCTTGAAGGCGTCGTAGCTGCCCCACTTGGCATCGATGGCCTTGGCCAGCGCGCCGGTCGGTGCACCGCCGCCCTGAGGCTTCATGCAATTCCAGAAGAAGGTGTGGTTCCAGATCTGGGCGGCATTGTTGTAGATGCCGCCGCTGGCCTTCTTGATGATCTCTTCCAGCGTGAGGGCTTCGAACTCGGTGCCCTTTTGCAGGTTGTTGAGGTTCACCACGTAGGCGTTGTGATGCTTGCCGTAGTGGTACTCGAGGGTTTCCTTCGAATATTCGGGTGCCAGCGCGTCGAGGGCGTACGGCAGGGGTGGGAGCACATGTTCCATGGTTTTTTCTCGTGGGTTGGTTGTGGGGAATGGAGGATTCTAGGAAGTAATTATTGAGGCGGCGTCGGACGTGTTCCCGTTGCGCCGCCGGGCGTCACGGTCATGTCGACCTCGCCGTCCGCGAGCCGCGCGACCACCGCATCGCCTGCATTCAGGTTCTTCGCGCTGACGACGGCGCGGCCGTCCGCATCGGTGAGCCAGGCGTAGCCGCGCTGCAGCACGAGTGCCGGGTCGAGCAGACGCAGCCGCAGCGCCACGCGCTCCAGCCGTTCGCGCCGCTGCACGAGTGCACGATCGAATTTCGAAGGAAGATCGGCAGCGATCGACCGCGGCACCTGTGCCAGACGCTCCCGTCTCGACAGCACTGCAAAGTGCAGGCGCTGCGCATGGTGCGCCAGGCGAAGCTGCTGGCGGGCCACCAGATTCGACGGACGGCCGAGGCGGCCCGCCGCTTGATCAAGCCGCTGCCCCAACACGTCGAGGCGCGCGCCCAACGCATCGCCGAGCCGTTCATCAAGCAGGTCGAGCGCCCCGAGCCACAGGTCGCGCGGTGCGCTGACGAGCTCGGCCGCGGCGGTAGGCGTGGGCGCACGCAGGTCGGCGCAGAAATCGGCGATGGTGAAGTCGGTTTCGTGTCCGACACCGCTCACCACCGGCACGGGGCTCTGCACGATGGTCCGCGCCAGCGTCTCGTCGTTGAAGGCCCACAGGTCTTCGATCGAACCACCGCCTCGCACCAGCAGTATCACGTCGACGGCCGGCTCCAGCGCATAAAGAGATTGCAGCGCACGCACCAGTTCGGCGGGCGCATTCGCGCCCTGCACTGCCGCCGGGGCCAGCACCACGGGGATGTGCGGCACGCGCCTTCGCAGCGCGGTGACAACGTCGTGCAGCGCAGCCGCCCCGAGTGAAGTGACGACGCCCACCGCGCGCGGCATGGTGGGCAGCGCACGCTTGCGGCCGGGGTCGAACAGCCCTTCGGCTTCAAGGCGCGCCTTGCGCTGCAGGAATTGTTCGAACAGCGCGCCCTGCCCGGCGCGCTTCAGGCTTTCGACGACGAGTTGCAGATCGCCGCGCGGCTCGTACACGGCAAGTCGACCGCGCACCTCCACCTGGTCGCCATCGCGGGGCGAGAAATCGAGCAATCCGGCGGCGCGGCGGAACATCGCGCAGCGCAGTTGGCCGGACTCGTCCTTGAGCGAGAAGTAACAATGTCCACTGGAGGCGCGCGAAAAACCCGAGATCTCGCCGCGCACGGCCACCGGATTGAAGCGCGCGTCCAACGTGTCGGCGACTGCCCGGCACAACGCACCGACAGCCCAGATGCGCGGCCCGGGCGCGGAATTCGTTTCACGCAAGTTCACAAAGCGCACGAGCGGCCGAAAGCCACTCTTCCACAACAGGCCCGGCTTCCCCTGCCCAAAGCCCCCCATGCGGGGCAGGCGCACGGTTTCTCGTGCAAGTGGTTGATTTCATTCAAAAAAGTACTGCTCAAAATTCAATCGATCTAGCGAAAAGGCCCACCCGTGCGGGTTCGGACGCGTTGCGAAGCAGGTTAATCACAAAGTTATCCACAGAATCTGTGCGTCCTTGACTACACGCAAACAAGCCACATCCCGATGGTGGGCTCGGTGGATAATCGCCGCGCATTTGCAGTCTACGGGCCGGAGGATTTTCTTGTTTTCCATCATTGTTGCTGCGGGTTGGCCGATCTGGCCGCTGCTCGCTTGTTCGGTTATTGCGCTCGCGCTGGTTATAGAACGTTTCACGAGTCTCAAGACCGTGAAAGTATTGCCGCCGAAATTGCTCGACGAAACCATCACCGTCTCGCGCGGGTCCGTTCCCGGACCGGACATCGTGACCAAACTCGAACGCAACTCGATGCTCGGCCAGGTGCTGGCCGCGGGCCTGCGGGCGCTCAACGCCAACCCGCGCTGCACCGAAGACGACCTTCGCGCCGCCATGGAGGCCTCGGGACGCACCATCGCGCACAAGCTGGAGCGCTACCTGCCGGCACTGGCCACCATCGCCTCGGCCGCGCCGCTGCTGGGCCTGCTGGGCACGGTGATCGGCATGATCGAGATCTTCGGCTCGCAGTCGCCCGGAAGCGGCGCTGTCGGCTCGGGCAACCCGGCGCAACTGGCGCACGGCATCTCGATCGCGCTGTACAACACCGCGTTCGGGTTGATCGTGGCGATTCCCACGCTGATCTTCTGGCGCTACTTCCGCAGCCGCGTCGACGAGTACCTGCTGAACCTCGAACTCTCGGGTGAGCGCTTCGCCCGCCATCTGAACGCGCTGCGCAAATGAGCAGAGCCCGCATGCAGTTTCGCCACGGCTCGCGCGATGAGCCCGAGATCAACCTGATCCCGTTCATCGACGTGCTGCTGGTCGTGCTGATCTTCCTGATGCTGTCGACCACCTACAGCAAGTTCACCGAGATGCAGCTGCGGCTGCCGACGGCGGACGTGGATGCGCAACGCGACTATCCGAAGGAAGTGATCGTGACGGTCTCCGCCGACGGCCGCTATACGGTCAACAAGGCAGCGGTGGCAGACCGCAACGTGAGCTCCGTGGCCGCCGCACTCGGCGCTGCGGCCACCGGCGGCAAGGACAGCGTGGTGATCATCAGCGCCGATGCGAGCAGCCCTCACCAGGCCGTCGTCACGGTGATGGAAGCCGCGCGCCGCGCCGGCCTGATGCAGATCACCTTCGCCGCCCAGTCGACGGCGCAAGCCGGGCACTGAGTGCCGTCACAGGGGCGCAGCAGCACAGGCGCATCCAGCGCGTCAGCCTCGCGGCTGCAGGACGCCTGGCTGCACCGCGGACTGCTGGCCTGCCTGCTGTGGCCGCTGTCGCTGATCTACGGTGCGCTCTTCGCGCTGCGCGGCTGGCTCTATCGAATCGGGTGGCTTCGGACTGAACGCGTGCCCGTTCCCGTGATCGTCATCGGCAACGTGATTGCAGGCGGTGCGGGCAAGACGCCGGTCGTGATGGCTGTCGTCCGGCATCTGCAGGCTCGTGGCCTGCAGGTCGGCGTGGTGTCGCGCGGCTACGGCCGTCGAACCGACGATTGCCGCGAAGTGCTCGACGACAGCGACCCCCATGATGTCGGTGACGAGCCGGCGCTGATTCACCACGCCACGCGCGCCCCGGTTTTCGTTGCGCGACGACGCATCGAAGCCGCACGCGCCCTGCTGGAGCGACATCCAGCCACACAAGTGATCGTGAGCGACGACGGGCTGCAACACCTGGCGCTCGCACGCGATGTCGAGATCTGCGTGTTCGACGACCGCGGCATCGGCAACGGCTGGCTGCTGCCCGCAGGCCTGCTGCGTGAGCCCTGGCCACGGCACTGCGACCTGGTGCTCCATAGCGGCGAGCGGCCTGCTTTTGCGGGCGGCTACACCGCCACGCGCAGCCTTGCGCAGGATGCGGTTGCCAGCGACGGAAAGCGTGTTCCTCTGGAGGCGCTCGCTGGCAAGCCACTGATCGCGCTGGCAGCCATCGCGCGGCCCGAAGGCTTTTTCGACATGCTGCGCGCGCGGGGACTCACACTCGCCGAGACCGTCGCGTTGCTCGATCACCATGACTTCGACACGTGGCAGCGCCCGTCCGGCAGCGAATACACCCTGCTCTGCACCGAGAAAGATGCCGTCAAGCTGTGGCGCAAGGCACCCGATGCGCTGGCCGTGCCGCTGCACTTCGAGCCCGCCCCGGAATTCTTCGCCGCGCTCGACGCAAAGCTATCATCGCCCGATGGATACCAAGCTGCTTGAACTGCTCGTCTGCCCCGTGACCAAGGGCCCTCTGACCTGGAACCCCGAGAAGCAGGAGCTGTGCTCCCGCAGCGCCCGCCTCGCGTACCCGGTGCGGGACGGCATTCCGGTGCTGCTCGAGAACGAGGCGCGCACGCTGTCCGACGAAGAGCTGGGTCTGTGACCGGCCCCGTGCGCTTCACCGTCCTGGTGCCGGCACGCCTCGCCTCGACACGGCTGCCCGACAAACCCCTGGCCGATATCGCGGGCCTGCCGATGGTGGTGCGGGTGGCGCAGCGCGCGAGCCAGTCCGGCGCATCGCGCGTTGTCGTTGCCGGAGACGATGTTTCCATCGTTTCGGCCTGCAAGGCGCACGGCGTCGAAGCCATCCTCACTCGCCAGGACCATCCGAGCGGCACCGACCGGCTGGCCGAGGCCTGCGAGCAACTGGGCCTCGATGGCGACGAGATCGTCGTCAACGTGCAGGGCGACGAACCTCTCATCGATCCCGAACTGATCGATGCCGTGGCCGCCGCACTGGCCCTTCATCCCGAAGCGGCGATGAGCACCGCGGCCCACGAGATCGACTCGGTGAGCGATTTCATGAACCCGAACGTGGTGAAGGCGGTGCTCGACGCCCGGGGCAACGCGCTCTATTTCAGCCGCGCGCCGATTCCCTGGTGGCGCGACGGTTCTGCCGGTGGCGCGTCCCCCTCCGTGCTGCCCTTGCCCGCGCCGCTGCGCCACATCGGCATCTACGGCTACCGCGCCGGCTTCGTGCGCAAATTTCCGTCGCTACCGCCGGCGCCTGTCGAAGCCACCGAAGCGCTCGAGCAATTGCGCGCGCTGTGGCATGGGCATCGCATCGCGGTGCATGTCAGCCATGTCGCGCCCGGACCGGGCATCGACACCCCCGAGGATCTGGCGCGCGTGCGTGCCGTCTTTGCCGCCGGGGCAGCGTCCTAAGACGTGCGCCACGGAGGGAATTCCCTACGGGGGCGCATGCTATCCTCGACGTGAAATCCGCCTTGCCCAGCCCTCGGGCCGACGCTTGGCGTGACACAAAATCTAAGAACCGTCCGAGGACACCATGAGACTAATTTTGCTGGGCGCGCCCGGGGCGGGCAAAGGCACGCAAGCGGCCTTCATCTGCCAGAAATACGGCATCCCCCAAATCTCGACCGGCGACATGCTGCGCGCCGCCGTCAAGGCAGGCACCCCGCTCGGATTGCAGGCCAAGGCCGTCATGGACGCGGGCGCACTGGTGAGCGACGACCTGATCATCAACCTCGTGAAAGAGCGCATCGCCCAGCCCGACTGCGCCGAGGGTTTTCTGTTCGACGGTTTCCCGCGCACCATTCCGCAGGCCGATGCCATGAAGGCCGCGGGCGTCAAGCTCGACTACGTGCTCGAGATCGACGTGCCCTTCAGCGACATCATCGAACGCATGAGCGGCCGCCGCTCGCACCCGGCATCGGGCCGCACCTACCACGTCAAGTTCAATCCGCCCAAGATCGAAGGCAAGGACGACGTGACCGGCGAAGACCTGATCCAGCGCGAAGACGACAAGGAAGAAACCGTCGGTAAGCGGCTCGACGTGTACAGCCAGCAGACGCGTCCGCTGGTCGACTACTACTCGGCCTGGGCCAAGGCCGATCCGGCCGCCGCGCCGAAGTACCGCGCCATCAAGGGCGTCGGCACGGTCGATGAAATCACGCAACGTGCCCTGGCGGCACTGAGCAGCTGATCCCCGCCGCCCTTCGACAGGGCGGCTATTTCTTCTCCAGCAGTTCCAGCATCAGCGCGATGCGCGCCTTCACAGGCGTGAGCGCGCCTGCGTCACGCAGCCGGTCATCGGGCTTCGGCAGGATGCGGCCGCTGCTGCAGCGCGTCGCGCGCAGCACCGCAATGCCGGCATCCTGCGCCTTGAGCGCGGCCGCTTCCAGCGCATGGTGCACGGTGCCGTTGCCGGTGGTCGCCAGGACCAGTCCGCGGACTGGTTCCTCTGACTCCTCCCGGACGAGCGCATCGACGATCGCACCGCTCGCGCCGGCGTGGCTCATGACGATCTCGACCCTCGGCCAAGGCCCTGACGTGTTCAGCGCCTTCGATGCCTGGGTAGACGGCGCTGTCGGCCACTCCCTCACGCGCCGCACCGCGCCCTCTTCCACATAGCCGATCGGCCCCGCATCGCCGGATGCGAAGGCATCGAGCCGGTAGGTGTGCACCTTCTGCACATCCACGCCGCTGTAGACCGCGCCGGCACACACCGCCATCACGCCCTGCGCGCCCGCCGTTGCCGCAACCGCGATGGCGTCCCGCACGTTCTGCGGACCATCCGGCGAGAGCGCCGTGGCCGGGCGCATCGCGCAGGTCAGCACCACGGGCTTCGCCGGCGCCAGCACCGAATGAAGGAAGAACGCCGTCTCCTCGAGCGTGTCGGTGCCGTGGGTGATGACCACCCCCGCCACATCGGGCTGTGCGAGCCAATGCACGCAACGCTGCGCGAGCTTCTGCCAGATATCGAAAGCCATGTCCTTGCTGTCGACCTGCGCCACCTGCTCCGCAATCAACGCGATGCCCTCGGGCGCCTCGATGCCGCCCAGCAGATCCGCCACACCCACCTGCCCGGCGGTGTAGCCGATGTTGTCGCCGCTGCTGGAGGCCTTTCCGGCGATGGTCCCGCCGGTGCCCAGGACCACCACGCGACGCACTTCGGGCAACGGGGAATTGGCCATGACTTGTCAACTTCCAAAAACTGGTTAAAAATACAGGTACTGGATATCTAGCCAGTGCCGCAAGGAACCACATATGCAGTTCGCCGTGAAGCTTACCGCCCGCCAGCAGCAGATCCTCGACTTGATCCAGAGCGCCATCGCGCGCACTGGCGCACCGCCCACGCGCGCCGAAATCGCCAACGAGCTGGGGTTCAAGTCGGCCAACGCCGCCGAAGAGCACCTGCAGGCGCTGGCCCGCAAGGGCGTCATCGAGCTCGTCAGCGGCACCTCGCGCGGCATCCGCCTCAAGGGCGATGCGCTGCGTTCGCTCAACGAAACGCGGCATCGCGAAGGCGGGCAGTTCTCGCTCTCGCTGCCCGGCATGGCGCAGTTGGCGCTGCCGCTCATCGGTCGCGTCGCAGCCGGCTCGCCCATCCTGGCGCAAGAGCATGTCGACCAGACCTACTACGTCGAGAACACGCTGTTCCAGCGCCAGCCAGACTACCTGCTCAAGGTGCGCGGCATGTCGATGCGCGACGCCGGCATCATGGACGGCGACCTGCTCGCGGTACAGGCCACCAAGGAAGCGCGCAACGGCCAGATCGTGGTCGCGCGCCTGGGTGACGAAGTCACCGTCAAGCGCCTCAAGCGCAACAAGCAGGTGATCGAACTGCACGCCGAGAACCCCGACTACCCGACCATCATCGTCCAGCCCGGCGAGCCCTTCGAGATCGAAGGCCTCGCGGTCGGCCTCATCCGCAACACCATGCTGATGTAGGCCTCGCGGCCTGCTTGCAGCAGCACCCCATCCGGCCGCGACAGGTGGCGGGCGTATGGCGCGAAGTCGCCATCACCCTGTCGCGGCCGATTCAAGAAATCCTGCCTGTGTTCAACCTCAGACTTTTTTGGAGTTCACATGGGAATCGCCCTCCTCGCCATCGCTGATTTCTGGATGCCGCTGCAATCGCTTGCAAGCCGCCTGATGCCTGCCCGTCGCATCCGTCACCGGGACGGCGGCGACACCGCCGCCGGACTGCGCTACGTGGCGGTGCGTCCCGCCTGCACCACCCGCACCGCAGGCTCGCCTGCACCGACGGCAACCGCCACCGCCCCGGCACGCCCGCTGCGCGTGGTTCGCGTGATCGACGGGAAAAGCAAGGACCGCAGCCGCATGGTGATCTCGGGCCGCATGGCCGATGTCTGCGCGGAGCTCGACCGGCTGGCCGCACTCGAAGCGGCGGAAACCATGGGCACGGCGCCCCGCTCCGCGCGCCTGCACTGAGACTTTTCCCCCCGGGGACACGGTTCAGAAACGCCTCGGGGTGGGTATCCAAACGTTCACCGGCGCGACATCCCAATGCTGCGAGGCACAATGGCACGCCATGAACATTGTGATCCTCGACGACTACCAGGACGCCGTGCGCAAGCTGCGCTGCGCCGCCAAGCTGGACGCGTACGCGGCCAAGGTCTACACCAACACGGTCAAGGGCATCGGGCAACTGTCGGTTCGCCTGAAGGACGCCGATGTGATCGTGCTGATCCGCGAGCGCTCCCAGATTTCGCGGCAGCTGATCGAAAAGCTGCCCAAGCTCAAGCTCATTTCGCAGACCGGGCGGGTCGGTGGCCATATCGACGTCAATGCCTGCACCGAGCGCGGTGTGGCAGTGGCCGAAGGCACGGGCTCCCCGCAAGCGCCTGCCGAGCTCACTTGGGCGTTGATCATGGCCGCCATGCGTCGGCTCCCGCAGTACATCAGCAACCTCAAGCACGGGGCATGGCAGCAGTCGGGGCTCAAGTCGGCCTCGATGCCCCCCAATTTCGGCCTTGGCTCGGTGCTCAAGGGCAAGACGCTCTGCATCTGGGGCTATGGGCGCATCGGGCAACTGGTGGCGCGCTACGGGCAGGCCTTCGGCATGCAGGTGGTGATCTGGGGCCGCGAGGCGAGCTGCGCCAAGGCGAGGTCCGATGGCTTCCAGGTCGCGCAGAACCGCCACGAGTTCTTCGCCGCGGCCGACGTGCTCTCGGTGCACCTGCGGCTCAACGAGGAAACCAATGGTCTCGTCACGCTCGAAGACCTCTCGCGCATGAAGCCGACCGCGCTCTTCGTGAACACCTCTCGCGCCGAACTGGTCGAGGCCGATGCCCTGCTTGCCGCGCTCAACCGCGGACGCCCAGGCCTCGCGGCTATCGACGTGTTCGAGAGCGAACCACCGCTTCAAGGCCACGCACTGCTTCGCCTCGAAAACTGCATCTGCACGCCACACATCGGCTATGTCGAGCAGGACAGCTACGAGAGCTATTTCGGCCAGGCTTTCGACAACGTCGTGAGCTTCATCAAGGGCAACCCCACCAACATCGTGAATCCCGGCGCGCTGCAGGTTCGCCGTTGATTTCATGAGCCGGCCTGCGCCCCGGGGCGCGCTCTGGGCGCTGCTGGCCGGCAATTTCGTGATCGGCACCGGGGTGATGGTGGTGCCCGGCACGCTCAACGAGATCAGCGCCTCGCTGTCCGTCACCGCGGCGACAGCGGGCCAGCTGATCACCGCGGCCGCGATCGTGATGTGCCTCGGCGCGCCGCTCCTGGCCGCCCTGGTCGCGGGCTGGGACCGCCGCCAGCTCCTGGCCCTCACGCTCCTCTGGTATGCCGCGGGACACGCCCTCTGCACGCTCATGCCGAGCTTCGCCGCCCTGCTGCCGGTGCGCATGCTCACGGTGATCGCACCGGCGATCTTCACGCCGCAGGCCGCAGCCTGCGCCGGCATGCTGGTGCCGCCGGAGCACCGCGGGCGGGCCGTCACCTTCGTCTTTCTCGGCTGGTCGATGGCCTCGGTGCTGGGCCTGCCGATCGGCGCATTGATCGGCGGCCACCTCGGCTGGCGCATGGCCTTCATGGCCATCGCGATGCTCAGCATCGTGAGCGCCGCCTCGATCTGGCTCACGCTGCCTCCCGGCATCCGGCCCGCCGCGCTTACGGCGGCGGCGTGGTCGCGCGTGCTGCGCAGCCCGGTGCTGATGGGGATCGTCTCGGTCACGGCACTGCAGGGCTCGGGGCAGTTCGTGCTGTTCAGCTATTTCGGGCCTGTCCTCAAGCAGAGCTTCGGTGCGGACGCGAACACGCTGAGCCTGATGTGGGCGCTGTTCGGTGCGTTCGGACTGGTCGGCAACATGGTGGTCAGCCGCCACATCGACCGAATCGGCGCCGGCCGCATGGTGCTGCTCACGAGCTCGCTGATCGCGCTGAGCCTGCTCTTGTGGCCGTTCGCGAGCACGCTCGCCTGGCTGGCCGTGGTGATCGTGCCCTGGGGCCTGGGCTGCTTCGCCACCAACTCGGCCCAGCAGGCGCGGCTGGTGGGACTGGCGCCCGCACTCGCGCCGGGCTCCGTGGCACTCAACAGCTCGGGCATCTACATCGGCCAAGCTGTGGGCGCGGGCCTCGGCGGCTGGCTGCTGGCAAACGACGCCGCGCCGTGGATGAGCCGGGTCGGTCTCGCGCTGCTGCTGCTCGCCATCGGCCTGAGCGTGGCCATCGACCGCAGCCGCCGTCCGGCCTGAAAAAACGCGGCCCCGCGTAAGACCCGGGACGCATCGCCCGCGCGGGATTGCAAAATCGGAGTCTGCCGACGTTCGCCAGCCGCTCTCCGGCCAGCACCTGCGCGTCAGGCCCTCACACCACTCAACCAGCGAAAATCTCCATCAAATGACAGTGAACTACCAACGGATCGGGCTCATCGGCGCGGGCGCCATGGGTCGCGGGATCGCGCAGATCGCCGCACAGGCCGGCAGCGAAGTGCTGCTTCTGGACAGCTTTGCAGGCGCCGCCGAACGCGGACGCGAAGCCCTCATCGCCCAGTGGAACAAGCTGCACGAAAAGGGCAAGCTCGATGCCACAGCCCGCGATGCGCAGATCGCGCGCGTGCGAGCCGTCGATTCGATCCAGGCCCTCGCCGGCTGCGACCTCGTCATCGAAGCCGTGATCGAAGACCTCGAGGTCAAGCGCAAGCTGTTCCGCGAGATCGAGACCGTGGTGGCCCCGACGGCCACGCTGGTCACCAACACCTCGTCGCTCTCGGTGACGGCCATCGCGGCCGGACTCTCGCATCCGGAGCGCTTTGCGGGCTTTCACTTCTTCAACCCCGTGCCGCTGATGAAGGTGGTCGAGGTGGTGGCGGGCTTCAAGACCGCGCCCGAAGTCTGCAAGCAACTGGCCGGCTACGCGGTGCAGATGGGCCACAGCGCGGTGCAGGCGCAGGACACGCCCGGCTTCATCGTCAACCACGCGGGCCGCGGCTACGGCACCGAGGCGCTGCGCATCGTCGGCGAAGGCGTGACCGACTTCGTGACCATCGACCGCATCCTGAAGGACCAGGCCGGTTTCCGCCTCGGCCCGTTCGAGCTGCTGGACCTGACGGCGCTCGACGTGTCGCACCCGGTGATGGAGTCGATCTACCACCAGTACTTCGAAGAGCCCCGCTTCCGCCCGAGCGTGATCACCGCGCAGCGCCTGGCCGCCGGCGCGCTCGGCCGCAAGACCAACGAAGGCTTCTACCGCTACACCGACGGCGTGATGCAGCAGACGCCCGAGGCCCCCGCGCCCGTGGTCGATGGCACGCCCTCGGTCTGGGTGTCGCCCCGCGCCGCACGCCGTGCCGAGCTGCTGCGCCTGATCAACACGCTGGGCGCGCAGATCGACAGCGGCGCCACCGCCGCGCCGCATTCGCTGATCCTGGTCGCTCCTCTGGGCTTCGACGTGACCACCGTTGCGGCCGTCGAGCGCCTGGACGCCACGCGCACCGTCGGCATCGACATGCTGATCGACGACGCTGCCACCAAGCGCCGCGTGCTCGCCACCAACCCGGCCACCCGCCGCGACATCCGCGATGCTGCGCACGCCCTCTTCGCGCGCGACGGCAAGGCGGTGAGCGTGATCCGAGACAGCGGTGGCTTCGTCACGCAGCGCGTGATCGGCACCATCGTCAACATCGCCACCGACATGTGCCAGCAGCGCGTGTGCTCGCCGGCCGACCTCGAGACCGCGGTGCAGCTGGGCCTCGGCTACCCGCGCGGCCCGCTCGCAATGGGCAACCTCTACGGCCCGACCAACATGCTCGAAGTGCTGTTCAACCTGCAGACCGTCTACGGCGACCCGCGCTATCGCCCGAGCCCGTGGCTGCGCCGCCGCGGCGCGCTGGGCCTGAGCCTCCTGCACGAAGAAGAATAAACAGACAACCAACCGACTGGAAACGCGACACAGCGATGACCGCCGAACTCAAGAGCACGAGCGAAGGCAGCACCATGGTGCTGACGATCGCCAACCCCACCCAACGCAATGCGCTGGGCCCCGAGATCTATGCCGCGGGCATTGAGGCGCTCAACGGCGCCGAGAGCAGCAGCGAGATCCGTAGCGTCGTCATCGTGGGCGAAGGCGCATGGTTCTGCGCGGGCGGCTCGCTGCAGCGCCTCTTGGCCAACCGCGAGCTCGACCGCTCGGTGCAGGCCGAGAGCATCGAGGGGCTGCACAACTGGATCGATTCGATCCGTACGTTCCCGAAGCCCATCATTGCGGCCGTCGAAGGCGCTGCGGCCGGCGCGGGCTTCTCGCTCGCCCTCGCCTGCGATTTCGTGGTGGCGGCGCGCGATGCGGTGTTCGCGGCCTCCTACAGCAACGTGGCACTGTCGCCCGACGGGGGCCTGAGCTGGCACCTCGGGCAGCAGCTTCCGCGGCAGCTCGCCAGCGAATGGCTCATGAACGGCGAGCGCATCGGCGCGCCGCGCCTGCATGCGGCCGGCCTCGTGAACGAGCTCACCGAGAACGGGCAGGCGCTCGCGGGCGCCCTGGCGCTGGCGAAGAAGCTCAACGCCCGCGCGCCCAACTCGCTCGCCAGTATCAAGGAACTGCTGAGCGAAGCACGCGGCGCCACGCTGGCCGCGCAGCTCACGCAGGAGCGCGATCACTTCGTGCGCAACCTGCACCATGCGAACGCGGGCATCGGCATCGCCGCGTTCCTCGAGAAGAAACCGCCGCAGTACGAGTAGCGCCTTGTGGCGTCGCTCCCGTGACACCCCCCAGCTTTTCAGTCGCCGAGAGGACAGACCAATGGACGACCCCATTCTTACCATCGAAGAACGTGAAGCGATCAACAGTGGTCGCTGGTTTTCTTCCCTATCTCCATCGCTACGGCACGACATCCTCCGATGCGCTTTCGTCAAACGCTACAAAGACGGCGACCTGATCGCCGCACGCGGCGACCCACCCGAACACTGGATTGCCTGCGCCAAGGGCGCGGTGCGGGTCAGCTCGACGGCCGTCTCGGGCAAGCAGGTGACGCTGACGTACGTGGAGCCGGGCATCTGGTTCGGCGACGTGGCGATGTTCGACGGGGACCGGCGCACGCACGACGCCTATGCGCATGGGGACAGCACCATTCTTTGTGTGGCGCGCGCCGACTTCCAGAAGATCCTGGCCGCGCACGTGGAGCTGTACGAGGCGCTGATGCGGCTGCAGGCGCGCCGCATCCGCACGCTGTTCGGGCTGGTGGAAGATCTCAACACCCTGCCCTTGCGCGCACGCCTGGCCAAGCAGTTGATTCACCTCGTGCGCAGCTACGGCGTGCCCAACCTGGACGACGGCAGCCAGATGCGCATCGGCCTGCAACTGGCGCAGGAAGAACTGGCGCAACTGCTCGGCGCCTCGCGCCAGCGGGTCAACCAGGAACTCAAGACCATGGAACGCGAGGGCAGCATCCGGATCGAGCCGGGCGGCCTTGTGGTTCTCGACCGCGCGGCATTGAGGCGCATCTCGGAAGCGGATATCTGACATGAGCCAGGACTTCTCCAACTTCGTCGGCACCCGCGCGGTTTCGCAGCAGCACGCCTTCGACATCGAGGTGCTCGCCGCCTGGCTCGCGAAGAACCTCGACGGCTTCAAGGGCCCGCTGACCGTCGAGATGTTCAAGGGCGGCCAGTCGAACCCGACCTACAAGCTCGTCACGCCGTCGCAAAGCTACGTGATGCGCGCCAAGCCCGGCCCGGTCGCCAAGCTGCTGCGCTCTGCCCACGCGGTGGAGCGCGAGTTCAAGGTCATGAGCGGCCTGCAAGGCACCGACGTGCCCGTGCCGCGCATGCACTGCCTGTGCGAGGACGAGTCCGTCATCGGCCGCGCCTTCTACGTGATGGAGTTCATGCAGGGCCGCGTGCTCTGGGACCAGTCGCTGCCCGGCTTCAGCAACGCCGAGCGCGCGGCCTACTACGACGAGATGAACCGCGTCATCGCGGCGCTGCACACGGTCGACTTCGCCGCGCGGGGCCTGGCCGACTACGGCAAGCCCGGCAACTACTTCGAGCGCCAGATCGGCCGCTGGAGCAAACAGTACAAGGCCTCGGCCGATGGCACCGGCGAACTGTCGCAGCCGATCGAGGCCATGGAGCGGCTGATCGACTGGTTCCCCGCCCACATGCCGGCGAGCGCGCGCGACGAGAGCAAGGTCTCGATCGTCCATGGCGACTACCGCCTCGACAACGTGATGTTCCACGCCACCGAGCCGCGGATCATCGCGGTGCTCGACTGGGAGCTCTCCACGCTGGGCCATCCGCTCGCGGACTTCAGCTACCACTGCATGTCGTGGCACATGCCGCCCACCACCGGCCGCGGCATCGGCGGCGTGGACGTCGCGGCGCTGGGCATTCCCACCGAGAGCGAATACATCCGCCGGTACTGCGAGCGCACGCGCATCAGCACACCCGAGGCACTGGCACCCGACTGGAATTTCTATCAGGCCTACAACCTGTTCCGCATGGCTGCAATCCTGCAGGGCATCGCGAAGCGGGTCGAGGCCGGTACTGCATCGAGCGAGCAAGCCGTGGCGTCAGCGCGCGGCGCGAGACCGATGGCCGAGATGGCCTGGCAATTCGCCCAAAAGGCGTAACCAGGCCCTCCCCCTCCGCCCAATCACCCCCACCAGGAGACAGCATGGACTTCGAATATTCGGCCAAGACCAAGGAACTGCAAAAGCGCGTCAGCGACTTCATGGACGCGCACATCTACCCGGCCGAAGCCGAGTATTCCGCCGAGCTGGCTGCCAACACGGCCGCCGGCAAGCGCTGGACCGCGTTGAAGACCGTCGAGAAGGTCAAGGAAAAGGCCAAGGCCCAGGGCCTGTGGAACCTGTTCCTGCCGGTTGACAGCGCCGCCGCCTCGGGCTACGAAGGCGCGGGCCTCACCAACCAGGAATACGCGCCGCTGGCCGAAATCATGGGCCACGTGCCATGGGCGTCGGAAGCCTTCAACTGCTCCGCGCCGGACACCGGCAACATGGAAACCATCGCCCGCTACGGCTCCGAAGCCATCAAGGCGCGCTGGCTCAAGCCGCTGCTCGAAGGCCAGATCCGCTCGGCCTTCGCGATGACCGAACCCGATGTCGCATCGAGCGACGCGACCAACATCTCGACCCGCATCACGCGTGAAGGCGACGAGTACGTGATCAACGGCCACAAGTGGTGGATTTCGGGCGCGGCCGATCCGCGCTGCGCCGTCTTCATCACCATGGGCAAGAGCGATCCGGACGCGCCGCGCCACTCGCAGCAAAGCATGGTGATCGTGCCGGCCGATGCCAAGGGCATCCGCATCGTGCGCCCGCTGAACGTGATGGGCTACGACGATGCGCCGCACGGCCACGTCGAGATGTACTTCGAGAACGTGCGCGTGCCTGTCGACAACATCCTGCTCGGCGAAGGCCGCGGCTTCGAAATCGCGCAAGGCCGCCTTGGCCCGGGACGCATCCACCACTGCATGCGCCTGATCGGCCTGGCCGAGCGCGCGCTCGAACTGATGTGCAAGCGCGCCTCCTCGCGCGTCGCCTTCGGCAAGACCGTCGCCTCGCAGACGGTGACGCAGGAGCGCATCGCCGAAGCACGCTGCAAGATCGACATGGCCCGCCTGCTCACGCTCAAGGCGGCCTGGCTCATGGACGTGGCCGGCAACAAGGTCGCGAAGAACGAAATCGCGATGATCAAGGTGGTCGCGCCGAGCATGGCCTGCCAGGTGATCGACTGGGCCATGCAGGTCCACGGCGGCGGCGGCATGTGCGACGACTTCCCGCTCGCCTACGCCTATGCCGGCGCGCGCACGCTGCGCTTTGCGGACGGCCCGGACGAAGTGCACCGCAATGCGATCGCGAAATGGGAGCTGGGCAAGTACGCGCCCAACAAGACCGACGCCGAAGCGCCCGTTACGCGCTTCTGATTCGTTGTCTTGCGCCCTCTCCCCTCGGGGAGAGGGTTGGGGTGAGGGCCGACGGCGATCCATTCGCCTCGGCCCTTTTTCTTTTCAGAGCTTCTTCTGCAGAAAGACCGCGTGCCCGAAAGCCGGGTCGAGCTGATAGCCGATGAAGCCTTCGCGCTCATAGGCGCGGAGCGCCGGTGCGTTGCCCGAAAGCACTTCGAGCGTGAGCTTGCAGGCGCCTCGCTTGCGCGCCTCTTCTTCCACCCGGGCGAACATCTGCTGCGCGACGCGCTGGCCGCGATGGCTGGGCAGCACGACCACGTCGTGCACGTTGACCAGCGGTTTGCAGGCGAAGGTCGAGAAACCCTCGATGCAGTTGATCAGGCCGACGGGCTTGTCGCCATCGAAAGCCAACACGCTGAAGGCCTGCGGACGCGCCGCCAGTGCCGCGGGCAAGCCTTCGCGCACAGCGGCGTCGAGCGGCGTGCCGCCACCGGCCGGATCTCGGGCATAGGCGTCGAGCAGGTCGACCAGCGCGGCCGCCTGTGCGGCGTCGCGGTAGTCCGCGATCAGGGTTTCAATGCTCACTGCGCCGGCTCGAGCGTCGCCGCAAGGCGTTCTGCACACGACCTGGACTGCTTGGCATCGCGTGCCTCGACCATCACGCGAACCAGCGGCTCGGTGCCGCTCGCGCGGATCAGCACGCGGCCGCCGTCGCCCAGCTCGGCCTCGATGCGCTGCGTTTCGCTGGCCAGCGCCTTGTTGTCCTTCCAGTTCTGGTCGGGCGCGAGGCGCACGTTGATCAGCGTCTGTGGGAACAGCGTGACGCCTTCGAGCAGCTGCGCCACCGTCTTGCCGCTGCGGACGCACGCCTGCAGCACCTGCAGAGCGCTCACGATGCCGTCTCCGGTGGTGTGGCGGTCGAGCGCGAGCAGGTGGCCCGAGCCCTCGCCGCCCAGGAGCCAGCCGCGCTTGTCGAGCTCTTCGAGCACGTAGCGGTCGCCCACCTTGGCGCGCACGAACTCGATGCCCTGACCGCGCAGCGCGACCTCCACCGCCTTGTTGGTCATCAGCGTGCCGACCACGCCCTGCGGCTTCTCGCCGCGCGCGATGCGCTCGGCCACCATCAGGTAGAGCAGTTCGTCGCCGTTGAAGAGGCGCCCGCTGGCATCGACCAGTTGCAGGCGGTCGGCGTCACCGTCGAGCGCAATGCCGTAGTCGGCTTTCTGTGCGATCACCGCGGCGACCAGCGCTTCAGGATGGGTCGCGCCGAAGCCCTTGTTGATGTTCAACCCATCGGGTGCGCAGCCGATGCTGGTGACTTCCGCGCCCAACTCATGGAACACGTTGGGCGCCACCTGGTAGGCCGCGCCGTGCGCGCCGTCGACGACGAGCTTCATGTTTCTCAGCGTCAGGTCGTTCGAGAAGGTGCTCTTGCAGAACTCGGTGTAGCGGCCGGACGCATCGTCAAGGCGGCGGGCCTTGCCGAGGTTCGCGGAATCAACCCACACGGGCGCTTCTTCCAGCGCGGCTTCGACGGCCAGCTCCCACGCATCGTCGAGCTTGGTGCCCTGCGCGCTGAAGAACTTGATGCCGTTGTCGGGAAAAGCGTTGTGGCTGGCGCTGATCACCACCCCAAGGCTCGCGCGCTGGGCACGCGTGAGGTACGCAACGCCGGGCGTGGGCAGCGGGCCCAGCAGCACCACGTCGACACCGGCCGAATTGAAGCCCGATTCGAGCGCCGATTCGAGCATGTAGCCCGAAATGCGGGTGTCCTTGCCGATCAGCACACGGGGCCGAGCCTCCGTTTTCTTGAGCACACGGCCCACGGCGTGCGCGAGGCGCAGCACGAAGTCGGGCGTGATGGGCGATTGGCCGACCGTGCCACGGATGCCGTCGGTGCCGAAGTATTTGCGGGTCATGCGAGTTCCTTTTTTGTTTGTTGTGTTTGTGCTGCCGCTTGCATCGCGCGCCACACCGCGAGGGCGGCCACCGTGTCGCGCACATCGTGCACGCGCACGATGACGGCACCGCGATCCACGGCCAGCACCGCGGCCGCGACGCTGGGCACGATGCGTTCGCCCGCCGCTTCGATGCCTGTGACGGCGCCGATCGACGACTTGCGCGACCAGCCCAGCAAAAGCGGGTAGCCGGCACCGAGCAGTTCGCGCTGCCGGCCCAGCAGGGCGAAATTCTGAGCCACGGTCTTGCCGAAGCCAACGCCCGGGTCGAGCGTGATGCGCGACGGATCGATCTGCAGGGCGTGAAGCTGCGCCAACTGCGCAGCCCAGAACGCCATCACCTCGGGGATCACGTCGCCCTGCATGGGCACGGCCTGCATGGTCTGCGGATCGCGGTGCATGTGCATCAGGCAGATGCCGCACGACGGGTGCGCCGCCACGGCTTCGCGCGCGCCCGGCTGGCGCAGCGCCCAGATGTCGTTGACGATGTCCGCGCCCAGGTCGAGCACGGCGCGCATGACCTCGGGCTTGTAGGTGTCGATGGAGAGCGGCACGTTCAGCTTCACCGCCTCGCGCACCACCGGCAGCACACGCGCCAGTTCGGCGTCGAGCGGCACGGCCGGACTGCCCGGGCGGGTGGATTCGCCGCCGATGTCGAGGATGTCGGCGCCCTCCTTCAGCAACTGCTCGCAATGACGCAGCGCGGTTTCGGTGGACGCATGCGCGCCACCGTCGGAGAAAGAGTCAGGCGTGACGTTGACGATACCCATCACGCGCGGCTGCGCGAGATCGATCCTGAAACGGGAGGTCTGCCAGACCGCGGCATGCGTTCCGCCATTCGGCGCACCACCATGGAAAACGGGGCCAGAGGCCCCGTTGCTGCTTGATTTCAAGCCCACCTCAAGCGGCGGTCGGCGCCGGGTCGGTATTGACCGCCGGGGTGCCGCCACTGCCGCCGCTGCCCGAAGGAGGGGTCCGCGGCGTCCAGTCCTTGGGCGGACGCGGAGCGCGGCCAGCCATGATGTCGTCGAGCTGTTCGGAATCGATGGTTTCCCATTCGAGCAACGCCTTGGCCATTGCGTGCATCTTGTCGCTGTTCTCTTCGATCAGGCGGCGCGCCAGGGCGTACTGCTCGTCGATGATGCGGCGCACTTCGCCGTCGACCTTTTCCATGGTCTGCTCGCTCATGTTCGTGGTCTTGGTGACCGAGCGGCCGAGGAACACTTCGCCTTCGTTCTCGGCGTAGACCATCGGGCCCAGCGCATCGGTCATGCCGTAGCGCGTGACCATGTCGCGGGCGATGGAAGTCGCGCGTTCGAAGTCGTTGCTCGCGCCGGTGGTCATCTGGTGCATGAACACTTCTTCAGCGATACGGCCACCGAACAGCATGCTGATCTGGTTGAGCATGTACTCGCGGTCGTAGCTGTAGCGGTCCTGCGCCGGCAGGCTCATGGTCACGCCCAGAGCGCGGCCACGCGGAATGATCGTGACCTTGTGGACCGGGTCGCACTTGGGCAGCAGCTTGCCGATGAGGGCGTGGCCGGACTCGTGGTAGGCCGTGTTGCGGCGCTCTTCCTCGGGCATGACCATGCTCTTGCGCTCGGGACCCATGAAGATCTTGTCCTTGGCCTTCTCGAAGTCCTGCATCTCGACGACGCGCGCATTGCGGCGGGCGGCCATGAGGGCAGCTTCATTGCAGAGGTTGGCCAGGTCGGCGCCCGACATGCCGGGCGTGCCGCGGGCGATCACGCTCGGGTTCACGTCCTGGCCCAGCGGGACCTTGCGCATGTGCACGCCGAGGATCTGTTCGCGGCCGCGGATGTCCGGCAGCGTGACGTAGACCTGGCGGTCGAAACGGCCGGGGCGCAGCAGTGCGGCGTCCAGGATGTCCGGGCGGTTGGTGGCAGCCACCACGATCACGCCGAGGTTGGTTTCGAAGCCGTCCATCTCGACCAGCATCTGGTTGAGGGTTTGTTCGCGCTCGTCGTTGCCGCCGCCGAGGCCGGCGCCGCGCTGGCGACCCACCGCATCGATTTCGTCGATGAAGATGATGCAGGGTGCGTTCTTCTTGGCGTTCTCGAACATGTCGCGGACGCGGGCAGCGCCCACGCCGACGAACATTTCAACGAAGTCGGAGCCCGAAATCGAGAAGAAAGGAACCTTGGCTTCGCCGGCGATCGACTTGGCCAACAAGGTCTTGCCGGTACCCGGAGGGCCGACCAGCAGCAGGCCGCGCGGAATGCGGCCGCCGAGTTTCTGGAAGCGCTGCGGGTCTTTCAGGAAGTCGACGACTTCACGGACTTCTTCCTTGGCCTCATCGCAGCCTGCGACGTCGGCGAAGGTGACCGTGTTGTTGTTCTCGTCCATCATGCGGGCCTTGCTCTTGCCGAAGCTGAACGCCCCGCCCTTGCCGCCGCCCTGCATCTGTCGCATGAAGTAGATCCAGACCCCGATCAGCAGGAGCATCGGGCCCCAGCTGACCAGGAGCGTCATGAGGAGCGAGCCCTCTTCGCGCGGCTTGACGTCGAACTTGACGTTGTGATCGATCAGGTCGCCCACGAGGCCGCGGTCCAGGACCGTGGCGGTCGTGCGGATCTTGCGATCGTCGTTGGTGACGGCGACGATCTCGCCGCCGCCGGCGCCTTCAGGGATGACGGCGCTCTTGATCTGGTTGTTCCGGACCTGGTCCAGGAACTCGGAGTAGCTGACTGCTCCCGAGCCGACGCCACCGCGGGTGTCGAACTGCTTGAACACAGTGAACAACACCATGGCAATGACGAGCCATACGGCAACTTTGGAAAACCACTGATTGTTCAAACGAAGCTCCAGTCGAAAGCGCGTGACGAGGATGTGAAAAAACGCGCTATGGGTACGCAATTGCGCCCCATTTTAGGCTTTTCAAGCTGCGAAAAACGGGCTTTTCCCTAAAGCAGCCATAGCCTGACAAGGGTTTGCGCCCCCTGACGACCCATGGCGGCAAGGTATCAAGGCGTATCCAGGGCCTTCAAACCCATCCCGACGAGGAAAGTCTCGGCCGATTTATCGCGCGACGCCTTGGGCTTGAACGGCTTGACGGTACGGAAACTGGCCTTGAACAGCTTGACCGATTCGTCATAGCCGCCGCCATGGAAAAGCTTGGCCACCAGCGCCCCCTCGGGCTTCAGGTGGTGCTGGGCGAAGTCGACCGCAAGCTCGATCAGGTGCGCAATGCGGGCGCCATCGGCCGAATGGATGCCCGACAGGTTGGGCGCCATGTCCGAAACCACCAGGTCGGCCTTGCGGCCTGCCAGCACGCCCAGGACCTGCTCCAGCAACTCCGCCTCGCGGAAGTCTCCCTGGAGGAAGGTAACGCCCTCGATGGGCTCCATGGCGAGCATGTCGAGCGCGATGATCGTGCCGTTCAGCGTGCCGACCGCGGCGCCCTCGGGCGACATGCGCCGCCGCAGGTACTGGCTCCAGGCCCCGGGCGTGGAGCCCAGGTCGACCACCAGTTGGCCCGGCTTGACCAGCCCCAGCGACTCGTCGATCTCCTTGAGCTTGTAGGCGGCGCGGGCGCGATACCCCTCTCGCGTGGCCAATTTCACGTACGGATCATTGATGTGATCGTGAAGCCAGGCTTTGTTGACTTTTTTGCTTTTTGCTTTGGTGTTCATCAGAAACCTCCGTGCTCCGCACTGCGGTATTCGCCTTGGGAACGGCCCGGCGGCTCGGGGGGTGCTTTCTACCCTCGATAATACGGGGATGCCCGCCATTCAACTTACCCCTGCCGAGCGCAAGGTGCACCGCGCCGAAGCTCACCACCTGGATCCGATCGTCATGGTCGGTGGAGACGGGCTCACCCCTGCCGTGAAAAAGGAAGCCGACGCCGCGCTCAAGGCCCATGGCCTCATCAAGGTCCGCGTCTTCTCCGACGACCGCCTTGCCCGCGACGCCATGCTGCGCGAGCTCGCCGAAGAGCTCGATGCCGCCCCGATCCAGCACATCGGCAAGCTCCTGGTGCTGTGGCGCCCGAAGCCCGAAAAGGAAAAGGTGGTCGATGAAGACCGCATGCCCGGCCCACGGGACGTCAAGGTCCTGAAGTACAGCAAGCGCGGCGGCCAGCGCCCCGAAATCAAGACCCTGCGCGTGCTCGGCAACCAGCGCCTCACCCCCGGCGGCACCATCAAGCGC
Organism: Variovorax sp. RKNM96; assembly: GCF_017161115.1. Lineage (GTDB taxonomy): Bacteria > Pseudomonadota > Gammaproteobacteria > Burkholderiales > Burkholderiaceae_C > Variovorax. Next base: position 3,253,881 of record NZ_CP046508.1, on the reverse strand, counting down.
GCCAAGGCCAAGCGGCCGCTGTCGGCCAAGAAGCGCAATCAGTCGGATTGAGCTGGGTGGCAGCGCAAGGCGCCGAGCGCCATATCCTCTGCATGAAGTGGGGCACGAAATACGGCCCCGAATACGTCAACCGCCTCTACGCGATGGTGCGCCGCAACTTGAGCGGCGACTTCAAGTTCGTCTGCCTGACCGATGACGGCGCCGGCATCCGCCCCGAGGTGACGTGCCTGCCGATCCCGCCGCTGAACCTGCAACTGGCCCCCGGCCAGCGCGACGGCGCGTGGAAGAAGCTCACCACCTTCGAGCAGGACCTGCACGGCCTGCGCGGCACCGCCCTCTTCCTGGACGTCGACGTGGTCGTCGTGGGCAGCCTCGATGCCTTCTTCGAGCAGCCCGGCGAGTTCCTGATCATTCACGACTACGCCCGCCCCTGGCGGCGCGAGCGGATCACCGGGAATTCATCGGTCTACCGCTTCGAGCTGGGCGCCCATGCCGACGTGCTGGCGTATTTCCGCGCCAACATGGACAAGGTGCAGGCCGAACACCGCAACGAGCAGGCCTACCTGTCGGACTTCCTGCACAAGCAGGGCAAGCTCTCCTACTGGCCCGAAGCCTGGTGCCCAAGCTTCAAGTACCACGGCATCCCGACCTGGCCGACCAACTACTGGGAAGAGCCCTTCGTCCCCGAAGGCGCACGCATCATGATTTTTCATGGCGAGTGCAATCCGCCCGATGCGCTGGCGGGACGACGCAATCGCGCCTTCCGCTACATCCGGCCCGCGAGCTGGGTCGCGAAGTTCTGGAAAGAGTGAGTGTGCAGATGGCGGCGAAAGCCGCCATCGCCGCTTTGTCAGCGACCGGGCCGCGCGCCCATGCGCCAGAGCAGCACCAAGGTGCACGCCCATTGGACGACATACATGCCGCCGCCGACGGCGTGCCACAGCTTGAGGTTGTCCCGCGCCAGGATGCGCGGTGCCACGGCGTACTGCTGTAGCAGCGCCAGCAACAGGGCGCCGAGGACGATGCCAATGGACGTCATCGTGGCCGCGTCCATGCGCTCATCGGCCTTGCTCCGGAAATGAATCAAGAGGATGAGGCCGCAGCCGATGGCGACCCAGCTCTGCGCCTCGAACAGCTGGCCCGCGAAATTGCCTGCGACAGCCGGATTGCCGAGCTTGGCGAACAGCATCGGCACCACCAGGAAGCCGATCGTCGTGAGGCTGCCCCACCAGAAGGCAGCGAGCAGCAGAGCCAGGCGGTCTTTCATCGAAGAATGGTTCAGAGGTAGCGAACGGCCACGATCTCGTAGCGCTTGAGGCCACCCGGGGCCTGCACTTCGGCGGTGTCGCCCTCTTCCTTGCCGATCAGCGCGCGCGCGATCGGGCTGGAGATGTTGATGAGGCCCAGCTTCAGGTCGGCTTCGTCCTCGCCCACGATCTGGTACTTGACGGCTTCGCCCGACTCTTCTTCCTCGAGTTCCACTGTCGAGCCGAACACCACCTTGCCACCGGCGTCGAGCTCGGTCGGATCGATGATCTGCGCGGCCGAGAGCTTGCCCTCGACTTCCTGGATGCGGCCTTCGATGAAGCCCTGGCGGTCCTTGGCGACCTCGTACTCGGCGTTCTCGCTCAGGTCGCCCTGCGCGCGGGCTTCGGAAATCGCGTTGATGACCCAGGGGCGGTCCACGGTCTTGAGCTGGTGCAGCTCGGCGCGCAGCTTTTCGGCACCGCGCTTGGTGATTGGAATGGTGGCCATGTTTGGTTCTCCATAAAGCGAAACCGCCGAACGATGCCGTTCGGCGGTCGATTGGGGGGACAGATCAGACGAGATTGCGTCCGGTCAGCCGGCTCAGGATGGCGAGCGGGCTCGAGTCAGGATTGTATTGCTTCGAAGCGGCCAGATGAAGGGTCTGTTCGAGCATGTACTGGCCCGCCATCACGGCGTGCGAAGTCTGGTCGGAAAAACACACCCACACCGAGCCCGGCGGGAACTCGGCCTTCTCCTGCGGCGAGGTTTCCTGGTACGCCATGTCCGACTTCATGCCGTCGTGCAATTGCAGCATCAGGTGGTCGTACTCGCTGCGGAACGACTTGGTCACATGCAGCGCCTGCAGCAGCCTGGCCTGCCAGCGCACGTAGGGCTTGGCGCGCGGCAAGAAGCGCTTGGCAATGTCTTCGAAAGGCTCGCCCACGCGCCAGACGCGCGGCGCGCCTTCGGGGTTCACGTTGGTGAACACGCGCAGGATGCGCTCGCCGTAGTTGGGACGCGAAGGAAACGCGTCGACGTGCAGCCGGCGGTCATCCGCACGCCACGACTGCACGCGCGTCTCGACCTGCGCCGGCCGGTAGCTCGTGGGCGCCAGCCGCAAGGCCGGCGTGTAGTGCGGCAGCAGGCCGTGGATCAGCTGCTGCGCCTGCGCGCGAAACCGCCCCACCATCGCCGCTGCCGTGCGTTGCACCGCCTCGTCACCGACGGCGCCCTTGAGCTTGCCGTGGGCGTCGAGGCTGATGTTGCGCACGTCGGGCGACAGCAGGCTGGGTGTCAGCAGGCTGCGCTCTTCGGGCAGCAGCTCGAAGCCCAGGCGCGGAAAGTACAGCACCTTGCCCGCTTCCAGCTCCGCGATCCACGCCTCGTTGGGCGTGGCCGCGTTCCAGTCGCTAAGGTCTAGTTCGACGAGCTGCGTTTCCATGAGGCGCTCAGGCGGCTGCCAGTTGCGCGTGCATCTCCTGCACCGAGATCACGCCCAGCTCGTCCATGAAGCCCATGCCCTCGACCGCGGCTTCGGCGCCGAAGATCGTGGTGAAGGTGGTCACGCGGGCGAGCAGCGCCGAGGTGCGGATCTGACGCGAATCGGTGATCGCATTGCGGCGCTCTTCCACCGTGTTGATGACCAAGGCAATCTCGTTGTTCTTGATCATGTCCACGATGTGCGGGCGGCCTTCGGTCACCTTGTTCACCGTCGCGCATTCGATGCCCGCGGCGGCGATGGCGGCGGCCGTGCCCTTGGTGGCGATCAGCTCGAAGCCCAGCTTGGCCAGGCCGCGCGCCACTTCCACGGCACGCGCCTTGTCGTTGTTCTTCACCGAGATGAAGACCTTGCCCGACTTCGGCAGGTGCGTGCCGGCACCCAGTTGCGACTTCACGAAGGCCTCGCCGAAGGTCTTGCCCACGCCCATCACTTCGCCGGTCGACTTCATCTCGGGGCCGAGGATGGTGTCCACGCCCGGGAACTTGACGAACGGGAACACGGCTTCCTTCACGCTGAAGTACGGCGGCGTCACTTCCTTGGTCACGCCCTGCGACGCGAGCGACTGGCCGGCCATGCAGCGTGCCGCCACCTTGGCGAGCTGGATACCGGTGGCCTTGCTCACGTAAGGCACCGTGCGCGACGCGCGGGGGTTCACTTCGAGCACGTAGATGACGTCCTTGCCGTCCTTCTGCTGGATCGCGAACTGCACGTTCATCAGGCCCACCACGTTCAGGGCAGCCGCCATGGCGGCGCTCTGGCGCTTGAGTTCGGCGATGGTGTCGGCGCTCAGGCTGTAGGGCGGCAGCGAGCAGGCGGAGTCGCCCGAGTGCACGCCGGCCTGTTCGATGTGTTCCATCACGCCGCCGATCAGCGTGGCGCCTTCGCCGTCGCGAATGCAGTCGACGTCGCACTCGACGGCGTCGTTCAGGAAGCGATCGAGCAGCACCGGCGAGTCGTTGCTGACCTTCACAGCCTCGCGCATGTAGCGCTCGAGGTCGCGCTGTTCATGCACGATTTCCATCGCACGGCCGCCGAGCACGTAGCTCGGGCGCACCACCAGCGGGTAGCCGAGGGCGGCGGCCTTCTCGAGCGCTTCGGGTTCGGTGCGCGCGGTGGCGTTCGGCGGCTGGCGCAGGCCCAGCTCGTGCAGCAGCTTCTGGAAGCGCTCACGGTCTTCGGCCGCGTCGATCATGTCGGGCGAGGTGCCGATGATCGGCACGCCGTTGGCTTCGAGATCGAGCGCGAGCTTCAGCGGCGTCTGGCCGCCGTACTGCACGATCACGCCGAGCGGCTTTTCCTTGTCGACGATCTCGAGCACGTCTTCGAGCGTCAGCGGCTCGAAATACAGGCGGTCGGACGTGTCGTAGTCGGTCGACACGGTCTCGGGGTTGCAGTTGACCATGATGGTCTCGTAGCCGTCCTCGCGCATCGCGAGAGCGGCGTGCACGCAGCAGTAGTCGAACTCGATGCCCTGGCCGATGCGGTTGGGACCGCCGCCGAGCACCATGATCTTCTTCTTGTCGGTCGGATCGGCTTCGCACTCGTCTTCGTAGGTCGAGTACATGTAGGCCGTGTTGGTCGCGAACTCCGCAGCGCAGGTGTCGACGCGCTTGTAGACCGGGCGCACGCCCAGGGCGCGGCGCTTCTCGCGGATGGCCGTGTCGGTGGTCTTGAGCTGCTTGGCGAGACGGCGGTCGGAGAAGCCCTTCTTCTTGAGCGCGAGCAGCGTGTCCTTGTCGATGTCGTCGAGCGACTTGGTTTCCAACTCGAGCTCGATCTTCACGATCTCCTCGATCTGCACCAGGAACCACGGGTCGATCTTGGTCAACGCGAACACTTCGTCCACGCTCAGGCCCATGGCGAAGGCATCGCCCACGTACCAGATGCGCTCGGGGCCGGGCTCACCCAGTTCCTTTTCGAGCACTTCGCGGTCCTGCGTCTTCTCGTTGAGGCCATCGACGCCCACTTCGAGGCCGCGCAGGGCCTTCTGGAACGATTCCTGGAAGGTGCGGCCCATGGCCATCACCTCGCCCACCGACTTCATCTGCGTCGTCAGGCGCGAGTCGGCCTGCGGGAATTTCTCGAATGCGAAACGCGGGATCTTGGTCACCACGTAGTCAATCGACGGCTCGAACGACGCAGGCGTGGCGCCGCCAGTGATTTCGTTGCGCAGCTCGTCGAGCGTGTAGCCCACGGCCAGCTTGGCAGCGACCTTGGCGATCGGAAAGCCCGTGGCCTTGGAAGCCAACGCCGAGGAACGCGACACGCGCGGGTTCATCTCGATGACGACCATGCGGCCGTCCTTCGGGTTGATGGAGAACTGCACGTTCGAGCCGCCCGTATCGACGCCAATCTCGCGTAGCACGGCCAGCGAGGCGTTGCGCAGGATCTGGTATTCCTTGTCGGAGAGCGTCTGCGCGGGGGCCACGGTGATCGAGTCGCCGGTGTGCACGCCCATCGGGTCGAGGTTTTCGATCGAGCAGACGATGATGCAGTTGTCGGCCTTGTCGCGCACGACTTCCATCTCGTACTCTTTCCAGCCGAGCAGCGACTCTTCGATCAGCAGCTCGTTGGTGGGCGAGGCTTCGATGCCGCGCTTGCAGATGGTCTCGAACTCTTCCGGGTTGTAGGCGATGCCGCCGCCGGTGCCGCCCAGCGTGAAGCTGGGGCGGATCACGGTGGGGAAGCCGACCGACTTCTGCACGGCCCAGGCCTCGTCCATCGAGTGGGCGATGCCCGAGCGCGCCGAACCGAGACCGATCTTGGTCATCGCGTCCTTGAACTTCAGGCGGTCTTCGGCCTTGTCGATGGCTTCGGGCGTGGCGCCGATGAGCTCGACCGGCTTGTTGGTGGAGGCGCCCGTGTACTTGTCGAGCACGCCGTTGCGCCAGAGGTCCAGCGCGCAGTTCAGCGCGGTCTGGCCGCCCATGGTCGGCAGGATCGCGTCGGGGCGTTCCTTGGCGATGATTTTTTCAACCGTCTGCCAGGTGATGGGCTCGATGTAGGTGACGTCGGCCGTGGCCGGGTCGGTCATGATCGTTGCGGGGTTGCTGTTGATCAGGATGACCTTGTAGCCCTCTTCGCGCAGCGCCTTGCAGGCCTGCACGCCGGAGTAGTCGAACTCGCAGGCCTGGCCGATGATGATCGGGCCGGCGCCGATGATGAGGATCGATTTGAGGTCTGTGCGCTTAGGCATTCTCTTTCTCCGTCTTTTCCGTCTTGTTCTTTTCCATGAGTGCCGTGAAGCGATCGAACAGATAGCCGATGTCGTGCGGGCCCGGCGAGGCTTCCGGGTGGCCCTGGAAGCAGAACGCGGGCTTGTCGGTGCGGGCCAGCCCCTGCAGCGTGTTGTCGAACAGGCTGATGTGGGTAGGGCGCAGGTTGGCCGGCAGCGACTTCTCGTCGACCGCGAAGCCGTGGTTCTGGCTGGTGATGCTCACGCGGCCGTTGTCCAGGTCCTTCACCGGATGGTTCGCGCCGTGGTGGCCGAACTTCATCTTGAAGGTCTTGGCGCCCGAGGCGAGCGCCATGATCTGGTGGCCGAGGCAGATGCCGAACGTGGGAATGCCGGTCTCGATCAGTTCCTTGACGGCGCTGATGGCGTAGTCGCAGGGCTCCGGGTCGCCGGGGCCATTGGCCAGGAAGATGCCGTCGGGCTTGAGCTTGAGCACGTCGGCCGCGGGCGTCTGGGCCGGCACCACCGTGATGCGCGCGCCGCGCTGGGCGATCATGCGCAGGATGTTCTTCTTCACGCCGTAATCGAAGGCGACGACGTGGAATTTCGGCGTGATCTGCACGCCGTAGCCCGCGCCCAGCTTCCACTCGGTCTCGGTCCATTCGTAGGTCTGGGTGACCGACACCACCTTGGCGAGGTCCAGGCCGGCCATGCTCGGGGCGGCCTTGGCGGCGGCGATGGCCTTGTCGATCAGGGCTTGTGTCACAGCCTCGCCTTCGGCCAGGCCCAGGATGCAGCCGTTCTGCGCGCCATGGGTGCGCAGGTGGCGCGTGAGCTTGCGGGTGTCGATGTTCGCGATGGCCACCGTCTTGCCGGCCACGAGGTATTCGCTCAGCGTGGCGGTCTGGCGGAAGTTGGAGGCAACGAGAGGCAGGTCCTTGATGATCAGGCCCGCGGCATGGATCTTGTCGGCTTCGATGTCCTCCCCGTTGACACCGTAGTTGCCGATGTGCGGATACGTCAAGGTGACGATCTGCTGGCAGTAGCTCGGGTCGGTGAGGATTTCCTGGTAACCGGTCATGGCGGTGTTGAACACCACTTCACCGGTCGTGGAGCCGGCGGCTCCGATCGAATTGCCTTGAAAGACCGTGCCGTCTGCGAGCGCCAGGATGGCGGGCGGGAAATTTCCCTTGAGAGACAAAAGCACTGGGTTCTCCGAATGGTTACGGTCGCCCGGAGCCCCAGGCGCGTTGCCTGCGGACTTGCTTCAAGGGGATTTTGGCGTTAAAGGCGGCCGGGCGACGCTATTGCGAGTAAGCCCCCGATTGTAGCCCGGACTGAAGCTCTATCCGGCCTGCAGGGCCGCTCCGCTCGCATGCAGGCAGATCGCGGCGGCGGCGGCCACGTTGAGCGATTCCTCACCGCCGGGCTGGGCAATGCGGATGTGATGGGTCGCCCGGGCTTCCAGCGCGGGGGAAACGCCCTGCCCCTCGTGACCCATCAACCAGGCGCACGGGTGCGGCAAACGGGCGTTATGAAGCCATTCGCCGTGGTGCGAACTGGTCGCGACCAGCGGGATCTTCAACGCATCGAGCGCATCGGCTTCGACGCCTTCGATCAGCCGTAGGCCGAAATGGGCACCCATGCCGGCACGCAGCACCTTAGGCGCCCAGAGCGCCGCCGTACCCTTGAGCGCGATCACCTGGGTGAAGCCGAAAGCCGCTGCGCTGCGCAGGATGGAGCCGGCATTGCCGGCGTCCTGCAGGCGGTCGAGCACCACGCTCGGGGCATCGGGGATCAGCTCCGGTCGCACCGGGAGATCGAGCACGAAGCCCATGGGCGCCGGCGACTCCAGCCCGCTGACGTCGCGCAGCAGATCGTCGGCGACGACTACAGTTTTGATAGCACTCGCGCCCCATTCGGCTGGGGCAGTCGGCCAGAAAGACTCCGAAAACACCGCGATCGCCGGCTTGACGCCGCGCGCCAGCGCCGCACGGCACAGGTGGTCGCCTTCGAGCCAGATACGTCCCAACTTGCGGTAGGCGCCCGGGTCCTGCGCGAGCTTGCGCAGGTCCTTGAGCAGCGGGTTGTCGCGCGAGCTGATGTGGCTCGCGCCGGCGTCGGTGGTCATCGGCGAATCAGGGCGCAGCGCGCAGGTCGAGGTGAACGGTCTCGACCGTCGCGAGCATCGCGGGCATGACCGACACGGTCTCGACGACCAGCGTGGCGCCCGCAGCCGTTCGCGCCAGCGCGGCAGCAACCGGACTGAACGACCTGCGATGGTGGACGCAGGCGCCGTGCCGCTGCAGCGCCTCGAGGTGCTCCGGCGTGCCGTAGCCCTTGTGGCCGGCAAAGCCGTAGTGCGGGAATTCGGTATGCAGCTGCTCGCACAGCCGGTCGCGATGAACCTTGGCCAGGATCGACGCAGCCGAAATTGCCTTGACCAGCGCATCGCCCTTGACCACGGCTTCGGCCAGCACGTCCAGCGTCGGCAGCCGGTTGCCGTCGACCAGCACCTTGGCGGGCTTCAGCCGCAGGCCCTCGACCGCGCGGCGCATCGCGAGCATCGTGGCCTGCAGGATGTTGTGGGTGTCGATTTCCTCGACGCTGGCCTGGGCGATGGAGCAGCACAGGGCCTTGGCCAGGATCTGGTCGTGCAGGCGTTCGCGCTGCAGGGCGGTGAGGGTCTTGGAGTCGGCGAGGCCACGAATCGGCCGCGTGTCATCGAGGATCACCGCCGCTGCCACCACGGGGCCCGCCAGCGGGCCGCGGCCGGCCTCGTCGACGCCCGCAAGCAGCCCCGGCGCGTCCCACACCAGGCGGGCCTGCTCAGCCTTCAAGAACTTTCTGGATCGCATCGGCGCAAAGTGTCGGCGTATCGCGCTGCAATTGCACGTGCAGCTCGGAAAATCTTTGTTGCAGGGCCTGTGTCTTTTCGGGTGCGTCGAGCCAGGCCAGCGTGGCCTGGGCCAGCGCCTTGGGCGTTGCGGCCTCCTGCAGCAACTCGGGCACCACGAACTCGCGGCACAGGATGTTGGGCAATCCGACCCAGGGCTGCAACTGCTTCTTCTGCATGAGGCGCCACGAGAGCCCGTTCATGTTGTAAGCGATGACCATCGGCCGCTTGAAGAGCGCCGCCTCGAGCGTGGCGGTGCCGCTGGCAATCAGCGTGACGTCGCAGGCGGCGAGCGCGGCGTGCGACTGGCCATCGAGCAGCTTCACCCGCCCCGCCATGCCGCTGGCCTGGAGCAAGGCCTCGACCTCGGCGCGCAGGCTCGGGATGATAGGCGCGACAAACTGGAGTTCGGGCCGCGCCTTCTGCATCAGCGCAGCGGCGGCGAAGAAACGGTCGGCCAGGTAGCGGATCTCGGAGCGGCGGCTGCCCGGCAGCAAGGCGACGACTTGCGCATCGGGCGCCAAGCCAATGGCGGCGCGGGCAGCGGCGCGGTCGGGCGTCATCGGGATCACGTTGGCGATCGGGTGACCCACATAGCTCGCGGCAACGCCCTGCTTTTCGAGCAACTCGGGCTCGAACGGGAAGATGCACAGCACATGGTCCGCCGCAGCCCTGACCTTCTCGATGCGCTTGGGGCGCCAGGCCCAGATCGACGGACAGATGAAATGCACGGTCTTGATGCCCTGGCTGCGCAGCCCGGCTTCGAGATCGAGGTTGAAGTCGGGCGCATCGACGCCGATGAACAGCTCGGGCCGCTCCAGCAACAGGCGGGCCTTCAGCTGGCGGCGGATGCCGGCGATTTCGGCGTAGTGCCGCAGCACCTCGATGTAGCCGCGCACCGCGAGCTTTTCCTGCGGCCACCAGCTTTGGAAGCCGTGCGCGAGCATGCGAGGGCCGCCGATGCCGGCGGTCTGGAGGTTGGGCCAACGCGCCTGGAGGCCGTCGAGCAGCAAGCCCGCGAGCAGGTCGCCGGAGGCTTCGCCCGCGACCAGCGCGAAGCGTCGCTGTTCGTCCGTCTGCATCGCCGTCACGTCAACGCGCGATGCCGCGCGTGGAGTTGGCGAGGAAGGATTCCATCAAGGCGACATCACCTGCCGCCTCGGGCATCTCGGCAGTCAACGCGGAAATGGCCGCGCGTGCTTCTTCGAGCGTCTTGCCCTGGCGATACAGCAGCTTGTGCATCTGCTTGACCGCCGCCAGCCGCTCTGCCGAGAAATCGCGCCGGCGCAGGCCCACGACATTGAAGCCGCGAACCGCCAGCGGATTGCCGTCAACCAACATGAACGGGGGCACGTCCTGCGTGATCGCGCTCGCGAAGCCGACCATGGCATGCGCGCCGATCGAGACGAACTGGTGAATGCCGGTGAGCCCGCCGATCGTGACCCAGTCCGCCAGGTGCACATGGCCCGCCAGCGTCGTGTTGTTGGACAACGTGGTGTGGTTGTCGACATGGCAGTCGTGCGCGATGTGCGTGTACGCCATGATCCAGTTGTCGCTGCCCACGCGCGTCACTCCCCCTGCCCCCGGCACGCCGAGGTTGAAGGTGCAGAACTCGCGAATGACGTTGCGGTCGCCAATGACGAGTTCGGTCGGCTCGCCTGCGTACTTCTTGTCCTGCGGGATCGCGCCGAGCGAGGAGAACTGGAAGATCCTGTTGTCGCGCCCGATGGTGGTGCGCCCTTCGATCACGCAATGCGCGCCGATGGTCGTGCCCGCCCCGACACGCACGTGCGGGCCGATGACGGTATAGGGCCCGACCGAAACCGAGGCGTCGAGTTGTGCCTGGGGATCGACGAGCGCTGTCGGATGAACCTGGGTCATGCCTTGTTGTGGCAAAGGCCGGGTCAGCTGATCTGGCGCATGGCGCACATCAGCGTGGCTTCGCAGGCCAGTTCGCTGCCCACCAGCGCGCGGCCCTTGAACTTGGAAATGCCGGCCTTCATGCGTTCGATCTCGACTTCGAGCGTGAGCTGGTCGCCGGGCTCCACGGGACGCTTGAAACGCGCGCCGTCGATGGCGGCAAAGTAGTAGACGGTGTTGTCGTCCGGCACGATGTCCAGCGAATGGAATGACAGCAGGGCCGCGGCCTGCGCCATGGCTTCGAGCATCAGCACGCCCGGCATCACCGGACGATGCGGGAAGTGGCCGTTGAAGAACGGCTCGTTCATCGTCACATTCTTGAGCGCCGTGATGCGCTTGCCCTTTTCCATGTCCAGCACGCGGTCCACCAGCAGGAACGGGTAGCGGTGGGGAAGCAGCTTGAGGATTTGATGGATATCGAGCGTCGTCGTCATGATTTTCTGTTCCTGCATCGTCGTCATTTTTTCGGGAGGGCTTTCTCCAGCGCCTTCAGTCGTTCGCGCAGGCTGTGCAACTGCTTGAGCGTTGCCGCATTTTTTTCCCAGCTCGCATTGTCATCGATGGGAAACATGCCGGTGTACTGGCCGGCCTTGTGAATGGAGCGCGTCACCACGGTCGCGGCGGACACATGCACGCCGTCGGCCACCGTCAGATGACCCAGCACGATGGCACCGCCGCCGAAGGTGCAGTTGGCGCCGATGGTCGCGCTGCCGGCCACGCCGACGCAGCCCGCCATGGCGGTGTTCTTGCCGACGCGCACGTTGTGGCCGATCTGGATCAGGTTGTCGAGCTTCACGCCGTCCTCGATGACCGTGTCGTCGAGGGCACCGCGGTCGATGCAGGTGTTGGCGCCGATCTCCACGTCGTTGCCGATGCGCACTGCACCCAGTTGTTCGATCTTGACCCAGGCGCCCTGGTGCAGCGCGAGGCCGAAGCCGTCGGCGCCGATTACCACGCCCGGGTGCAGCAGGCAGCGATCGCCGATCGTGCAGTCTTCGCTGACCGTCACGCGCGACTTCAGTACCGTGTCCGCGCCGACGCGCGCACCCCGCTCCACCACGCAGAGCGCGCCGACGCGCGCCGTGGCGTCGACGTGGGCTTCCGGATGGATCACGGCGGACGGGTGGATGAGATCGGCCTCCGGACGCGCATGGTGCGACTTCCAGAGCTGTGTCAGGCGCGCAAAGTAGAGGTAGGGATCGGGCGTGACGATGAACGCCCCGCGCGCGGCAGCCGCCTCCTGCATGGCAGGCGACACGATCACGCATGCGGCCTTCGACGCCGCCAGTTCCTGCTGGTATTTGGGATGGCTCAGGAAACTGAGCGCATCGGGCTGTGCATTCTGGAGCGGCGAGAGCCGCTCGATGGACAGCGTGGCATCTCCATGAAGCTCGCCCCCGAGGGCGTCAACAATGGCTCCGAGCTGCAGCGACACGCCGGTTCGCGGCGTTACTTGCCGGCCGCGGGCGCTGTGGAGCCGACGGACGCGTTGAGCGCCTTGATCACCTTGTCGGTGATGTCGTGCTTCGGATTGATGTAGATCGCTTCCTGCAGGATGGCGTCGTACTTTTCCGCCTCGGCGACCTGCTTCACGACGCGGTTGGCGCGCTCGTAGACCTGCTGGAGTTCTTCGTTCTTGCGCGCATTCAGGTCTTCCTGGAATTCGCGGCGACGGCGCTGGAACTCGCGGTCCTGGTCGATCAGCGCTTTCTGGCGCGTCGCCCGCTGACTCTCGGAGATGGTCGGCGCTTCGCGCTCGAATCGCTCCGAGGCAGTCTTCAATGCGTCGCCTTGCGCCGTCAGGTCCTTCTCCCGCTTGAGGAATTCGGCTTCGAGCTTCGCCTGGGCTGCCTTGGCCGGCTGCGCTTCACGCAGCACCCGGTCCGGATTGACGAATCCGATGCGAAAGGTTTCCTGCGCCTGCGCAGGCGCAGCGACGATCGCGAAAGCGGGAATCAACAACGCACCAGCAGCGGCGCGAATCAAATGCTTCATTTAGAAAGACGTTCCGATCTGGAATTGCAAGCGCTGAATTCTATCCTTCGGGATCACGACGAAGCCTGTGGTCGGATCGAGCACTTCCTTTTGGGACTTGACGGGGAAAGCGTATGCAAGGCGCAGGGGGCCCAGCGGCGAGATCCAGCTGATGCCGAGACCGACCGAGGCGCGCAGCTTTTTCTGCGCTTTGTACTGCTCGTCGGTCAGACCTGGGGCGCGCGACCCGAACACATTGCCCACGTCGAAGAAGCCATACAGACGCAGGGTTCGGTCATTGCCCGCTCCCGGGAACGGCGTGCTGAGCTCAGCGTTGAAGACCGCCTTCTTGGTGCCGCCCAGTGGAGCGCCATCGGTCTGGCCGATCAGTGGCACATCGCGCGGGCCGAGCGAATTCTGTTCAAAACCGCGGACCGAGCCCAAGCCACCCGCATAGAAGTTCTTGAAGATCGGGTAGACCTTGCTGCCCAGGGCCTTCGCGTAGCCCACATCGCCGTTGATGGCGAAGGTGTATTGCTTGTTGATCGCGAAGAACTGCTGGTATTGGTAGTTCGTCTTGATGTATTGCATGTCGCCGCCTACGCCAAGCTCGACATTGGCACGCTGCATGACCCCGGTGGTCGGAACCAGCGCGCTGTCTCGGCTGTCGCGGCCCCAACCGACGGTGAGCGGCACGCCCCAGACGCTCTTCTGATCGCATCCAGTCACGATGAAGCCCGGCGGCCACGGCCCTTCGGTATTCGTATTGCACTGGAAATATCGCAGATAGGACTTGGGCGTATAGAGGCCCGAGAGCGACGTGGACGAGTTCGGATCGAACGCATACCGTTCGAGCCCGATGCCGAAGAACACGGTGTCGAGCTCGCTGAACGGCACGCCGAAACGGATGGACGCCCCTTGGTTGACCAGCTTGTAGTCACCGTCGGTGGTCGACGAGTACGGACGCGTCGTCGTGTGATAGACGCTGACCGTGCGCGAGATGCCGTCTTTCGTGAAATACGGGTCGGTGGTGGTCAACGAGATCGTGCGGTTGTACTTGCTGGTGTTGACCTGCACGCCCAGGAAATTGCCGGAGCCGAACACGTTTTCCTGCGAAATACCAAAGGTCAGCGCGACCTTCTCGGCGCTCGAATAGCCGGCGCCGAGCTGCAGGCTGCCGGTGGGCTTTTCGGCCACGTTGACGGTCAGGTCCACCTGATCGGGCGAACCGGGCACTTCCTGGGTCTCGACGTTCACTTCGGTGAAGAAACCCAGGCGGTCCACGCGATCGCGCGAAACCTTGATCTTGTCGCCGTCGTACCAGGAGGCTTCGTACTGCCGGAACTCGCGGCGAATCACTTCGTCGCGGGTCTTGTTGTTACCGCCGACGGACACACGGCGCACGTACACGCGGCGCGAAGGCTCAGCCTGCAGCGTGAGCGTGACGCGGTTGTTGACACGGTCGATGTCGGGAACGGCCTGCACCTTGGCGAAGGCATAGCCGAAGGTGCCGAAGTAGTCGCTGAAGGCCTTGGTGGTTTCCGTGACCAGTTCGCCGTTGTAGGCCTCGCCGGGCTTGATGGTGATCAGCGACTTGAACTCGTCGTCGCGGCCCAGGTAGTTGCCGTTGAGCTTGACGCCAGCCACCACGAACTTCTCGCCTTCGGTGATGTTGACCGTGACCGTCAGGTCCTTGCGGTCGGGCGAGATGGCGACCTGGGTCGAATCGATACGGAATTCGAGGTAGCCGCGCGTGATGTAGTACGAGCGCAGCGTTTCGAGGTCGGCGTTGAGCTTGGCGCGCGAGTACTGGTTGGACTTGGTGTACCAGCTCATGAAGCCGCCGCTGTCCTGGTCGAACAGGCTCAGCAGCGTCGATTCGCTGAAGGCCTTGCTGCCGACGATGTGGACTTCGCGGATGCGTGCGGAATCGCCTTCGGTGACGGTGAACGTCAGGTTGACGCGGTTGCGCTCGATGGGCGTGACGGTGGTCACGACCTGCGCGTTGTAGAGGCTGCGGCTCACGTACTGGCGCTTGAGCTCCTGCTCGGCGCGATCAGCCAGCGCCTTGTCGTACGGGCGGCCGTCGGTCAGGCCGATTTCGCGCAGGGCCTTCTGCAGTGCCGCCTTGTCGAATTCCTTGGTACCGACGAAATCGACGTCGGCGATGGTGGGGCGCTCCTCGACGATCACCACCAGCACATTGCCGTTGACGTCGATGCGCACGTCCTTGAACAACCCCAGGTCGAACAGCGCGCGAATGGCGGCCGAGCCGCGTTCGTCACTGTAAGTATCGCCCACGCGCACCGGCAATGACGCGAAGATCGTGCCGGCCTCGACGCGTTGCAGGCCTTCGACGCGGATGTCGCGCACCGTGAAAGGCTCGACGGCCCAGGCTGCCGTGGCTGCGAGTGCACTGGCAACCACCGCGACAACGCTACGCAGGCGAAAGCGATTGGAGTTTTTGTTCATCTGTGAATTGAGCCGGCACGGAAAGGGCCGGCAGAAAGTTAACCAAAGAGCCGCGTGACGTCGTTGAAGAGTGCGACCGACATCATGACCAGCAGCAAGGCGACACCGCCGCGCTGAAGCCGTTCCATCCAGGCGTCAGAGACGCTTTTGCCGGTCAGGCCCTCCCAAAGATAATACATCAGGTGTCCTCCATCGAGGACCGGGAGCGGCATGAGATTGAGCACGCCCAGGCTCACGCTGATGACCGCCAGGAAGATCAGGTACTGGGTCAGGCCGAGGCTCGCGGACTTGCCCGCATAGTCGGCAATGGTCAGCGGACCGCTCAGGTTCTTCAGCGACGCCTGTCCGGTCACCATCTTGACCATCATGCGCACGGTCAGCGCGGACATCTCCCATGTGCGCACCACACCGCGCCAGACGCCATCGACCGGCCCCTGGCGCACCGTCACCATGTCCGGGGGTGCACCAACGTACGCGCCGATCCGGCCGACCTTGGCGGCGCCCTCCTCGCGCACCTCGGGCTTCACCTCGAGCGTGAGCGACTGGCCGCCGCGTTGAATCTCCCAGGCCTGGGTGCGCGGCTGGTCGCCGTCGACCGAAGCGCGGATCACCTCGCGCAGCTGCTGTCCATCGTAGATGGCCGTCTCGCCGATGGCGCGCACCAGATCGCCCTTGCGCAGCCCCGACTGCTCGCCGGCGCCGCCGGCCATGACTTCGCCGATTTCGGGACGGGTCAGGGGCGCGAGCACGCCGATCTTGCGGAACATCTGCGGATCGGCGTCCTTGGCCTCCATCCGGCTCAGCGGCAGCACCAGCTGGCGCGCCGGCTTGCCGTCTTCGCCGGCCACTTCGAGCGTCAGGTCCCGGGCGTTGAGTGCGCCCTGCGTCATGCGCCAGCGCAGATCCTCGAAGGACTGGACCGGTGTCAGATCGCCGTCGAAGCCGGCGCGCGTGATGTGCTCACCGCCGCGCAGGCCCGCAGCTTCGGCCAGCGAAGCCGCCACCGGCCGCGCCAACTTCGCAATCGGCTCTTCCACGCCGATCCAGTTGACGGCCGTGTAAAGCACGATCGCCAGCAACAGATTGGCGATAGGCCCGGCCGCAACAATGGCCGCGCGCGACCTCAGGGGCTGGGTGTTGAAGGCCCGGTGCCGCTCTTCGGGAGCCACCGGCCCCTCGCGCTCGTCGAGCATCTTGACGTAGCCGCCCAGCGGGAAGGCAGCGATGACGAATTCGGTCTGCTGCCCCGGATGCTGGCGCTTGGGCTGCCAGCGGAACAGCGCCTTGCCGAATCCGATCGAGAAGCGCTCCACCTTGACGCCGCAGGCGACGGCCACGCGGTAGTGACCGTATTCATGCACCGCAATCAGGACACCGAGTGCAACCACGAAGGCTATGACAGTGAGCATCGGATCCTCGACGAATGGGGGAAGTCAGGCTGCGAAGCGCAGCGCAGCGGCATTGGCCGCCGCACGAGCGCTGGCATCGAGCGCCAGCAGGTCGGCCAGCGATGCCGGCTTGGAGGGAGCGACCGCCTCCAAAGTTTCCATGTTGACCGCATGAATGCGGTCGAAACGCAGGCGCCGGTCCAGAAAGGCCTCGACGGCGACCTCGTTGGCCGCGTTGAGCACCGCCGTCGTGCCCGGTGCGGCGCGCAATGCGTGCCACGCAAGACCCAGGCCCGGGAAGAGCGCCGCGTCGGGCGCATCGAAGGTCAGCGACGCCATCTGGCGGAAATCGAGCCGTGCCGCTCCGCTCTCGATGCGCTCGGGCCAGGCCAGGCCGACCGCGATCGGCACCCGCATGTCGGGCGTGCCGAGCTGGGCGATGACAGAGGCGTCGGTGAACTGCACCATCGAGTGCACCACGCTCTGCGGATGGATGACGACTTCGATCTGCTCGGGCGAGACGCCGAACAGGTGGCGTGCCTCGATCACTTCGAGCGCCTTGTTCATCATCGTGGCCGAATCGACCGAGATCTTGCGGCCCATGACCCAGTTCGGATGGGCGCAGGCCTGCTCAGGCGTCACCGCGCCCAGCGAACCAGGCGCCCGGGTGAGGAACGGGCCGCCCGAGGCGGTCAGGATGATCTTGTCGATGCGCCGTGCCCAGGTGGCCGGGTCTTCGGGCAGCGACTGGAAGATGGCCGAATGCTCGCTGTCGATCGGCAGCAGCGTGGCGCCGCCCTCTCGCACCGTCTGCATGAACAGCTCGCCGCCAACCACCAGGGCTTCCTTGTTGGCCAGCAGCAGGCGCTTGCCGGCACGTGCGGCAGCAAGGCATGGGCCGAGCCCGGCAGCACCGACGATGGCCGCCATGACGGCATCGACTTCTTCGTGCGAAGCTATCTTTTCAATAGCATCCTCGCCCGTCAGCACCACGGTGCCCAGACCGTTCTGCTTGAGCTTTTCGGCCAGCAATGCCGCATGCGGCGCGCTCGCCATGACTGCGAACCGGGGCGAGAACTGCGCGCATTGCGCCAGCATCTCATCCACCTTGGTGGCAGCGGAGAGCGCAAAGACCTCGAAGCGATCGGGGTGCCGCGCAATGACGTCGAGCGTGCTCACGCCGACCGACCCGGTCGAACCGAGCACCGTGACGCGTTGTTTGGGAGTGTTCACAGGAAAGCCAGCATCATGGCAATGGGAAGTGCCGGCAAGAGGGCATCCACGCGGTCGAGCACGCCGCCGTGGCCGGGGAGCAGGCGGCTGCTGTCCTTGGCACCGGCGCTGCGCTTGATCAGCGATTCGACCAGGTCGCCCACGACGCTCATCGCGGCGAGGAACACCGCGCCGATCAGGAGCAGCCACCAGCCGCGTTCGTTCAGGCGGGTGTAGAGGCTGGGCACCGTCGCGCCGAGCGCCTTGTCGGCGTAGACCCAGGCGAAGGCCAGCACGATGACGCCGATCATTCCGCCCCACACGCCCTCCCAGCTCTTGCCCGGGCTGATCGCCGGCGCCAGCTTGCCGCGGGTGAACTTCAGCCCGAAGGCGCGACCCGCGAAATAGGCGAACACGTCGGCCACCCAGACCAGTACCAGGATCGACAACAGGAAGTTGATGCCGACCATGCGCGCCTGCACCGCGGCGAGCCACGCGACCCACAGCGCCAGCAAGCCGCCGACCAGGCGCAGACCGCGCGGAATGCGGGGCCAGCCCGGCACCGCCACGCGCAACAGCGCCGCACCACCCAGCACCCAGGCCGCGCTGGCCAGGGTCCACATCAGGATCAGGGGTTGCTCCAGCAGGCCCAGCCACCACGAAAGCCCGCAGAGCACGACCATCTCGGCACCGAGAAACAGCGACATGCCCTGCCCGTAGCCATTCAGGCGCCCCCACTCCCATGCGGCCGCGCCGATCAGCACGAGCATCACGCAGGCGAATGGAATGTAGTTTCGGTAGAACAGCGCTGGCAGCAGGATCGCGAGCAGCACGATCGCCGTGAGGATGCGTTGTTTGAGCATGCGGGAGGTTGTGAGGTCTTCAGGCCGTGGCCGTCGAGACCTGTGCCGAGGTTTGGCCGAAGCGGCGCTCGCGGCTCTGGAACGCGGCGATGGCCTCGTCCAGCGCAGCCTCGTCGAATTCGGGCCACAGCTTGTCGCTGAAGAAGAGCTCGGCATAGGCACTTTGCCAGAGCAGGAAATTCGACAACCGTTGCTCGCCGCCGGTGCGGATGAACAGGTCGGGGTCGGGCACATGGGCCAGCGCCATCGCGCGGTCCATGTTCATCTCGGTCATTGGCAGGCCCTGCTCGGCGAGCTTGGCCGCGGCCTGGGCGATGTCCCAGCGCCCGCCGTAGTTGAAGCAGATGTTGAGCACGAGCCGCGTGTTGGGCGCGGTCGCCTCTTCGGCACTGACCAACCCGGCCACCAGCTTGGCGGACAGGCCGCCGCGTTCGCCGACGAAATGCAGCCGAACGCCATCGCGGCTCAGGCGCGGCACCTCGCGCGCCAGCGCGCCCACCATGAGCGACATCAAGCCGGAGACTTCTTCGGGCGGGCGATTCCAGTTCTCCGAAGAGAACGCAAACACGGTGAGAACACCCACGCCGCGGTCGGCGCAGGCCTTGACGCAGCGCCGCAGCGATTCGACGCCCTGCTTGTGCCCCGCCACGCGAGGCAGGAACCGCTTCGTCGCCCAACGGCCGTTGCCGTCCATGACGATGGCAACGTGGTGGGGAATGCTCGGCGGCGAAGAGGCCATGACGGGCCTCAAACGGCCATGATCTCCGCTTCTTTCGCCGCGACCAGGCGGTCGATTTCGGCGATATGGCGGTCGGTGACCTTCTGGATATCGGCTTCGGCGCGCTTCTGGTCGTCCTCGGACGCCAGCTTGTCCTTCACGAGCTTCTTGACCGACTCGTTCGCATCGCGACGCAGGTTGCGCGTGGCGACCTTGGCGGTTTCGCCTTCGTTGCGGACCAGCTTGGTCATTTCCTTGCGGCGCTCTTCGCTCATGGCGGGCAGCGGCACGCGGATCAGGTCGCCCATCGACGCGGGGTTCAGGCCCAAGTCGCTTTCGCGGATGGCCTTCTCGATCTTGGCGCCCATGCCTTTTTCCCAGGGCTGGACGCTGATGGTGCGCGAATCGAGCACCGACACGTTGGCCACCTGGCTCAGCGGCACCTGCGAGCCGTAGTACTCGACATGGATCGAGTCGAGCAGCGCCGAATTGGCGCGACCCGTGCGGATCTTGGTAAGGTTGTTCTGGAATGCGGCGAGCGACTGATTCATCTTCGCGTCGGTCGCACTGCGGATGTCTGCAATGGTCATCTCAAATACTCCTAGGCATGCACCAGCGTGCCTTCGTCCTCGCCCATCACGACGCGCTTGAGCGCGCCGCTCTTGAGAATCGAGAACACCTTGATCGGCAACTTCTGGTCGCGGCACAGCGCGAAGGCCGTGGCGTCCATGATGCCGAGATTCTTTGCGATCGCCTCGTCGAAACTGAGCGAGACGTAGCGCGTTGCATGGGGGTCGATCTTGGGGTCGGCGGAATAGACGCCGTCCACCTTGGTGGCCTTGAGCACCAGCTCGGCGCCGATCTCCGCACCGCGCAGCGCAGCCGCCGTGTCGGTGGTGAAGAACGGGTTGCCGGTACCGGCAGCGAACACCACGACCTTGCCCTCTTCGAGGTACTGCAGGGCCTTGGGACGCACATAGGGCTCGACCACCTGCTCGATCGCGATGGCGGACATCACGCGGGCCACGAGGCCCTGCTTGTCCATCGCGTCGGCAAGCGCCAGCGAGTTCATCACCGTGGCCAGCATGCCCATGTAGTCGGCCGTGGCGCGGTCCATGCCGACCGAGCCGCCCGCAACGCCGCGGAAGATGTTGCCGCCGCCGATCACGACCGCCACCTGGACGCCCATGTTCACGACCTCGGCCACGTCCTGCACCATGCGCACGATGGTCGCGCGGTTGATGCCGAAGGCGTCATCGCCCATCAGTGCCTCTCCCGACAGCTTCAACAAGATTCGCTTGTGGGCTGGGCGGGCATCAGACATGGGCAATTTCCTTTGGGGTTGGCGGTGACGAGTGTAAAACGTAGCGATGAAAAAACGACGGCACGCGAGCACGCGCCGTCGTTGGAAGCCTTATGGCTTAAGCAGCAGCCTTGGCTGCTGCGACTTGCGCGGCCACTTCGGCGGCGAAGTCGTCGACCTTCTTCTCGATGCCTTCGCCGACCACGTACAGCGTGAAGCCCTTGATCGAGGTGTTGGCGGCCTTGAGCATCTGCTCGACGGTCTGCTTGTCGTTCTTCACGAACGGCTGGTTGTGCAGCGAGACTTCCTTCAAGTACTTCTGCACGCCGCCTTCGATGCGCTTGGCAACGATGTCGGCCGGCTGCGGCTTCTTGCCTTCGGCTTCGGCCGTCTTGCGGTCTTCTTCGGCCTTGCCTGCGGCAACGGCGCGCTCTTTTTCGATCAGGTCGGCGGGCACGTCCGATGCCTGGATGGCGACCGGCTTCATGGCGGCGATGTGCATCGCGACGTCCTTGGCCGACGTGTCGTCGCCCTCGAACTCGACCATCACGCCGATGCGCGTGCCGTGCAGGTACGAAGCCAGCTTGCCATTGCCCGTGAAATGCTTGAAGCGGCGGAAGCTCATGTTCTCGCCGATCTTGCCGATCAGGCCCTTGCGCACGTCTTCGAGCGTGGGGCCGAAACCGTCCTGCTCGTAGGGCAGCGCACCCAGCGCGGCGATGTCGGCGGGATTGTTCTTGGCGACCAGCATCGCGGCAGCGTTGGCCAGGGCCAGGAAGCTGTCGTTCTTGGTGACGAAGTCGGTTTCGCAATTGATCTCGATCATGCCGCCGGCAGCGCCGTCGACGAAAGCCGTGACCACGCCCTCAGCCGTGATGCGGCCCGATGCCTTGCCAGCCTTGTTGCCGAGCTTGATGCGCAGCAGCTCTTCGGCCTTTTCCATGTTGCCGTCGGCCTCGGTCAGGGCCTTCTTGCATTCCATCATCGGCGCGTCGGTCTTTGCGCGCAGTTCGCCGACCATGCTTGCGGTGATTGCAGCCATTGTTGTATCTCCGTAAATCCAAAAATCAGGTTAAAAAAAAGGGGCACCAAAGCCCCTTCTTCAGGCTCGCGAAAGCGTCAATCAGGCCGAAGCGCTTTCTTCGACTTCGACGAATTCGTCGCTGCTGCCTTCGGCGATGGCCTTGACCACGTCACCGGTGGCGCTGTTGCGGCCTTCGATGATCGCGTCAGCGATGCCGCGTGCGTACAGCGTGACGGCCTTGGACGAGTCGTCGTTGCCAGGGATCACGTAGTCGATGCCTTCGGGCGAGTGGTTGGAGTCCACCACGCCGATCAGCGGAATGCCGAGCTTCTTGGCTTCGGCCACAGCGATCTTGTGGAAGCCCACGTCGATCACGAAGATGGCATCAGGCAATGCAGCCATGTCCTGGATGCCGCCGATGTCCTTTTCGAGCTTCGCGATTTCGCGCGAGAAGGTCAGCTGCTCCTTCTTGCTCAGGCTGTCGAGGCCGGCTTCTTGCTGGGCCTTCATGTCCTTCAGACGCTTGATCGAGGTCTTGACGGTCTTGAAGTTGGTCAGCATGCCGCCGAGCCAGCGGGTGTCGACGAAAGGCACGCCGGCGCGGCGGGCTTCCGCGGCGACGATTTCACGGGCCTGTCGCTTCGTGCCGACCATCAGGATCGTGCCGCGGTTGGCCGTGAGTTGCTTGGCGTACTTCATCGCGTCCTGGAACATCGGGAGCGACTTTTCCAGGTTGATGATGTGAATCTTGTTGCGATGGCCGAAGATGAACGGAGCCATCTTGGGGTTCCAGAAGCGGGTTTGGTGACCGAAATGGACACCGGCTTCCAGCATTTCGCGCATGGTGGTAGACATTAGAAATTACTCCAAAGGTTGGGTCTAAAATCCAGCCCGTTTTGTGCTCCTTTCGAATGGAGTCACAACACCTTGATTGGGCTGGTTTGCGGATGTGTTTGACTGGATGCAACGGGAGCCGTCGCTCGACCAGCGAAACCCAAAGAGTATAGCACGGCCGCAGCCCGTCTTTCCCCCTTGAAACCGAGCCGCCCACGGCACCCGCAGCCACCCATGAACGACCTTCACGCCGCCCGTCTCACCCTTCAGGCAGGTGGCTCCGATGCACGCACCGAAATGGAGCGCGCCATCGAAATCTCCCAGTCCCCGGCCTGCGCCCACGTTTTCACCCGCACGATGTTCGACGAGGCCCGCCGGGACGCCGCCAAGGCGAATCCCGAAAGCCGGCTCGCCGGACTCGCCTTCACTTCGAAGGACCTGTTCGACATCGCAGGCCAACCGACGCCCGCGGGGTCCGTCGTCCTGTCCCATGCACCGGCCGCCAAGGCGGACGCCGTCGCGGTGGCACGGCTCCATGCTGCGGGTGGCGTGCTCACGGGCCGCACCAACATGAGCGAGTTCGCCTTCTCGGGCGTGGGCGTCAATCCGCATCACGGTACGCCGGCCAACGTGAGCGACAAGGCCACCCCGCGCATCCCGGGCGGCTCCTCCTCGGGCGCGGCGATCTCGGTGGCCAGCGGCGCCGCCTTCATCGGACTGGGCTCCGACACGGGTGGCTCGATCCGCATCCCCGCCGCACTGAACGGCATCGTCGGCTTCAAGAACACGGCCCGCCTGGTGCCGGCCGACGGCGCGCTGCCGCTGTCGACCACGCTCGATACCGTCTGCGCCATGACGCGCTCTGTGCGCGATGCGATCACCGCGCACGAGATCCTCGCGGCGCGGCGCGTGACGGCCGGTACGGCCCCACTCGCCGCCTACAAGCTGGCCATTGTGAAGAACGTCTTCTTCGACGGCATCGAGCCCGTCGTGGCCACCGCCTTCGAGCGCACGCTGAAAACGCTTCGCGCCGCAGGCGCCCGCATCGAGGAAATCGAACTGCCCGAGTTGGCCGAGCTGCAATCCATCAATGCCACCGGCGGCTTTTCCGCGGCCGAGTCCCATGCCTGGCACCGCCTGCTGCTGGAGCGCAGCGGCGCAGGCTACGACCCGCGCGTGGCCCAGCGAATCCTGCGCGGCGCCACGATGAAGGCGCACGAGTACATCGACCTGCTCAACGCCCGCCGCGCCTGGATCACCCGCGTCGAAACGGCGCTTGCGCCCTTCGACGCGGCGCTCTCGCCGACCGTGCCCATCACCGCGCCATCCATCGCCAGCGTCGCGCCGGGCGCCGAGCGCGACGACGAATTCTTCCGCGTCAATGCGCTGCTGCTGCGCAACCCGTCGATCGTCAACATGCTCGACGGCTGCGCCATCTCGTTGCCCTGCCACGCCGCCGGCGAATTGCCGGTCGGTCTGATGCTGTGGCACGCCGCGCTGCATGATGACGCCGTGCTCGCCATCGCCCTGCAGGCGGAGCGGGCGCTGCAAAACCAATAGCTGTCCACGCCTCTTCACGGGCGTCAGCCGTCTCTCTTACCTCTGAAACATCAATGAAAATCGCGATCGTGGGCGCCGGCATCATCGGCGTCACCACCGCCTGGGAACTGGTCTCCGACGGCCATGAAGTGACCGTGTTCGAGCGCCGCGGCGCCGCGGCCGAAGAAGCGAGCTTCGCCAACGCCGGCGTCGTCGCGCCGGGCTACGTCACCCCGTGGGCCGCGCCGGGCATGCGCATGAAGGTGCTGCGCTCGCTGCTCTCCTCGCACGGCGCCATCAAGCTGCGCTGGCCGCTGGGCGCACGCGACCTCGGCTGGATGTCGCGCTGGCAGAAGGCCTGCAAGCTCGAGACCTACCTCGCCAACCGCGCCCGCATGCAGCGCCTCGCTTTCTACAGCCGCACCCGGCTGCACGAGGTGACCGAAGCGCGCGAGCTCAGCTACGAGCGCAGCGACGGCTACCTCGTGCTGCTGCGTTCCAAGCGCGACAAAAAGCTGATCCAGCCCGGCCTCGAAGTGCTGCGCACGGCCGGCAGCGTGTTTCGCGAAGTCGATGCCGACGAGGCCCGCCGGATCGAACCCGCGCTCAACACCGACACGCCACTGGCAGGCGCCATTCACCTGCCGGAAGACGAGGTCGCCAACTGCCGCCAGTTCGCGCTGCTGCTCAAGTGGGAGGCCGAGGCGCTCGGCGCGCAGTTTCATTTCAACTGCGACATCGCACCGCTCAGCCGCGCGGCGCCCACTTCGCTGTCGCTCGCCAGCGGCTCGGAGGCGCTGCGCTTCGACGCGGTGATCGTGTGCGCCGGCCTGGCCTCGGCCACACTGCTGCGCCCGCTGGGCCTGCGGATTCCGCTCGCACCGGTCTACGGCCACTCGGTCAGCGCGCCGGTGCGCGAGCCGCTCAATGCGCCGCGCAGCGCGGTGATGGACGAGCGCTACAAGGTCGCCATCTCGCGCCTGGGCCAGCGCGTGCGCGTGGCCGGCAGCGCCGAGATCGGCGGCTCGCTCGACACGATGAATCCGGCCGCGATCCAGACGCTCTACAAGGTGCTGCACGACTGGTTTCCAGGTGCGGCCACGCTGCAATCGGGCGTGCAGCAATGGAAAGGCGCACGGCCGATGCTTCCCGACGGCCCGCCGGTGCTGGGCGCCAGCGGCATCCCCGGCGTGTGGCTCAACCTCGGCCACGGCTCGAGTGGCTGGGCGCTGTCGTGTGGCAGCGCGCGCGTGCTGGGCGACCTGATCGGCGGACGCGACCCGGGCGTCGATCTCGAAGGCCTGGGCGTCGAACGGCTCAGTCTTTAGGACCCCACCGCCGCAGCACTTCGGGACTCGGCGGCTGTTCTACCGGCAGCTCGGGCTGCGCTGCCGGCCTGAGCTTCTGGGCGACCCACGCCAACAGCGCGGGCGCCACGAATGCAAAGAAGACAAGGCACAGCAGATCGGCACCCATCATCAGCCAACGCTGCGTGAAGGAAAGCCCCTCGACCGGCAAATCGAACCAGCGGATCACGCCGACGCCATAGGCGACACCTGCGACCCAGGCCAGATCGCGCAGCGGTACCCAGCGCTTCACCTCGGCCAGCAGGAAAGTGCCCCACACGAGGCCCAGCAAGCCGAGCGACCACACCATGCCAGCGATCCACGCCATCGTCGCGGCCAGGAAAAAGACGATCCCCGCAAGCAGCAGGACCAGCAGCCAGCCAAGGCTCTTGAGCTTCATCGGGCAATCATAGGGCGGCAAAATGGCTCGATGCACCGCATCACCTCCGCCACCGTCGCCGACCTGTTCGACATCGCGGCAACGCGCCGCATCGAGCAGGCCGCAGCCGCCGCCCTGCCCGCCCACACGTTGATGCAGCGCGCCGGCCTCGCCGTGGCGCGGCTCGCGATGGCGATCGCGCCGCATGCGCGCACGATCTGGATCGCCTGCGGGCCGGGCAACAACGGCGGCGACGGCTTCGAAGCCGCGGCGCAACTGCAGCACCGGGGCTTCATGCCAATCGTCACCTTCCTGGGCGACGAGAACAGGCTGCCGCCCGACGCGAAGGCATCGCTGCAGCGCGCCCGCGACGCCAGCGTCATCTTTGCGCAGAAGCCGCCCGCCGAATACGAGCTGGCGATCGATGCGCTGCTCGGCATCGGATCGACCCGGCCGCCCGAGGGCGTCATGGCCGAGTGGCTGCGCGAGATGGATGCAAAGGGCCAGCCGGTGCTCAGCGTCGATGTGCCCTCCGCACTGAACGCGGACACGGGCGTGTTGTCGGGCAGCACCGGAGCCCATGCGGACACGGCCCGCTTCTGCGTGACCTTCCTGACCCTGAAGCCCGGCCTCTTCACCGCGCATGGCCGCGATGCGGCGGGCACGGTGTGGTTCGACGACCTGGGCTGCGGCGGCACCGCCGAACCGCCGACCGCGCGCCTGCCAGGCGCCCCCAAAGTGCGGCCGCGCACCCACGCATCGCACAAGGGCAGCTACGGCGATGTCGCAGTGATCGGAGGGGCCTCGGGCATGGCGGGCGCCGCGTTGCTGGCTGGTTCGGCCGCGCTGCATGCGGGTGCTGGCCGAGTGTTCGTCGGGCTGCTCGATCCAAGCGCCGCACCGGTGGATACGGCACAACCCGAGCTGATGCTCCGGGACGCCAACGAGCTCGACCTCACAGGCATGACCGCAGTCTGTGGCTGCGGCGGTGGCACGGACGTTCGCTCGGTACTGCCGCGCGTGCTGGCGACGGCGGCTGCACTGGTGCTCGATGCCGACGCGCTCAACGCCATCGCGACCGACAGCGCGCTGCAAACGCAACTGGCATCACGCGCCGGGCGCGGAAGACCGACCGTGATCACGCCCCATCCGCTGGAAGCAGCGCGCCTCCTGGGCTGCACAGCCGGCGACATTCAAGCCGACCGGCTGGCAGCGGCACGCCAGCTCGCGTCGCGCTTCGGCGTCATCGCCGTGCTCAAGGGATCGGGGACGGTGATCGCCGACGACAGCAGCGCCGCGCGCGTTCTCAATCTCACGGGCAATGCGCGGCTCGCAACGGCCGGCACCGGCGATGTACTGGCCGGCATGATCGGCGCCGCGCTCGCAGCACAGCGACCGGCCTTTGAGGCGGCATGCGACGCCGTCTGGCGGCACGGCCAGATCGCCGACACCTGGCCGGCCGATGCGGCTCCACTCACGGCCGGCACGCTGGCACGCCAGGCGCCGGTCTGAAGACGCTCTAGCCGCGTCCGACGAAGGGCATCTTCGTCGCCATGATCGTGTGGAACAGCACGTTGGCTTCCAGCGGCAGGTTCGCCATGTAGAGCACCGACTGGCCCACGATCTTGACGTCGATCAGCGGCTCGATCGCGAGTTCGCCGTTTGCCTGCGGCACGCCCTTGGCCATGCGCGCAGCCAGCTCGGTCATCGCATTGCCCACGTCGACCTGGCCCACGGCGATGTCGTACTTGCGGCCATCGAGCGACGCGGTCTTGGTCAGACCTTCCACCGCATGCTTGGTTGCGGTGTATGCAATCGAGTTCGGACGCGGCGCGGTGGCCGAGATGGAGCCGTTGTTGATGATGCGGCCGCCCATCGGCACCTGAGCCTTCATCGTGCGGAAGGCCTGCTGGATGCAGAAGAACATGCCGGTGAGGTTGATGTCGACCACGCCCTGCCACTGCGCGGGCGTCCAGTCCTCGAACGGACCCGGCGGATTGCCCACGCCGGCGTTGTTGAACAGCAGGTCGACGCGGCCGTAGCGCTCCACCGTGGCGGCGAACAGCGACTGCACCGACTCCGCATTCGACACATCGGTCGGCACCGCGAAGGCGCGCGCACCGGCGCCCGACTCCTCGGCCACCTGCTCCAGCGGCTCGAGGCGGCGGCCCGCAAGGACCACGCTCCAGCCATCGCCCAGCAGCGCCAGCGCGGCGGCCCGGCCGATGCCGGTGCCCGCACCGGTGACGATCGCGATGCGGCCCTTGTTGTTGCTTTCAACGCTCATGCTCAATGTCTCCTTCTCGGCTTGTCTGTCGTATCGGTTTTATGGGGGTCATCCGCGGCGGGGTTTGCGCCCCTTCATCTTGTTGGCGGCCTTCTTGACCGCCGACTTGAAGGCCTGCATCGCCGACTGCGGCCCGGCGGCAACGGCAGCCGTGCTGCGCTCCGCCCGCTGATCGCTGGTGGCCGCCTCTGCCTTGTGGCGCGAACCGCGCTTGGCCGATGCCTTGACCGGCACGCCGCCGGATGCGGCACCCTTGTCCTTCATGGCGCGTGCCGTGAGGTCCTCGCCTTCGCGCACGAGGCGGAAGTCGATCTTGCGGCCGTCCAGGTCGACGCGGCTCACCTGCACCCGCACCCGCGTGCCGATGGCATAGCGAATGCCGGTGCGCTCGCCGCGCAGCTCTTGGCGCATCTCGTCGAACTTGAAGTATTCGCCGCCGAGCTCGGTGATGTGCACCAGGCCCTCGACGTACATCGCATCGAGCGTGACGAAGATGCCGAAGGTGGTGGCCGCAGTGACCACACCGCCGTATTCCTCGCCCAGGTGCTCGCGCATGTACTTGCACTTGAGCCAGGCCTCGACGTCGCGGCTGGCTTCGTCGGCGCGGCGTTCGTTGGCACTGCAATGCAGGCCCGCGGCTTCCCACGCCAGCACTTCCTTGGTAGGCGCAATGGTCGCCTTCTGCGGCTTGCTCGTCGGCGCCTTCACGCGCGAGGCGAGCCGCTTGGCCAGCTTGGCATGCGCCTCGCCCGGAGTCGGCAGCATCGGCAGCTGGTAGCGCGTCTTGGTGAGGATCGCCTTGATCACGCGGTGCACCAGCAGGTCGGGGTAGCGACGGATCGGGCTGGTGAAATGCGTGTACGCCTCGTAGGCCAGGCCGAAGTGGCCGCTGTTGAACGGCGTGTAGATCGCCTGCTGCATCGAGCGCAGCAGCATGGTGTGGATCTGCTGCGCGTCGGGGCGCTCCTTGGTGGCTTCGGCAATCGCCTGGAACTCACCCGGCTTCGGATCGTCGGTGATCGTGAGGCCCACGCCCATGGCCTTGAGGTAGCCGCGCAGGATCTCTTTCTTCTCCGGCGTCGGGCCTTCATGCACGCGGAACAGGCCCGGATGCTTGCCTTCGGCGATGAAGTCGGCGCTGCAGACGTTGGCCGCGAGCATCGCTTCTTCGATGAGGCGGTGCGCTTCGTTGCGCGTGCGCGGCACGATCTTCTCGATGCGGCCGGCGTCGTCGCAGATGATCTGCGTCTCGGTGGTTTCGAAGTCGACCGCACCGCGCTTGCCGCGCTGCTTGAGCAGCGCCTTGTAGACATCGGCGAGGTTCAGCAGGTCCTTGACGCGGTCCTTGCGTTTCGCAGCTTCCGGGCCACGCGTGTTGCCCAGGATCGCGGCCACTTCGGTGTACGTGAAGCGCGCATGGCTGAACATCACGGCCGGGTAGAACTGGTACGCGTAGATCTCGCCATCGGCGGCCACGAGCATGTCGCACACCATGCACAGGCGCTCGACCTCGGGGTTCAGCGAGCACAGGCCGTTCGACAGCTTCTCGGGCAGCATCGGGATGACGCGGCGCGGAAAGTAGACGCTGGTGGCGCGATCGTAGGCGTCGATGTCGATCGCCGAGCCGGTCTGCACATAGGCGCTGACGTCGGCGATCGCGACCAGCAGGCGCCAGCCCTTGCCGCGGCCCACCTTGGCGGGCTCGCAGTACACGGCATCGTCGAAGTCGCGGGCGTCTTCGCCGTCGATGGTGACGAGCGGGATGTCGGTGAGGTCGACGCGGCCCTTCTTGTCGGCGGGGCGGACCTTCTCGGGCAAGGCCTTGGCCTCGGCCAGGCATTCCGCGGAAAACTCGTGCGGCACGCCGTACTTGCGCACGGCGATCTCGATCTCCATGCCAGGGTCGTCGATCTCGCCCAGCACTTCTCTCACGCGGCCCACGGGCTGACCGAACAGGGCCGGCGGCTCGGTGAGCTGCACCACGACCACCTGGCCCACCTTGGCAGGGCCGGTCGCGCCCTTGGGAATCAGGACGTCCTGCCCATAGCGCTTGTCTTCAGGGGCTACGAGCCAGATGCCGCCTTCATGCAACAGGCGGCCGATGATCGGCTGCTCGGGACGCTCGACGATCTCGACCACGCGTCCTTCGGGACGACCGCGGCGGTCCTGCCGCACGACGCGCGCCTTGACGCGATCCTTGTGCAACACCGCGCGCATCTCGTTCGGGGGCAGGTAGATGTCTGCCTCGCCGTCATCGCGTTGCACGAAGCCGTGACCGTCGCGATGTCCTTGAACAGTGCCTTCGAATTCGTCCAGCAAGCCGCTGGAATTGACATTATTTTTGATATGATCTCCTTCTTTCCTGAAATTCAAAACGTACTTGCTTTTGCAGGTATGTGGGCCCAGATGGCGGAATTGGTAGACGCACTAGTTTCAGGTACTAGCGAGTAACATCGTGGAGGTTCGAGTCCTCTTCTGGGCACCAAGTTTAAACAGACCCTCACCGGGTCTTTCGATTCAAGCCACCGGTCTCCGGTGGCTTTTTTCTTGCCTGCTCGCGTTCGAGCCGGCATCGAAGAACCCACGAATTCCTTCGTCGCAACGAAATTGCTGCGTTCGATTTGATATACTCGTGGGCTTTCCTGAAATGCCCAGATGGCGGAATTGGTAGACGCACTAGTTTCAGGTACTAGCGAGTAACATCGTGGAGGTTCGAGTCCTCTTCTGGGCACCAAAATCAAGCAGACCCCTACCAGGTCTTTCGAATGAAGCCACCGGCATCCGGTGGCTTTTTTCTTGCCTGTTCGAATCATCAAATCGGCAATGCGATCAGGTCATGGCCCTCGGCGCCGACGATGCGCGCGCGAGTGAACTCACCGACCTTCAGCGTCTTGCTGATCTTCTCGGGCGGCAGCAGCCGCACGGTGCCGTCGATCTCCGGCGCATCGGCGTAGGTGCGCCCCACGCCGCCCTTGCGCCCCATGCCCGGCGCGGAATCGACCAGCACCTGCATCGTTGCGCCGATGCGGCGCTGCAGCTTGGCGATCGACACGGCTTCGGCCACTTCCATGAAGCGGGCGCGACGCGCTTCGCGCTCGGCCTCGGGCAGCATGCCCGGGATGTCGTTGGCGGTCGCGCCTTCGACCGGGCTGTAGGCAAAGCAACCGGCGCGGTCGATCTCGGCCTCGCGGATGAAGTCGAGCAGATGCTCGAACTCCTGCTCCGTCTCGCCGGGGAAGCCGGCGATGAAAGTGCTGCGGATCACGAGTTCCGGGCACACCTCGCGCCAACGCGCGAGCCGCTCCAGGTTCTTCTCGCCACTGGCCGGACGCTTCATGCGCTTGAGCACATCGGGATGGCTGTGCTGCAGCGGCACGTCGAGGTAAGGCAACACCTGGCCGCTCGCCATCAACGGGATGATCTCGTCCACGCTCGGGTACGGGTACACATAGTGCAAGCGGACCCAGGCACCGTAAGGCTCGGCGATTTCACCGAGCGTACGCACCAGCTCGAGCATGCGGGTCTTGACCGGCTTGCCGTCCCAGAAGCCGGTGCGGTACTTCACGTCGACGCCGTAGGCGGAAGTGTCCTGGCTGATCACCAGCAGTTCCTTCACGCCACCTTCGAACAGGGCCTTGGCCTCGCCGAGCACATCGCCCACGGGCCGCGACACGAGGTCGCCGCGCATCGACGGGATGATGCAGAAGGTGCAGCGGTGGTTGCAGCCTTCGCTGATCTTCAGGTATGCATAGTGGCGCGGTGTCAGCTTGAGGCCGGCGATGCCGAAATTGTTCGGCACCAGGTCGATGAAGGGATCGTGCGGCTTGGGCAGGTTGGCATGCACCGCATCCATCACTTCCTGCGTGGCGTGGGGTCCGGTCACAGCCAGCACACTCGGGTGCATCTGGCGCACCAGGTTGCCGCCCTGGTCGCCGGTCTTGGCGCCCAAGCAGCCGGTGACGATCACGCGGCCGTTCTCGGCCAGCGCTTCACCGATGGTGTCCAGGCTCTCCTTCACGGCATCGTCGATGAAGCCGCAGGTGTTGACGATCACCAGATCGGCACCTTCGAAAGTCTTGGAGGTCTGGTAACCCTCTGCGCTCAGCCGGGTCAGGATCAGTTCGGAATCTGTCAGGGCCTTGGGGCAGCCCAGGCTCACAAAACCGACCTTGGGGGCGGTCGACGTGGTCGTTCGTTCGGGGGAGGCAACTTCGCTCATATCCCTCTATTGTCCCAGCTATCGGTGACAGCCGGGCAATCATTGGGCAAGCCCCGCCTTCGCGCGGCCCGGAGGCGCTCAGGGACGCTTGATGCCAAAGGCCCCCAGAACCTGCTCGGTATTTTTCTGCATCTGCTCCTGCATCTGCAGGAAGACGTTCTTGGATTGCTCGACGTAATTGCCCATGAGGCCCTGGAGCATCGGCGACTGCATCGTCATGAATTTCGACCACATCTCGGGCGTCAGCCCCTCGGCCTTGTCGGCGAGTTGGGCCTGCACTTCAGTCATGGCCTGGATGTTCTTCTCGAGGTACGGCCCCATGTAGCCCTGCATCGCCTGGCCGTAGAAACGGATGATGTTGGCCAGCACCTGCTCGGTGAACATCGGCGCCCCGCCCGCCTCTTCTTCCAGGATGATCTGCAGCAGGATGCTGCGCGTGAGGTCGTCGCCGGTCTTGGCATCGCGCACCACGAACTGGGCATTCTGGATGACCAGCTGCTTCACCTCGGTCAGCGTGATGTACGTGGATGTCTCGGTGTCGTAGAGCCTTCGGTTGGGGTACTTCTTGATCACACGCTGTACCGGCTTGACCCCGGACTTCTTGCTCTGCACTGCGGACTCCTTCACATGGACGCCCATGTCATCGGACGATTCTAGGGAGCGGTTTTGCTGCATCGCGACAAGGTTTACCCTGACCGCGCGCTGCACTTCAGCCCCGCGATGTCGCGTACTCGGCACCGCATGCGTGGCAGGCGGCTGTTTCGGGGCGCTCTTCGGTCGTCTCGCGAAAGCGAAGCGGGCTCTTGTGACCATAGACCACCCAGCAACGCGGGCAGTGCTCCTGCCCGACGGTCGGCAGATAAGCGCGAGCACGCTGTTCGGCGCGCTCTTCGGTCACCGCCACGCCTTGTCGGAGGGCTCGCGCCACTTCGCGCGCTGCCATGGTGTCGGTGCGGCCGCCCGCATGGTCGTTGATGCCATAGACCGCGCGCGCAAACTCGATGGGCGCCTGGCGCAACAGCGCAGCAACGCGCATGTCGGCATGAGCCCGATCAACCAGCGCTGATCGCGTATTCATCGGATCGCTTGTCAAGAAATTGGGGATGGGATTGCAGAGCGGCCAAGGTAGCACAACAAGATGGCCATGGTCTTTTTCTGCATCACCACAAGGGACGATTGAAACACCGGGGAACCCGGTGAAAGCTCTGTTCAACAGACCCGGTGGTTGGCCGGAAGTTGGAACAGAAATTGGTAGGCGCGATTGGACTCGAACCAACGACCCCCACCATGTCAAGGTGGTGCTCTAACCAGCTGAGCTACGCGCCTAAGGATGTGTCCGAGAAGCAGCTATTGTAGCAGGAGAAAACACGCTTTTCAGCGACGACGTGCAGATCGCACACCAACAACTGCAGTGACGATGCCGAGCACCTGCGTCAGCCGTGCCGCATCGGCGATTTCCACGGTGAACGTCATCCACGCCGTGCCCTTCACCGACTGCGTCTGCACCCCGATCACGTTCATCTTTTCTCGAGCGAACACATCGGAGATGTCACGCAGCAGGCCCTGGCGATCGGCTGCTTCGACGGCCACGTCGACCGCGTACACCGGCGCATCGCCGCCCTTCTTCGTCGCGCCCCATTCGACATCGATCACGCGCTCGCCATCGCGCGTGGCCATCGTGCGGAAGTTGCTGCAATCGCTGCGATGCACGCTGACGCCGTGGCCGCGCGTCACGAAGCCGCTGATGGCATCGGGCGGCGCGGGCTTGCAGCACTTGGCGAGCTGCGTCATCAGCGACGACACGCCCACCACCAGCACGCCGCCCTTGCCGGACTTCTCGCTGCCGCGCGCCTTCTTGATCTGCACCCCATCGTCGGGATTCGGTGCCGGTTCCGGCGGACGCAGCAGCGTCTCGATGTTGCGCAGCGAAAACTCGTCCTTGCCCACCACCTCGAACAGATGGTCCGCCGACTTGAAGCCGAGCTGCGACGCCAGGTCCTCGAGCCGCATGGCCGTCTTGCCTTCGCGCTGCAGCAGCTTTTCGACCGCTTCGCGTCCGCGTGCGACGGTCTCATGCGTGATCTGTGCGTTGAACCACGCGCGCACCTTGGCGCGTGCACGGTGGCTCGCCAGATAACCCAGTTCGGCATTGAGCCAATCGCGCGACGGGCCGCCTTCCTTGGCCGCAATGATCTCCACCGTCTGTCCGTTCGACAGCGGCGTGTTGAGCGGCACCATCGCGCCATCGACACGCGCACCGCGGCAGCGATGGCCCAGCGTGGTGTGCACTGTGTAGGCAAAGTCCACCGGCGTCGCGCCCTGCGGCAGTTCGACGATGGCCGCATCGGGCGTGAGCACATAGATGCGGTCGTCGAACAGGCCCTGCCCCTGCAGGCCACCCGAGAGATCGCGCTCCCAAGCGAGCAGTTGGCGCAGCACCGCGATCTTCGCGTCGTACTCGCCGCTCGCCCAGACGCCCGCATAGCCCTTGTGCCCTGCTTCCTTGTAGGCCCAGTGCGCGGCCACGCCATGCTCGGCGTGATCGTGCATCTCTTCGGTGCGAATCTGGATCTCGATTGGCTTGCCCGGCTTGCCATCGACCAGCTCACGCACCACGGTGTGCAGCGACTGGTAGCCGTTCGGCTTGGGCCGTGCGATGTAGTCGTCGAACTCCTCGTCGATCGGCTGGAAATGCGTGTGCACCCAGGCCAGTGCCGCATAGCAGTCCTTCACGTCCGCCACCACCACGCGCAGCGCAAGGATGTCGAACACCTGCGCGAAGTCGAGCGACTTGCCGCGCATCTTCTTGACGATGCTGTAGATGTTCTTGGGCCGCCCCTGCACCGTGGCGTGCACGCCTTCGGCCTGCAGTTCTTGTTCGAGCTGCGAGCGCAATTGCTCGACGTGGCCTTCGCGCTCGATGCGCTTCTCGTCGAGCAGGCGCGCAATCAGCTTGTAGGTTTCAGGTTCGATGAAGCGGAACGAAAGATCCTCGATCTCCCACTTCACCTGCCAGATGCCCAGGCGGTTGGCCAGCGGCGCAAACACCTGCAGCGACTCGCGCGCCACGCTCTCGGGCGCCGGCTGCTTGCTCGCCGCCGCATGGCGCAAGGTCTGCAGGCGAGAGGCAAGCCGCAGCATCACGACGCGCAGATCGCGCGAGAACGCCAGCAGCATCTTGCGCACGTTCTCGGTCTGCGCGCCGGCGCCTTCGATGTGATGGCCCTGCGAGGCCGAGCGTGCCTGCTCCTGCACGCGCACCAGCTTGGTGGTCTCGACCGCGAGCGCCGCGAAGTTGTCGCCGAACACCTTGGCGATCACCTCCTGCGGGCGGTTCAGGTGCTGGCACGAATAGACGAGATAGCTCGCCGCCTGCATCGCCTCGGAGCCGCCCATCTTCGCGACGATGGCCGCGACCGCATCCGCATGCGCCAGCGTGTTCTCGCCGGTGTCGAGCTTTTCATCGGCGATCAGCGGCTCGGCGAACGCACGCGCGCGGGCGAGCATGTTCTCGATCACCGGCGTGCGGTCGGCCGTTGCCGCGGACAACGGATAGTCGACCACGGCGGTATCGGACAAGGGTGCCGTCTGCAGGCTCGAGGACTCGCGCTTCACGCTTCTTCACCCCATCAATCGAACAGGAAGGAAGTAACGACGGCAACCTGCGCGGGATCGATGAAGGTCGGCGCATGGCCCACACCCTCGAACTCGACCAGCGCCGCCTTCGGGCCGCGCTGCGTCATGGCCAGTGCCGTCTCGCGCGACAGCAGATCCGATTGCGCCCCGCGCGTCACCAGCGTGCGCACAGTGATGGCGTCGTACAGGCTCCACATGATCGCGCCGCCCTGCGCTGCCGCTTCGGGCGTGATGGCGCGCAGCGCCACGGCAATCGCCGGGTCGTAGTGCAACAGCCACGGGCCATCGCCAACGGCATCGCCGTCTTCGATCTTGGCGGCCCCATCGGCCGTGCGCTGCGATACGGGCACCACCATGTGCTGCGAAAGCGCGAGCCATTGCTCCGGCGTGTGCGGACCGAAGCTGGTCGAGATCGCCCACATCGCATCGGCCGCTTCCTTCACGCTGCCGTAGCGACCGCCCTGCCCCACATAAGCGGCGATGCGCTGCAGTGCGACAGGCTCGATCGTCGGGCCCACATCGTTCGCAATGAAGTGGCGCACCGGGCGCGCCAACGGCAGCTCCTTGTGGCCCGCCAGCACAAAGCCGATCAGCCCGCCCATGCTGGTGCCGAAGTAGTCGAGCGTGTCGATCGCCTGTTCGCGCTGCAGCTGGGCGATCAGCGCCACCATGTCAGCCGCGTAGACAGGTACTTGATAGAAGGCCGGCTCGCGCAGCCAGTCGCTGCGCCCGCGCCCCACGACGTCGGGGCAGATCACCCGCACATCGCCACCCGCGCGCGCCACGATGGCCCCTGCCAGCACGTCGAAGTCGCGCCCTTGCCGGGTGAGCCCGTGCACGCAGACCACGACATGCGCGCTGCGTTCGTCGCCCCATTGCCAATAGGCCATGCGATGGCCGCCCTGGGCGTCGTCGCATGCCACGTGATGAAGCGTCGGTTCAGTCATGAAAACGGGGGAGTCGTGGTGCGGATAATGGTCTCGTTGCATCCTAATTCATCCGGAGATTGATCTTCATGCTCAAAGGCAAAACCGCGCTTGTCACGGGGTCCACCAGCGGCATTGGCTTCGCCATTGCCAAGGCTCTCGCCCAGCAAGGCGCGCACATCGTGCTCAACGGTTTCGGCGATGCCGAAACGCCCAGGTCCCAGATCGAAGCGCTCGGCGTTCGCGCCGAATACCACGGCGCCGACATGAGCAAGCCCGGCGAGATCGAGGACATGATGAAGTTCGCCGCGTCGAAGTTCGGCCGTGTCGACATCCTCGTGAACAACGCCGGCATCCAGCATGTCGCCAAGGTCGAGGACTTCCCGGTCGAACGTTGGGACGCGATCATCGCGATCAACCTCACGAGCGCATTTCATACGACCCGCCTGGCGATTCCCGCGATGCGCGAGGCCAACTGGGGCCGCGTCATCAACGTCGCATCGGCCCATGGCCTGGTCGCCTCGGCGCAGAAGTCGGCCTATGTGGCAGCAAAACACGGCATCGTCGGCTTCACCAAGTCGGTTGCGCTCGAAACCGCGACCACTGGCATCACCAGCAACGCGATCTGCCCCGGCTGGGTGCTGACGCAACTCGTGCAGAAGCAGATCGACGACCGCGCGGCCCGCGAAGGCATCTCGGCCACGCAGGCGCAGAACGATCTGTTGGGAGAGAAGCAGCCCTCGCTGCAGTTCACGACAGTCGAGCAACTCGGCGGCCTTGCGGTCTTCCTGTGCTCGCCCGCCGCCGACCAGGTGCGCGGCGTAGCCTGGCAAATGGACGGCGGCTGGACGGCGCAATAAAGAGCCGCCCAGCGGTGCAACCTCCTACTTGAGCTGCACCGACCCCGAAACGTTCACGATCACGCTGGTCTTGCCGGCTTCGACCGGCACGGCCGAATCGGCCGAAAACGACTTGGCCTGCATCGCCATCACCCGCGGGCGCGGGCCGCCGTCATTCGCGTTCACCGACACCTCGCGCAGCGTGTAGCCGCCGAAGCCGAAGCCCTTGGCCAGCTCATTAGCCTTCTGCTTGAAGTTCTCGATCGCGATGTTCTGCGCTT
This sequence comes from Variovorax sp. RKNM96, assembly GCF_017161115.1. Classification (GTDB taxonomy): domain Bacteria; phylum Pseudomonadota; class Gammaproteobacteria; order Burkholderiales; family Burkholderiaceae_C; genus Variovorax. The sequence continues at coordinate 3,215,901 of NZ_CP046508.1, read as the reverse complement.
CGGCCTCGGTCTTGGCGCGCTGCTCGCGGCTCAGGCCGAAACCCACGTTGCCCACGCTGAGCGTGCTGATGCGGCCGGCCGTCTGCGTGATGCGCGGAAAGTCGCGACCTTCGAGCACCAGCTCGGTCGAACCCTGCCAGCCGTTGATCTTGCCGTCCTTCGTGTAGCGCGGCGAGAGGCTGAAGTTGCCGGTGCGCACGTCGAGCTGGCCGGGCTGCGCGTTCTTCTTGGCTTCGTTGAGAGCGGCGTCGAGCGCGGCCTTGAGCTGCGTCTGCACGGTGGCTGCATCGGTCGCGTCGCGGGTGGTCACGAGCGTCATGCTCAGCAGGTCCTGCTGGACCTCGACCGTGCCCGAAGCGGTGAGCTGCAGCACGTTCTGCGGTGCCGGGGTGACCACGTTCTGGGCCAGCGCGGAACCGGCGGCGGCCAAGGCGGCGCAAACAGCGAGCAATTTGATTTTCTTCAAGGCAAGGAACTCCCTAGATTGATGGCGGGGAACACCCGCGCCAGGGCCCTCAGGGGCGCTGGCTGCGCGGCGCGATCAGCGAACGGGCGGCGGGCATCGGTGCCGGCGCGATCCGCTCGGCTGGCTGCGATTCTGCCGAATTCGCCATGGCCCCCACGCCCGGCGGCATCCACTGCCCTCGGATCTGCTGCCGCAACTCGAACAACTCCCCGGCGGTCAGGCGCCTGCCGGCGACGGCTTCTTCACGGCGGATTTCCTCTCGCTGCGCCGCCCGATGGGCGGCCACTGCATCCCGCACTTCACTGCGGCGCACCTCGCCGACCCTGAAAAAGTCACCGGAAACCGCCCATGTGGAACCACAGGCGCAGGCAAGGAGCAATGGCAGTGCGGGAAAAGGAAGTCTCATCGAGTGGTTGGTCGTGAAGGCAGGGGAACTTTGCCACTGCTGGACGAACACCGGATGTCCATAGGGCGAGCGTCCGCAAGTTTTGTAACTTAGTGTCAAACCATAAGTAAATCTGGCTCGATGGGGTGCTAACGCCTTCAGAATCGGCGCTGTTACAAATTCAACGTTGTAGAAATGACTCAAGTTCCCGCTCGCACTGACAAGATCGTGATCGTCGATGACGACGCCCGCATCCGTGATCTCCTTCGCCGCTACCTGACCCAGGAAGGTTTCGAAGTGATCGTGGCCGAGGACGGCAAGGCGCTCAACCGCATCCTGTTGCGCGACACGGTCGACCTGATCGTGCTCGACCTGATGATGCCCGGCGAAGATGGCCTCTCGGTCTGCCGCCGCCTTCGTGCCGCCAACGACCGCACGCCGATCATCATGCTCACCGCCAAGGGCGAAGACGTGGACCGCATCGTCGGTCTCGAAGTCGGCGCCGACGACTACCTCGGCAAGCCCTTCAACCCCCGCGAACTGCTGGCGCGCGTGCACGCTGTGCTGCGCCGCCGTCCGCCGCTCGAGGCGCCCGGCGCGCCCTCGACCGAGAACGAGACCGTCACCTTCGGCCCGTTCGCCTTCGACCTCGGCTCACGCACGCTCAAGAAGGACGGCGAAGAACTCTCGCTGACCACCGGCGAATTCGCGATGCTCAAGGCGCTGGTGCGCCATCCGCGCCAGCCGCTGTCGCGCGAAAAGCTCGCCCAGCTGGCGCGCGGCCGCGAATTCGAGCCCTTCGACCGCAGCCTGGACGTGCAGATCTCGCGCCTGCGCAAGCTCGTCGAGTCGGACGCCGCGGCGCCGCGCTACATCCAGACCGTCTGGGGCGTGGGCTACGTGTTCGTGCCGGACGGCACGGCCTGACGCCCCGTTGAGAGGTGGCCATCGGCCCATCTGCCAGACCCGGCCCGGCGCAGGAGGACGGCGCGCAGGTCACGATGCCGAGCCCGCTGGAGGCCAGCGCGGCGCGTGACCGTCGCCCCGGCCTCAAGCTGGGGTTCAGCCTTTTCTGGCGCACTTTCTTCCTGCTCGCACTGCTGCTGATCGGCTGCACGGTCGCCTGGCTGCAGACTTTCCGCTCGCTCGAATACGAGCCGCGCGCGATTCAAACCGCCCACCAGATCGCCTCGCTCGTGAACCTCACGCGTGCGGCGCTGGTGTATTCGGACGCCATCACCCGGGTGTCGCTGATCAAGACGCTGGCCGACCAGGAAGGCGTGCGCATCCTGCCGCGCGAGCCCAACGACCGCTTCCAGCCCTACACCAGCGGCGCGCTCGACCTGCGCGTGACCGAGGAGCTGATCGACCAGCTCGGCGAAGGCACCACCGTGGCCAGCCGCGTGAACGACGAGGCGGGCCTGTGGATCGGCTTCACCATCGAGAGCGACACCTACTGGCTGCTGCTCGACCCGACGCGCTTCAGCCGCGTGGGCGGGCGCACCTGGCTGGTCTGGCTCAGCACCGCGATGGCGCTGTCGCTGGCCGGCGCCGCATTGATCACCCGGCTCATCAACCTGCCGCTCAAGCAGCTGTCGCGCGCGACCATGCAGGTGCGCGAAGGCGAGTACGAGGCGCACCGGCTCGACGAGCGCGCCCGCACCAACGAAATTCGCGCGGTCAACATCGGCTTCAACCGCATGGCCGACCAGCTCGCCAAGATCGAACAGGACCGCGCCATCATGCTGGCCGGCATCTCGCACGATCTGCGCACGCCGCTCGCGCGCCTTCGGCTCGAAACCGAGATGAGCGTGGCCGACGAGGATGCGCGCGACCACATGGCCGCCGACATCGCGCAGCTCGACGCGATCATCGACAAGTTCCTCGACTACGCCCGGCCCGACCATGTCGATCCGCGGCCCGTGCTGCTGCGCGACGTGGTCGATGCCTGCACCTACGCCGTGCAGGACTACGAGGAGATGAACATCAAGGTCGAGGTCCCCGCCGACCTGCGGGTGCTGGGCGACGAGGTCGAACTCACCCGCGTGATCTCCAACCTGGTCGAGAACGCCCGGCGCTACGGCAAGACGCCGGCCACCGGCGTGGCGGACGTCACGATCCAGGCGCAGGCGAATAACGATGCGGTGCTGATCAAGGTGCGCGATCATGGCGCGGGCGTCGAGCCCGCCCTGCTCTCGCAGCTGACCAAGCCCTTCTTCCGCGGCGACGCGGCGCGCACATCGGCGGCGGGCGCGGGCCTGGGCCTATCGATCGTGGCGAAGAACATCGAGCGCATGGGCGGCACCTTTGCGCTCACCAGCACGCCGGGGCGCGGGCTCGCGGCCCACATCCGCATGCCGCGCGCCATGCCGACGCCCAAGCCGGGCGAAGTACCGGGCGGCAAGAAGCCCGGCTGACCCAGCCGCTCAGCGGTGGAGCAGGACCGCCGCGCGAGCCTCCATCGCGCGGCCCTCGCCCACCGGGCCGAGCTTCTCGGCCGTCTTGGCCTTCACATTGACCTGGTCGATCGCGATGCCCAGCGTGTCCGCGATGCGCTGGCACATGAGCGGAATGTGCGGCGCCAGCTTCGGGGCCTGCGCGATCACGGTGCTGTCGACGTTGCCGATTTCCCAGCCGGCCGCCCGCACGCGGCGCGCCGCCTCGGCCAATAGCACCGCCGAATCGGCGCCGCGGAATTGCACGTCGGTGTCGGGGAAATGCCGGCCGATGTCGCCCAGCCCCGCGCCGCCCAGCAGCGCATCGGTGATCGCGTGCAGCAGCACGTCGGCGTCCGAATGGCCCAAGAGGCCCGTGGTGTGGGGTACCTCGACGCCGCCCAGGATGAGCTTGCGCCCCGCGACCAGTTGATGAACGTCCCAGCCTTCGCCGACGCGGATGTTGAAGGGTGCTGGTGTCGTCATGCCATGGCTTTCTTGCGGCTGAGCAGAACGGCCTCGGCCAATGCGAAATCTTCGGGAAAGGTGACCTTGAAGTTCTGCGCACTCCCCGGCACCAGCAGCGGCGAGAGGCCGATGGCCTCGATCGCGCTGGCCTCGTCGGTCACCGCGTCGCCCACGCGCTCCAGCGCATCGAGCAGCATGCCGATGCGGAACATCTGCGGCGTCTGGGCCAGCCATTTGTCGGCGCGCGACAGGGTCTGGGAGACGCGGCTGTCGGTCGAGGACACCTTCAGCGTGTCGGCCAGCCGGTGGGCCAGCAGGCCGCCGACGGCGTCGTGTTCGCAGGCGGCGATCAGCGCCTCGATCTGGCTGGAGGTGACGAGGCAGCGCGCCGCGTCGTGCACCAGCACCCAGTCGTGCGCCCCGGCGCCCTTCTGCCGCAATGCCGCCAGACCGTTGCGCACCGTGGCCGCCCGGGTCAGGCCGCCAACCTGGAGCAGGTATTCGTCGTTGCCCGGAAAGCGCGGCAGCGCGGTCTGCACTTCGCGGTCGTCGGGCGACACCACCACCGCCAGCCCTGCAAAACGACCGGCCAGGGCGCGAAAGGCCTCCACCGTGTGCGCCACCATCGAAGCCCCCGCGAGCCGCTGGTACTGCTTGGGCTGCACGCCGCCCGCACGGTGGCCGGAGCCGGCACAGGGAATCAGCACGAAGAATCGGGAAGAAGACATTGGAGGGTGCGGCACGGGCCGATGGCCGACAAGCGGATAAAGGGCCGCCATTCTAGAATTGCCCTTCGCACACCCCTCGCCAGCCGGCGCGGGGTGTTGTGCATTTTTCGAAGCGTTCCATGGACCTCCCCCACCTCACGGCGGGCAAGCGTTTCACGCTGCCGCGTCCCCCTCTGTCGGCCGATGCCCTGCTGCTCGCGCAGCTGGGCATGCGCGAGAAGGCCGCCGGCCGCGCGACCGCGATGTTCACGGCCGACGCCAACGACGCGCAACGCCTCATCGACGAGCTCGCCTTCTTCGCGCCCGACCTGCGCTGCGCCCTCTTCCCCGATTGGGAGACGCTCCCCTACGACAGCTTCTCCCCCCACCAGGACCTGATCAGCGAGCGCTTGGCCACCCTCTGGCGCATCAGCCAGAAAGAGGCCGACGTGGTGCTGGTGCCCGCCACCACCGCGCTCTACCGGCTCGCGCCGCCGGCCTTCCTGGCCGGCTACACCTTCCACTTCAAGGCCAAGCAGAAGCTGCAGGAATCCAAGCTCAAGGCGCAGCTCACGCTGGCCGGCTACAGCCATGTGACGCAGGTGGTGAGCCCGGGCGAATACGCGGTGCGTGGCGGCCTGATCGACCTGTTCCCCATGGGCTCGCTGGTGCCGTTCCGCGTCGACCTGTTCGACGACGAGATCGACTCGATCCGCACCTTCGACCCCGACACCCAGCGCAGCCTCTACCCCGTGCCCGAGGTGCGCCTCCTGCCGGGTCGCGAGTTCCCGATGGACGACGACGCCCGCGCGCGCTTTCGCAGCCGCTGGCGCGAACTGCTCGAGGGCGACCCGACCAAGAGCCGCATCTACAAGGACATGGGCAACGGCGTGGCCACCGCCGGCATCGAGTACTACCTGCCGCTGTTCTTCGACGAGACGGCCACGGTGTTCGATTACCTGGGCCCTGACGCCACCGTGGTGCTGCACGGCGACCTCGAACCCGCGTTCCAGCATTTCTGGCAGGACACGAACGAGCGCTATCGGCTGGTGCGCGGCGACCCGGAGCGCCCGGCGCTGCCACCCGAAGCGCTGTTCCTCAACGCCGAGCAGTTCTACCAGCGCGCCAAGCCGCACGCCCAGCTTGCGATCCGTGGCGACATCGCCACCGACACGCCCTACGCCGAATTCGACCGGCTCCCGCCCTTTGCGGTCGTACGTGGCGCGGAAGACCCGCTGGTCGGCCTCAAGGCCCACATTGCCGCCACGCCGCACCGCGTGCTGATGGTCGCCGAGAGCGACGGCCGGCGCGAGAGCCTGCTCGACTTCCTGCGCGCCAGCGGCGTGAGCCCGCCGGCCTTCGACTCGCTGGCCGAGTTCGAAGCGTCCACCGACGAGAAGATCGGCATCGTCACCGCCGCGCTGGCCTCGGGCTTCGCGTGGCGCGAACAGGGCATCGACCTCGTCACCGAAACCGAGCTGTTCGCCACCGCGCCGACCACACGCCGCCGGAACAAAAAGCAGGAACAGGTCAGCGACGTCGAGGCGCTGATCAAGGACTTGTCGGAGCTCAACGTCGGCGATCCGGTGGTCCACACCGCGCACGGCATCGGCCGCTACCGGGGCCTCATGCACATGGACCTGGGCCAGGGCGTCGACGCCGAAGGCAAGCCGCTGCTGCAGGAAATGCTGCACCTGGAGTACGCCGACAAAGCCACGCTCTACGTGCCCGTCTCGCAGCTGCACCAGATCAGCCGCTACACCGGCGTCAGCGCCGACGAGGCGCCGCTGCACCGGCTGGGCTCCGGCCAGTGGGAAAAAGCCAAACGCAAGGCCGCCGAACAGGTGCGCGACTCCGCCGCCGAACTGCTCAACATCTACGCCCGCCGCGCCGCGCGCGAAGGCCATGCCTTCCGCTACTCGGCCGCCGACTACGAGGTGTTCGCCAACGACTTCGGCTTCCAGGAAACCGCCGACCAGAAGGCCGCGATCCACGCCGTGGTGCAGGACATGATCTCGCCTCAGCCGATGGACCGCCTCGTCTGCGGCGACGTGGGTTTCGGCAAGACCGAGGTCGCGCTGCGCGCCGCCTTCATCGCGATCACCGGCGGCAAGCAGGTGGCGTTCCTTGCGCCCACCACACTGCTGGCTGAACAGCATTACCAGACGCTGGTCGACCGCTTCGCCAAGTGGCCGGTGAAGGTGGCGGAGATGAGCCGCTTCCGCTCGGCCAAGGAAATCACGGCCGCCGCGAAGGGGCTGGCCGAGGGCCAGATCGACATCGTGGTGGGCACGCACAAGCTGCTCTCGCAGTCGGTCAAGTTCAAGAACCTGGGCCTGCTCATCATCGACGAGGAGCACCGCTTCGGCGTGCGCCATAAAGAGGCGATGAAGGCGATGCGCGCCGAGGTCGACGTGCTCACGCTCACCGCGACGCCGATTCCGCGCACGCTGGGCATGGCGCTCGAGGGCCTGCGCGACTTGAGCGTGATCGCCACCGCGCCGCAGCGGCGCTTGGCCATCAAGACCTTCGTGCGCAACGAAGGCACCGGCGTGATCCGCGAAGCCGTGCTGCGCGAGTTGAAGCGCGGCGGACAGGTCTACTTCCTGCACAACGAGGTCGAGACCATCGAGAACCGGCGCCAGAAGCTCGAAGAAATATTGCCCGAGGCCCGCATCGCGGTGGCCCACGGCCAGATGCCCGAGCGCGAACTGGAGCGCGTGATGCGCGATTTCGTGGCGCAGCGCTACAACCTCCTCTTGTGCTCGACCATCATCGAGACCGGCATCGACGTGCCGACCGCCAACACCATCGTGATGAGCCGTGCCGACAAGTTCGGCCTCGCGCAGCTGCACCAGTTGCGCGGCCGCGTCGGACGGTCGCACCACCAGGCCTATGCGTACCTGATGGTTCCGGACACGGAAGGCCTCACCAAGCAGGCCGCGCAGCGGCTCGACGCCATCCAGCAGATGGAAGAGCTGGGCTCCGGCTTCTACCTCGCGATGCACGACCTGGAAATTCGCGGCACCGGCGAAGTGCTCGGTGAGAACCAGAGCGGCAACATGATGGAGATCGGCTTCCAGCTCTACAACGAGATGCTCAGCGAAGCGGTGCGCGCCCTCAAGGCCGGGCAGGAGCCCGACCTCCTGGCGCCGCTGTCGGTCACGACCGAGATCAACCTGCACGCCCCCGCCCTCTTGCCCGACGACTACTGCGGCGACGTGCACCTGCGCCTGTCGTTCTACAAGAAGCTGGCCACCGCGAAGACGCCCGACCAGATCGACACGCTGCTCGAGGAAATCGTCGACCGCTTCGGCAAGCTGCCGCCGCAGGCGCAGACGCTGATCGACACGCACCGGCTGCGCGTGCTCGCACGGCCCTACGGGGTGGTGAAGGTCGATGCGGCGCCGGGCATCATCAACATCACCTTCAAGAAGGACGCACCGGTCGACGGCATGGCCATCATCCAGCTGGTGCAGAAGAACAAGCACATCAAGCTCGCAGGCAACGAGAAGCTTCGCATCGAACGCGAACTCAAGGAGCCGAAGGATCGCGCGCAGATGGTGCGCGATGTGCTGCGAAGCCTCGGTCAACCCCTCGTCAAGGAACCCGCCCCCGCATGAGCGCTACAGAAATTTCTCCCGGTCTCGTGATCCAGCGCGTGAAGCCGCCGCTGGCGCTGGCCGATTTCAAGCTGATCGCGTTCGACATGGACTCGACGCTGATCAACATCGAATGCATCGACGAGATCGCCGATGCCGTCGGCAAGAAGGCCGAGGTGGCCGCGATCACCGAGGCCACGATGCGCGGCGAGATCAAGGATTTCAAGGAGAGCCTGCGCCGCCGCGTGGCGCTGCTGCAGGGCGTGCCGGTCGAGGCATTGCAGCAGGTGTACGACGAGCGGCTGAAGCTCAACCCCGGTGCGACCGAATTGGTGGCTGCGTGCAAGAAGGCGGGCCTCAAGGTGCTGCTGGTCTCGGGCGGCTTCACCTTCTTCGCGAACCGCGTGAAGGACCGGCTGGGCATCGACTTCGCGCGTTCGAACCTGCTCGATGAAGCGGACGGCAAGCTCACCGGCCAGGTGGAGACGCAGAGCTGGGGCGACATCTGCGACGGCGCCGAGAAGCGCCGCACGCTGCTCGAAGTCGCATCGCTCATGGGCATTTCGCCGCAGGAAACCATCGCCGTCGGCGACGGCGCGAACGACCTGCCAATGATGGGCGAGGCCGGTCTCTCGGTGGCCTATCACGCGAAGCCGAAGGTGCGCGAACAGGCGATGGTGTCGATCAACGAAGGCGGGCTCGACCGGCTGCTCGACATCCTGAAATGACCACTGCCGCAATCGACGCCCCGCTCTACCGCGCCGATGCGTTGCAGGACTACGCCAGCGCCCTGCTGCAGAAAGCGGGCCTCGCCGCATCGATGGCCGACAGCGTCGCCCGCACCCTGGTCGAAGGCGACCTGCTGGGCCACGACACGCACGGCCTCGCGCTGCTGGCCGGCTACGTGAAGGAAGTCGAGTCGGGCGGCATGACGCGCGACGGCGCGCCCGAGGTGCTGTCGGACCGCCCCGCCGCCGTGCTGTGGGACGGCAAGCGCCTGCCCGGCCCCTGGCTCATGGACCAGGGCATGGACCTGCTCGTGCCGCGTGCGCGCGAACTGGGCACGGCCTCGCTCGTGATCCGCCGCAGCCACCACATCGCCTGCCTCGCCGTCTACATGCTGCGCGCGTTGCAGGAAGACATGCTGATGCTGCTGGCCTGCTCCGACCCCAACACCGCCAGCGTCGCGCCCTTCGGCGGCACGCAGGCGGTGTTCACGCCGAATCCGCTGGCGATGGGCTTTCCGCTCTCGCGGGGCGGGGTGATGGTCGACATCTCGGCCTCGATCACCACCAACGGCATGAGCAACCGCAAGCGCGCCGCCGGCGAGACCTTTGCCGAGGAATGGCTGATCGATGCGGCCGGCAAGCCGACGAACGACCCACAGGTCCTTTTCGATCAGCCGCCCGGCACGCTGCTGCCCGTGGGTGGGCTGAGCCACGGCCACAAGGGCTACGGCATGGCGCTGCTGGTGGAGACGCTGACGGCTGGGTTGGCAGGCTTCGGCCGTGCCGACCCGAAGGAAGGCTGGGGCGCGACGGTGCACATCACGCTGCACGACCTGAATGCTTTCGGCGGCAGGGAGGCGTTCCTGCGCCAGATGGACCATGTCGCGGCCCAATGCCGGGACAACACGCCGATCGACCCTGCCAAGCCGGTCCGGCTGCCGGGCGAAGGCGGGTTGAAGCGCCGGGATGCGCAATCGAAGAACGGGGTGCTGCTGCACCCGTCGATCGCGCGCTCGCTGCAGGACGCGGAGCAGCGCCACGGGCTGCAGCTCGCGAAGGCACTTCTTTAAGGGGTCAGTCTTCCTCGGGCGGTTCTTCGGCCCGCTCGCCGGCAGGGCGCGGGGTGCGCTTGCCGGGTTTGGCGAGGATCTCGACATAGAACTGCTTGCCGGCATCTTTCACGATGCCGTCGATCAGCTTGTTGATGGCTGGCAGTTGAACGACTTCGGCGGCTTCCGCCGAGGCGCCGAACTTGCAATCGAAGTCCCAGAAGTCACTGCCTTCGGGCAGATCGCGGCGGCGTTCGCGCTTGATGTACTTGCGGATCTCGTGCTTGATGGCTTCGACGAGACGGTCGGGGTGCTTGCCCTCGACCTGGAGCTGAAAGGTTTTTCTCATGGGTGATCGTAACGCCCCCGTGGGGGCTGCCGCGCTGTGTACAGTCGGCGGTTCAATGGAAAGCAGGTGAAGACATGGCGCGCGCAAACGACTGGGCAAGCAAGGTGATGGCATTGGTGAACGGCGGCAACGCCCCCGCCGCCATCGCGCAGATCAAGGTCGCGCCCTCGGTCAAGGACCTGAAGGCGCTGCAGACCATCATGACGCTCTCGAAAATGAAAGGCCGCTATCCGAACGTGGATGCGGCCATTTCAGACAACCTGGACCTGCTGGCGGCACCCCGCCTGCATCGTTCGCCCTGAACCCGTCCTGAGGGTTTACAGGGCCTGACCGAGGCGCTTCACGCCCTCTTCGATCTTCGCCACGTCGGCGGTCGCAAAGCTCAGGCGCAGCGTCGCCACATCGGGCTTCTCGGCAAAGAACGGCGCGCCGGGCACGAAGGCCACGAGCTTCTCGATCGCGCGCTTGGCCAGCTCGTTCGCATCGGCCAGCTTGCCGTTCGCGCCCGTGAGGCGCGCCCAGAAGAACAACCCGCCGTTGGGCTGCGTGAAACTCACCGCATCGCCCAGTTCTCGCTGGAGCGCCGCGCCCATGGCTTGCGCGCGCTGGCCGTAGACCTCGCGCACATGCGCCAGCGTCGCGGGCATGCGGCCGCTCTTGAGGTACTGCGCGGCCGTGGCCTGCGAGAAGGTGCTGGTGTGCGCGTCGCTGAACTGCTTGCACATGGTCGCCTTGGCGAGCAGTTCGGGGGGCGCGATCATCCAGCCGATGCGCAGGCCCGGGCTCAGTACCTTGCTGAGACTGCCGCAGTGCGCGAGCAACTCGCGGCTGCCGGGCACGTCCTTGCTCAACGCGAGGATCGAAGGGGGCGGCGCTTCCCCGAAGTAGAGGTCGCCATACGGGTCGTCCTCGACGATCAGCGTCTGGTACTTCACGGCAAGTTCGAGCACCTTCTTGCGGCGCTCCAGCGTCAGCATCGCGCCGCTGGGGTTGCCGAAGGTCGGGATCAGGTAGACGAACTTGGGCTTGTGCTCGGCGATGAGCTTCTCGAGCTCGTCGGTCTTCACGCCGTTGGCGTCGATGGGTGCGCTGATGAGCTGTGCGCCGTAGAGGCGGAAGCACTGGATGGTGGCCAGGAAGGTCGGACCCTCGACGATCACCTTGTCGCCTGGGGAAATCATGGTCTTGCCCAGCAGGTCGAGCGCCTGCTGGCTGCCGGTGGTGACGATGAGGCCGCTGGGGTCCACGTCGACGCCCTTGGTCTTCATGAAGGAACTGAGCTGGCTGCGCAGCGGCTCGTAGCCTTCGGTGGCGCCATATTGCAATGCGCCGCCAGGCTCTTCTGTCAGCGCCTTCTGGCTCGCTTCCTTGAGGCCCTCGACGTCGAACATGGCGCTGTCCGGGAATCCGCCCGCAAAACTGATGATGCCGGGCTTGCCGAGCAGCTTGAAGAGTTCGCGGATGGCGGAGGTTTCGACGTTGTCGAGGCGGGAGGCGAATTGCATGATGGTCAGTCTCACTTTCTGGGCGCCATTGTCGCGAAAGCCGGGTGCATGAATGCTGCGTAAGGCCATCGGCTTTCAACGATATATTGCGCCTGTCGCCGCCCTGCGTCCCCGGGCAGACGCGTGCGGCGTCCCCCAGCCCCATGAAAAAAGACAACATCCCCCTCTTCTTCGCCATCCTGCAGGCGGCCAATCCCAACCCCGAGACCGAGCTCGAATACGACACCCCCTTCGAACTGCTGGCCGCCGTGCTGCTCTCGGCGCAGGCCACCGACGTGGGCGTGAACAAGGCCACGCGCAAGCTCTTCCCGGTGGCCAACACGCCGCAGGCGATCCTGGAACTGGGCGTCGAGGGCCTGGAGGGCTACATCAAGACCATCGGGCTCTACCGCAGCAAGGCCAAGCACCTGATCGAGGCCTGCCGCATGCTGGTGGAACTGCACGGCGGCGAGGTGCCTAAGACCCGTGCGGAGCTCGAAGCCTTGCCCGGCGTCGGCCGCAAGACGGCCAACGTGGTGCTCAACGTGGCATTCGGCGAGCCGACCATGGCGGTCGACACCCACATCTTCCGCGTGGGCAACCGCACCGGGCTCGCGCCGGGCAAGACGCCGCTGGAGGTGGAACTCAAGCTGGAGAAGCGCGTCCCACCGGAGTACCGTCTGCACGCGCACCATTGGCTCATCCTGCATGGCCGCTATATCTGCGTGGCGCGCAAGCCGCGCTGCTGGGAATGCGCGGTGGCCGCGTATTGCGATTTCAAACCCAAGACACCGGCTCCAAAAACCGCCTGACACTGTACGAATGACGACCTCGAAGAATCACTGCACCGTCCTCGCCGCCGCCCTGCTCTCGGCAGCCGCCTTCCTGCCGGCCGCGGCCTGGTCGCAGCAAGGCGGCAAGGGGCTGTCACCCGATGCCATGGCGGCCTACGGCGGCCGCTGGTCGACCGCGTGCGCCGATGCGTCCGCACCCACGCTGCAGGTGCGAGAGGACCAGTTGATCGTCACCAGCGGCAAGCGACGCGTGGTCGGGCAGGAACCCGATGCGGTCCACAGCCTCTTCGGCAACAGCCAGCCCCCGGCGCGCTTCGACGTCGCGCTGATGAGCCATGTCGACAAGGCCGGCGCCCTGACCTTCCTGGTCTTTCGCGAGGCGCGCGGGCAGTCCATCACGCTGGATGCCGCGAAGCCGGTGGAGGGGCAACTGGGGCCCGACCTGATGAAGCTGCGTTACTGGCGATGCGACGGCGCGGCGCGCGCCGCGCTGCCGTCCGTGGAACCCGCAGCGACGAAACCACCGCCTCCGCCCACGGGCAGCCCTGCCGCGCTCGCGCAGGGTCCCGCGATGCAGAAAGCCTGGCGCGCCGCACTGGGCGCCAAGGAAAACGACCGCTGGCTGGTGCGTCGCGAAGGCCCGGCGCCCGAGCCGCAATGGGTCACGGTGGACGGCACGCGCTATGTGCAGCACGCCTTCTGCAAGCCGCACGACTGCTTCGACAACAACGCTGTCGCGCTCTACGACCAGGGCTCGGGCCGCATCTACGGGCTGGTGCAGCGCAACGGAAAGAACACCCTCGTGGGCGCGCCACCACAGGCGCTGGCGCCGCAGCTGGACAAGCTCTGGCGCGAACAGTGGCGGCAGAAGAACTGAGCTGACGGGGGCGCGCTCCTGGGTTGGACCGCTTCGAGTCGCAGTCAGCCGGCAGGAGGATGCTCGAAGGTGAGCCAGCCACCGAATGCCAGCTCGCCGGCAGGCCAGTCGGCGGCAGTTGCAGGGCAACGGACGCCGCGCTGCAGCAGCGTCACCGCGCGCAGCACGCCGGCGTGCGTGACCCACAGCGCGTCGCCCTCGCCCGAACACCATTCGTCGTGCGCTTCGGCCGTGCGCTGCATGAAGGCGCGCACGCTCTCGCCGCTCGCACCGGCGATGCCATCGGCGAAATTGCCGGTCCAGGCCTCGAACTCCTCGCGCCCGATGGCGGACCATGGCCGCCCTTCCCACGCGCCGAAGCTCATCTCCGCCAGACGGGCATCGTGCTGCACGGCCAGATCCGGGCGCAGTGCCGCGATGGCGCCGGCCAATGCGGCGCAGCGCCGCAGCGGCGAACTGCGCAGTGCGATGCCGACGGGCAGCAAGGGCGCGATGCGTTGCGCGGCGGCCAGCGTGGCCTCGGCCTCCGCTTCGAGGTCGGTCGCGCCGTAGCAGAGGCCGGGCTCCGCGATCACGGGTGCATGGCGCAGGAGCCAGAGTTTTCTCATGCCTGCCAGGCGAGCGCGAGATAGATCGCAAGCTCGCACACCTGCTGGGTCGCGCCCAAGCCGTCGCCGGTGAAACCCTGCAGACGCCGCAGGAAGAGGCGCGCCATCCAGCCCGCTGCCAGGGCAACCGCCAACAAGGCGGCACCAACGTGCACGACGTCATGCGCACACAGCAGCAGCGCCACGGCGGGCACCGACCACAGCACCGCGACGACCAACGCCCCGCCACTGATCGCATCGGCCAGCGGCTTCGCCTTGCTCGCCCCGCTGTCGCCCACATAGGGCAGCCAGCGGATCAGGAACAGCGGCGCGAGCCGCGACAGCACATGCGCGCCGACGATCGCCACGCCCACCGTCTCCAGCCCGCGCCCGGCCAATGTGGCGAGCAGCGCGAACTTGAGACCGAGCGCCAGCACCAGCGCCACCGCACCGAAGGCGCCGACGCGCGAGTCCTTCATGATCTCCAGCGCCCGGTCGCGGTTGGCCGAGCCGCCCAGGCCATCGGCGACGTCGGCAAGGCCGTCTTCATGGAAGGCGCCGGTCAACATCACGGTGGCGACGGTGCTCAGCAGCGCCGCGACGAAGGCGCCCGCCACGCTCTGCAAGCCGACGCCCACGGCCACGAAGACCAGCGCAGCCACGCCGCCCACCAGCCATCCGATGCCCGGCAGATGCGCCGCGCTCGCGCGCAGCATCTGCGGGCTGAACCCGACCCACGCTGCGAGCGAACCGGTCACCGGCACGCGGGTGAAGAACTGCAGTGCGAGCAGGAAGTGGCGAATGCCGTTCATCAGGCTCAGGTTTCCTTGCGCGAGACGCCCGCCGCCTCGAAGCTGGCCATCTCGCGCAGGATGCGGCAGGCCGATTCAAGCAGCGGCCAGGCCAGCGCGCCGCCCGAGCCTTCGCCCAGGCGAAGGTCCAGGTTCAGCAAGGGCTCCAGGCCGAGGTGCTTCAGCAGCAGCGCATGGCCCGGTTCGGCCGAGCTGTGCGCAGCGACGCAGCGCTGCGCCACATGCGGCTGCAGCGCCTGTGCGACGAGCACCGCGGCGCTGGCGATGAAGCCGTCGACCACGATCACGCGGCGTTCCTCGGCCGCCTGCAGCACCGCGCCGACCAGCGTGGCGACCTCGAAACCGCCGAATGCGGCGAGCACATCGAGCGGTTCAGTCGCGGCGGAATGCAATGCGAGCACTTCGCTCAGCACGTCCCGCTTGCGTGCGAGCCCCGCCGCGTCGAGACCGGTGCCCGCGCCGGTGCAGGCTCCGATGTCCAGCCCCGCGAGCCGTGCCAACAGCAGCGCCGCCGACGAGCTGTTGCCGATGCCCATCTCGCCCAGCAGCAAGGCATTGCCCGGCAGCGCGCGCACCACCTCGCGGCCGTTGGCGATGGCTTTTGCGCATTGCTCGGCGGTCATCGCAGGGCCGGCCGACGCATCCGCCGTACCGGCAGCGATCCGCCGCGACACCAGCCCCGGGCGAGGCTGAAAGTCGCGCCGCACGCCGCAATCGACCACCGTCAACGCCAGCCCATGCTGCCGCGCCAGCACGCTGACCGCCGCGCCACCCGCAAGGAAGTTCTCGACCATCTGCCAGGTCACATCGCTCGGAAATGCCGAGACGCCACGCGCCGCCAGCCCATGGTCGCCCGCACAGACCAGCATCTGCGGTGCTTCGAGCACCGGCGCTTCGCTGCCGAGGATCGTGCCGATCCGCACGGCCAGGGTTTCGAGCCGGCCGAGCGCGCCGAGCGGCTTGGTCTTGTTGTCGATCGCGCTCTGCAGGCGAGCCGCGAGTGCTGCGTCGGTGGTGTCGGAAATGGAGGGAATGGTGTCGTTCATGCAATGAGGCCGGCAAGCACGCCGGCGTCGAAATGGGTGTCGATGAAATCGGCCAGGCCGTCGAAGGTGCTGTCGAGCGTGGGCGCCGCAGCACCGAACAGCGCATGCAGCACCGCGGCATCTTCGAACAGCCCGTGAAGGTAGAGCCCGAGCACGTTGCCGCGCGCGTTCTGCCAGGCCAGTCCTTCGGGCATCACCGCGTGGCCGTCGTGTGCCAGTTGGGGATGTGCGGCGGTCTGGCCGTGGTGGATCTCGTAGCCGGCCATCGGCACATCCGACAGTGCGGCCCAGTCGCCGGCCAGCGTGCCGAAGGTGGCCACGCGGTGGCGCACGGTCTTCTCGCGCTCGAACACCGTCACCAGCGGTAGCAGGCCGAGGCCCGGTGCGTTGCCGTCGATGCCATGCGGATCGACCAGCGCCTCGCCCAGCATCTGCAGCCCGCCGCAGATGCCCAGCACCACGCCGCCGCGTGCCGCATGCGCGGCCACGGCGCTGTCCAGCCCCTGCGCGCGCAGCCAGGCCAGGTCGCCGCTCGTGTGCTTGGAACCGGGGAGCACGATCCAGTCGGCGCCGGCCACGTCGGCAGGCGTGCGCGCCCAGAGCAGCCGCACACCAGGCACGTTCTTGAGCGACTGGAACTCGTCGAGGTTGCTGATGCGCGGATACGCGATGACCGCCACCGTCCGCGTGACCGTGCCGCTCGCGCGGCTGCGGTCGTCGAACACGCCGTCTTCCTCGGGCAATCCGTGCTGCCACCACATCGGCAATGTGGCGACCGTGGGCACGCCGGTCAGCGCCTGCAGCTTCTCGGGCGCGGGCGACAGCAGCGAGGCGTCGCCGCGGAATTTGTTGAGCACGAAGCCGTGCAGCAGCGCGCGGTCGGCCTCGGGCATCAGCGCCCAGGTGCCGTAGAGGTGGGCGAAGGCGCCGCCCCGGTCGATGTCCGTCGCCAGCAGGCAGCGGGCCTCGGCATGCCGGGCCACGCGCAGGTTGACGATGTCGCTCGCCATCAGGTTGATCTCGGCCGGCGATCCCGCGCCTTCGATCACGACCACGTCGTTTTCCGCACGCAGCTCGTCGAGCGCCCCGGCGATCTGCGGCCAGACGCGTTCGCTGCGGCCGCGCCAAGGCAAGGCTGAAAGTGTTTCGCTCACCTGCCCCATCAGGACGACCTGGCTGTGGGTGTCGCGCTCGGGCTTGAGCAGCAGCGGGTTCATGCGCACGTCGGGCACCGCATTCGCGGCCAGGGCCTGGAAGTACTGGGCACTGCCGATCTCGCCGCCATCGACCACGCGGGCGTTGTTGCTCATGTTCTGGGCCTTGAAGGGCGCCACTTTCAGCCCCTGCCGCGCATACCAGCGGCACAGCGCCGTGGCCAGCCAGCTCTTGCCGGCGCCGCTGGTGGTGCCCAGGACCATGACGCACCGCGCCGGCCCATTTTTCGCCGTTGAACTCATGGGCCGGATTGTCGTTGAGCGCCAGCGCGCCCCGAGTCGGGCGGCCGAAATGCGGCATCTTTCACGCCGCCCACCGGGGGCGCCGTTGCTTTTTGAATCCAGGGTGACCGTTTGTCCGTATACAAGTCACATCAATGCCTTGCGACCACGGACCCATGCCTGCCCTCAACGACCTGGCGCTCACGGTCGAGGAACGCGAGCCGGGCCAGTTCTACTGGACCCTGCTCGAAGCCCTCGACAACAGCGGCCATTCAGACCTTCACGACACCCTCGATTACCGGGTGTGCCGCTCGGCCGCCAAACCGCAGGCCAGCTACTCCAACGCCCTGGCCATGGGCGTCGCGGAGCTGCAGAAGATCAGCGCGTCGCCACCTTCTGCGGCGTCGTAGCCGAAGCGGTCGCCGCCGGCACTTCCCAGGTACCGCCGATCGCGCGGATCAGGCCCACGGCCGCCTGGTACTGCGCCGACTTCACCTGCAGCGCCTGGCGCCGGTTGCGCAGTTCGCTCCGGCGTGCGTCGAGCAGGTCGAGCTGGCTGATGTAGCCATTGCGATAGCGCGTGTCCGACAGGCTCGTCGCCCGCTGGGCCGACGACACCGCCTTGGCCTGCACCACCGACTGCTCCTGCAGGATGCGGATCGCGGCCAGCTGGTCTTCGACCTCCTGGAACGCCACCAGCACCTGCGTGCGGTAGCTGGCGATCGCGCCGTCGAGCTGGGCATTGGCGCCCTGCACGCCGGCTTCGCGGCGGCCGCCGTCGAAGATCGGCAGCGACAGCAGCGCACCCACGCCCCACGAACGGGCCGACCACTTGAAGAGGTCGCCGATCTCGGGCGAGGCGTAGCCGGCGGCGCCGGTCAGCGAGATGTCCGGGAACCACGCGGCCTGCGCCACGCCGACGCGGGCCTGCGCGGCCAGCACCGCGTTCTGCGCGGCCGACACGTCGGGCCGGCGCGTGAGCACCGTGCCGGGCACGCCCGGCGGAATCGCCGGCAGCGCCGTCGCCCATTCGTCGGTGCGCACGCCGAAGCTGGAGGCCGAATCGCCCACCAGCACCGCGAGCGAGTGCTCGACCTGGGCACGTTGGCGGTCAAGCGCCAGCGCGTCGGATTCGGTGGACGACACCTCGGTCTGCACGCGCGCCACGTCCAGCTCGGCGATGTCGCCGGCGGCCTGGCGGCGCTGCGTGAGGCGCAGCGTGTCGCTGTAGGCCTCGACGGTCTCGCGCATCAGGGCGCGTTCGGCATCGAGCGCGCGCAGTTGCAGATAGGTCTGCGCCACTTCGGCCTGCACCGCGAGGCGCGTGCTCTGCAGCAGGGCTTCGCGGCCCACCGCGTCGAGCTTGGCCGCGTTGCTCGCGCCCGAGAGGCGGCCGAACAGGTCGAGCTCGTACGAGAAGGTGGCGCCCGCGTTGGTCATCGTGGCCGGCGAGACGCTGGCCGTGGCCTTGTCGAGACCCGCGCCGCGGTTGGCGCCGGCGCTCAGGCCGATCTGCGGCAGCCGGTCGGCGTTGGCACTGCGCGCCAGCGCGCGGGCCTCGGCCAGCCGCGCCGCGGCGCCCTGGATGTTGTTGTTGTTGACGTCGGCCTTCTCGACCAGCGCATTGAGCACCGGATCGTTGAACGCCAGCCACCAGGCGCCGCGCGCCTGGGCTTCCGAAGGCAGTGCCTTCGTGAAGCCGGCGGGCGGCGTAGCGCCCTGCTCCTTGAACTGCGCCGTGGTCTGGATTTCCGGCACGCCCGAGGGCACGGTGGCGCAGCCGGCCAGTGCCAGGGCTGCCACCAGCGGCAGCAAGGCGCCGCGGACCCAAGGTTGGAATGCGAATTTCATGATGAACTTTCTTCTTGATCGGTTAGGCGATCAGTCATGCGACTCGTGCGAGGGACGCGGCGAGGCCGGCACCGGGTGCAGCCCACCACCGCCCGAACCACCGTGCGACGACGGCGCCGGAGCGGCCGGATGGCCCGCCGAAACGAACTCCTCGCCATGCGGCACTTCGCCATGCAGCTTGAGCGGCTTGTTGCCCGCGAGGCGGCGCAGCAGCACATAGAACACCGGCGTGAGGAACAGGCCGAAGGCCGTCACGCCGATCATCCCGGCGAACACCGCCACGCCCATGGCCTTGCGCATCTCCGAGCCCGCGCCGGTCGAGAGCACGAGGGGCAGCACACCCATCACGAAGGCCAGCGAGGTCATCAGGATCGGGCGCAGGCGCAGGCGGCTCGCTTCGATCGCGGCCTGGATGGGCGTGCGTCCGGCGAACTCCAGCTCCCGTGCGAACTCCACGATCAGGATCGCGTTCTTCGCACTCAGCCCCACCAGCACGATCAGCCCGATCTGCGTGAAGACGTTGTTGTCACCCCCCGATATCCATACGCCCGCCATCGCGGCCATGATGCCCATGGGCACGATCAGGATGATCGCGATCGGCAGCGTCAGGCTCTCGTACTGCGCGGCGAGCACCAGGAACACCAGCAGGATGGCCAGCGGGAACACCAGGAAGGCGGAGTTGCCGGCCAGGATTTCCTGGTAGGTCAGCTCGGTCCACTCGAAGCTCACGCCCTTGGGCAGCGTCTCGGCCGCGATCTTGGTGATCACGTCCTGCGCCTGGCCCGACGAGTAGCCGGGCGCCGGGCCGCCGTTGATGTCGGCCGCGAGGTAGCCGTTGTAGCGCATGGCGCGTTCCGGACCGAAGGTCGAGTTGACCTTCATCAGCGCAGCCAGCGGCACCATCTCGCCCGAGGTCGAGCGCACCTTCAGGAGGCCCACGTCTTCGGCACGGGCGCGGTAAGGCGCATCGGCCTGGACGCGCACGGAATACGTACGGCCGAACTTGTTGAAGTCGTTGGCATACAGGCTACCGAGGTAGATCTGCATCGTGTCGAAGATGTCCGTCACCGGCACGCCGAGCTGGCGGGCCTTGGTGCGGTCGATGTCCGCGTACAGCTGCGGCACGTTGACCTGCCAGCTCGTGAACATGCCCGTGAGCTCAGGGGCAGCCTGCGCCTTGGCCATGAAGGCCTTCACCGCGGCGTCCATCTGGTCGTAGCCGACCGAGGCGCGGTCTTCGATCTGCAGCTTGAAGCCACCCGTGGTGCCCAGGCCCGCCACCGGTGGCGGCGGGAACATCACGATGAACGCGTCCTGGATGCTCGAGAAGGCGCCGTTGAGCTGGCCGGCCACCGCACCGCCGCTCTGGTCGGGGCGCTTGCGCTGGTCGAAGGGCTTGAGCGTGGCGAACACGATGCCCGAGTTGGAGCTGTTGGTGAAGCCGTTGATCGACAGGCCCGGGAAGGCGATGGCGTCTTCCACGTTCGGGTTCTTCTTCATGATCTCGCCCATGCGCTGGATCACTTCGTCGGTGCGGTCGAGCGTGGCGCCGTCGGGCAGCTGGGCAAAACCGATCAGGTATTGCTTGTCCTGCGCCGGCACGAAACCGCCGGGCACCGCCTTGAAGAGGCCGAAGGTCACCGCGATCAGCGCGACGTAGATCGCCAGCATCAGCGCCTTGCGCGAGATGACGTTCTTCACGCCGCCGCTGTAGGCCTCCGAACCGCGATGGAAGAGGCGGTTGAAGCCGCGGAAGAGCCAGCCGAAGGCCTTGTCCATGCCGCGGGTCAGCGCGTCCTTGGGCTGGTCATGGCCGCGCAGCAGCAAGGCGGCGAGCGCGGGCGACAACGTCAGCGAGTTGATCGCCGAGATCACCGTCGAAATCGCGATGGTCACCGCGAACTGGCGATAGAACTGGCCCGTGAGGCCGCTGATGAAAGCGAGCGGAACGAACACGGCCACCAGCACCAGCGCGATCGCGATGATGGGCCCGGACACTTCGCGCATCGCTCGGTACGTGGCTTCACGCGGCGTCAATCCAGCTTCGATGTTCCGCTCGACGTTCTCCACCACCACGATGGCGTCGTCCACCACGATGCCGATCGCCAGCACCAGCCCGAACAGGCTCAGCGCATTGATCGAGAAACCGAGGATGTGCAGCACCGCGAAGGTACCGATCACCGACACCGGCACGGCCAGCAGCGGAATGATCGACGCGCGCCACGTCTGCAGGAACAGGATCACGACCAGCACCACCAGCATGATGGCTTCGAGCAGGGTGTGTATCACCGATTCGATCGACGCACGCACGAACTGCGTCGGGTCGTAGGCGATGCGGTATTCCAGGCCTTCGGGCATGTTCTTGTTGAGCTCGGCCATCGTCTTGCGAACGTTGGCCGAGATGTCGAGCGCGTTGGAGCCCGGCGCCTGGAACACGCCCATGCCGACGGCCGGGTCGTTGTTCAGCAGCGAACGCAGCGAGTAGTCGGCGGCGCCCATTTCGAGGCGGCCGATGTCGCGCAGGCGGGTCACGGCGCCGTCGGTGCCGCTCTTGACGATGATGTCGCCGAATTCTTCTTCGCTCTGCAGGCGCCCTTGCGCATTGATGGAGAGCTGCATGTCCACGCCCGAGAGACCCGGCGAAGCGCCGACCACGCCGGCCGCGGCCTGCACGTTCTGTCCGCGGATCGCAGCCACCACGTCGCTCGCCGAGAGGCCGCGCTGCGCGACCTTCTGCGGGTCGAGCCAGACGCGCATCGAGTAGTCGCCGCCGCCGAAGATCTGCACCTGGCCCACGCCTTCGATGCGCGCGAGCGGGTCCTTCACGTTCAGCACCGCGTAGTTGCGCAGGTAGTTGATGTCGTAGCGGTTGTTCGGCGACACGAGGTGGACCACCATCGTGAGGTCAGGCGCGCTCTTGACGGTCGTGATGCCCAGGCGCCGCACTTCCTCGGGCAGGCGCGGCTCGGCTTGCGAAACGCGGTTCTGCACGAGCTGCTGGGCCTTGTCGGGGTCGGTGCCCAGGCGGAAGGTGACGGTGAGCGTGAGCACGCCGTCGGTCGTTGCCTGGCTGCCCATGTAGAGCATGCCTTCGACGCCGTTGATCTGCTCTTCCAGCGGCGTGGCCACGGTTTCGGCGATCACCTTGGGGTTGGCGCCCGGGTACTGGGCGCGCACCACCACCGAAGGCGGCGCGACTTCCGGGTACTCCGAGATCGGCAGCCCGCGCAGCGCGATCAGGCCGGCTATCAGCATCAATAGCGACAGCACGCCGGCAAAGATCGGCCGGTCGATGAAGAATTTAGAGAGATTCATGTTGGTTCTCCGGCGGGCGCAAGAGCGCCCCCTCCGAGTTCATCGAATTCGATTCAGGACTTCGCGGCTTCGGCCACGCGTTCCGGTTGTTGTTGCTTCGTGTCCGCCTTGGCGTCCATCGTCACCGTCTGCGGCGCCAGCAGGGCACCCGGGCGGATGTGCTGCAGGCCGTTGACCACGACGCGATCGCCGGCCTTCAGGCCCTTGCTCACGACACGCAGGCCATTGATCGATGCGCCGAGCGCCACTTCGCGGTAGACGGCCTTGCTGTCTTCACCCACGACCATCACGAACTTCTTGTTCTGGTCGGTGCCGATGGCGCGTTCGCTCACCAGCAGCGCGGTGTCGTTGCGCGCCTGGCCCATGCGGATGCGGGCGAACTGGCCGGGGATGAGCGCGCCGTCCTTGTTGTCGAAGGAAGCTCGGACACGCACGGTTCCGCTACGGGCGTCGACCTGGTTGTCGATCAGCTGCAGCTTGCCGGTGAAGGGCGTGCCGTCCAGGCCGGCGGTGCCCATCTGCACGGGAATCGTGTCGATCTGGCCGCGGGCGCCGGCGTTGGCCGGCAGGTCCTTCAGGGCGCGGGTGACGACCTGCTCGTCGGCATCGAAGCTCGCGTAGATCGGGCTCACCGACACCAGCGTGGTCAGCACCGGCGCGCCGGGGCCCGCGGCGACGAGGTTGCCCACCGTCACTTCGAGCTTGCCGATACGGCCGGACACCGGCGCGCGCACCTGGGTGTAGCCCAGGCTCAGGCGTGCAGTCTGCAGCGAGGCCTGCGCGGCGCGCAGGTTGGCTTCGGCTTCGCGGCCGGCGTTCACGCGCTCGTCGAGTTCACGCTGGGCGATGGCCTGCTCGTCCCACAGGCGCTTGGCGCGTTCCTGCTCGCTGCGGCTGAACGCCTGGCGGGCCTGCGCCGAGGCGACCTGCGCTTCGGCACGTTCCACTTCGGCGGCGTACGGTGCGGGGTCGATGGTGATCAGCAGGTCGCCCTGCTTGACCAGCGCGCCTTCACGGAAGTGCACCGCCTGCACGGCGCCCGCCACGCGGGATCGCACATCGACGCGTTCGACCGCTTCGAGGCGGCCGGAGAACTCGTCCCAGGCGTTGATCTGGCTCGATGCGACGGTCGCGACCGACACCGGGGTGCCCTGTTGCGCAGCCACCGGCGCGGTGGCCTCGGCCTTGAAGCTGTACATGCCGACGACGGCGGCGGCCACCGCCAGCAGTGCGGTCAGGCCGGTCACGGCGGGCCACAGGCCCTTGCGGGCGGCGGAAGAGAGCTTTTGTTGATCGTTGTTCGACATGATGTTTCGTCCTTCTCGATGACTTTTTGGGATGCAACAGGCCACCCCGGTGCTTTTGGCACCAGGAGGCGGATTTCGGGGAAAAGAGGGGCCGGACGCCCGCCTCAGGGGAGGCGGCGGCTGTCAGTGGGCGGTGCTGACTCTTGCGGGTCTAGCTGGGCTCGGGCGCCGCGGGAGGCGCCGTCGTCGCACTGAAGAACTCGCGAAAGTGCTGCTGCACGTTGGCCGCGCAGTCCCGACAACCCTCGTTGTCGGGGTCGTACAGCGCCTTGGGCCAGTTCGCCGCGCCGGGCAGCACGCTGCTGGTGACCTCGATGCCGGCTGCGCGCAAGCGGCCCGCGAAGGTCATGGCCTCGTCGCGCATCGCGTCGTCCTGCCCCACCAGCACCAGCGCGGGTGCCAGGGCAGAGAGGCGCAGCGATCCGCTCGGCACCGCGTAGGGGTGCGTCGCGTTCGAGGGGCAGCTCAGGTACTTTTCCCAGCCGCTGGCCCAGCGGCATTCGGGAGCGTCGTTGGTGGCCTTGCGCAGCGACGCGGTGCCTGCGCACGGGTCGAGCATCGGCGACAGCAGGATCTGGCCTGCCAGCGGCGGATGGGCCCGGTCACGGGCGATCAGCGCGACCGCCGCGGCCAGGTTGCCACCGGCTTCCTCGCCGGCCAGATAGACCAGCGCGCCCTTGCCGCCCAGCTTGGTGCGTTGCTTGTAGAGCCATTCGAGGGCGGCATAGCCGACTTCGATGGGTTCGGGGAACGGCTCCAGCGGATAGGCCAGCGAGACCACCACCGCGCCCGCACCGGCCAGCAGCCGGCCCACGTTGCGCCCGTTGTCCAGGCCGCCGCACACGAAGGTGCCGCCGTGGAAATGCAGCACCAGGGGTGCCGTGTCGCTCTTGGCGCGCTGTCCGTAGACACGCGCGGCCACCGGTTCGCGACCGGGCAGCTCGATCAGAAGATCGGCTTCCACGCCTTGCACCGCGGCAGCAGCAGCGGCAGCTTCGGCAGAACGGGACGATGGAACGGGTGACATGGACGACCTCAGGGTGATGGGCGATGGTTGAAATATAAGGCGCGGTGTGTGACATGAAACAGGCAACCTGACCCCACTCTGTTTCCAAACGGCTAACAATCCGTATGCCACGGGGGGTTGAACGCCTTGTGTGAGAATCCGCCTCCCTCCGGCGTGGGCCGGGTACCAGAACAGGCATTCGATGGATCAAATCCAGGCCATGCGCATCTTTGTCCGCGTCGTGGAGGCCGGCACTTTCACCCGGGCCGCGGACTCGCTCGCCCTGCCCAAGGGGACGGTCACCAAGCAGATCCAGGCGCTGGAATCGCGCCTGCGCGTGAAGTTGCTCAACCGCACCACCCGCCGCGTGACGGTCACGCCCGATGGCGCCGCCTACTTCGAGCGCGCCGCGCGCCTGCTGAACGACTTCGACGACATGGAAGCCAGCATGACCAATGCGCAGGCCAGCCCCACGGGGCGGCTGCGCATCGACGTCGGGACATCGGTGGCCCGGCAGATCATCCTGCCCAACCTGGCCAGCTTCTGCGACCGCTACCCCGACATCCAGGTCGACCTGGGCGTGAGCGACCGCACGGTCGACCTGATCAGCGACAACGTCGACTGCGTGATCCGCGCCGGCGAACTCAGCGACCAGTCGCTGGTGGCCCGGCGCATCGGCACCCTGCATTTCGTGACGGTGGCCTCCCCCGCGTACATCAAGCGCTATGGCGCACCGCAGCATCCGAACGACATCGAGAAGCGCCACACGGTGGTGAGCTACTTCTCGGGCACCACGCGGCGCATCTACCCGCATGAGTTCCACAAGGGCGACGAGCGCATCGAGCTGAATGGGCCTTACCGGGTGTCGGTGAACGAGAGCAACGCGCACATCGCGGCGGTGCTCGGCGGCTTCGGCATTTCGCAGTGCATCACCTTCATGGCGGAGCCGCATCTGGAAAGCGGCGAGCTGATCGAGGTGCTGCCCGACTGGAGCCGCGACCCGCTGCCGATCCATGTGGTCTATCCGCCGAACCGCCACCTGAGCGCGAAGGTGCGGGCGTTCGTGGATTGGGCGGCCGAACTGTTCGCCAAGAACCCGAGGCTGCAGCGCCGCTGAACGCGCTTGCGCTTGCATCTGCAAGCCGGAACAGGTACACCGACCGAGGCCCCATGCCGCCTCGCATGACATCGCTTGGAAGCGCTCGGGCCAGGTAGTTCTTTTTATCTAGCCACCCAACGAAGGGGAGCCATGATTCATCAGATCCAAGTGAATGGAAAGATGCGGCGCGTCGACGTGGACGACGACACGCCGCTGCTCTGGGTCCTGCGCGACCATCTCCAGTTGACCGGCACCAAGTTCGGCTGCGGCGTCGCCCAGTGCGGCGCCTGCACCGTGCACATGGACGGCCAGCCGCTGCGCTCCTGCTCGATCCCGGTGTCCGCGGTCGGCAAGCGCGCCATCACCACCATCGAGGGCGCGACCAGTCGCGAGGCCAAGGCGGTGCAGGCCGCATGGATCGCGCGCGACGTGCCGCAGTGCGGCTACTGCCAGTCGGGCCAGATCATGAGCGCGGTCGCGCTGCTGAAAGAAGTGAAAAAGCCGACCGACCGCGACATCGACCTCGCGATGAACGGCAACCTCTGCCGATGTGCGACCTATGTGCGGATCCGCGCGGCCATCCACGACGCGGCACGCGCGCTGCAGGGGTGATGCGATGAGCGCAACAAGCACCCTCTCGCGCCGCACGCTGCTGCAGGCCACCACCGGCCTGCTGATCGGCGTCTACCTGACGCCTGCCACCCGCGCCGCCCAGGCCACCGCTTCCAAGGCCAAGGCCGCCGCGCTCGCACCCAACGCCTTCGTGCGCGTCTCCACCGACAACACCGTCACCGTGCTCGTGAAGCACATCGAATTCGGCCAGGGCCCGATGACCGGCCTCACCACGCTCGTGGCCGAGGAGATGGATGCCGACTGGTCGCAGATGCGCGCCGAGCACGCGCCCGCCGACGCCAAGCTCTACAACAACCTCTCCTTCGGGCCTCTGCAGGGCACGGGCGGTTCGAGCGCCGTGGCCAATTCGTACGAGCAGATGCGCAAGGCCGGTGCGGTCGCACGCGCGATGCTGGTGCAGGCTGCCGCCAACACGTGGAAGGTGCCCGCCTCCGACATTGCGGTGGAACGCGGCGTGCTGCGCCACGTGGCCTCGCGGCGCCAAGGCCGCTTCGGCCAGTTCGCGGTGGCCGCGTCGAAGCTGCCCGTGCCGCAGGACGCGCCGTTGAAAGACCCGTCGTCCTTCCGCCTCATCGGCCGCGAAGGCGCGGTCAAGAAGCTCGACGTGCCCGGCAAGACCAACGGCACCGCGCAGTTCGGGATGGACATCCACGAGCCCGGCATGCTCACCGTCATGGTGGCGCGGTCGCCGCGCTTCGGCGGCAAGGTCACGTCGTTCGATGCGACGGCCACGCGCGCAGTCAACGGCGTGGTCGACGTCAAGCAGATCTCTGCCGGCGTGGCTGTCTACGCGAAAGACACCTGGTCGGCCATCAAGGGCCGCGAGAAACTGAAGGTCGTGTGGGACGACGCGGCCGCGGAGAAGCGCAGCAGCGCGCAGATCGTGGAGGACTACCGGCAGCTCGCACGCACCACCGGCACCGTGGCCGCGAGCCAGGGCGACGTGGCATCGAAGGTGGCCGGCGAGCGGGTGGTCGAGACCGAGTACGTCTTTCCCTACCTCGCGCACGGCCCGATGGAGCCGCTGAACGGCTTTCTCGTGTGGGACGGCCAGCGCGTGAAGGCGCGCTACGGCAGCCAGATCCAGACGCTCGACCAGATGCAGATCGCCAAGGTCTTCGGCATCAAGCCCGAGGACGTCGAGATCCAGACCATGCTCGCGGGCGGCAGCTTCGGGCGGCGCATCGACCTGGGCCACGACATGATCCTGGACCTGGCCGAAGCGGCTAAGGCGCTCGGCCCCAACAAGCCGGTGAAGATCGTCTGGACGCGCGAGGACGACATCACCGGCGGCTTCTACCGCCCCGCGTTCGTGCATCGATTGCGCGGCGTGCTGCGCGACGGCAAGGTGGCCTCGTGGAGCAACACCATCGTGGGCCAGTCTTTCGTCATCGGCACCGCCTTCGAGATCATGATGAAAGACGGCATCGACGGCACCATGGTCGAGGGCGCCAAGAGCATTCCCTACGACATTCCCAACTTCCGCTGCGACGCGCACATCGCCAAGGGCAGCGTGCCCGTGACCTCGTGGCGCTCGGTGGGCAGCACGCACACGGCCTACGCCACCGAGTGCTTCATCGACCAGTTGCTCGAGACGGCCGGGCTCGATCCGGTCGACGGGCGCCTCTCGCTCATGGGCAAGTCGGCGCGCCACGCGGGCGTGCTGAAGGCCGTGGCCGAGATGGCGAAATGGTCGGGCACCCAGCCCGAACGCGGACGCGCGCGCGGCGTGGCGGTGGCCGAATCCTTCGGCACCTTCGTCGCGGAAATCGCCGAAGTGTCGATGAGCGAGAACGGCGAGCCGCGCGTGCACAAGGTGTGGTGCGCGGTGGACTGCGGCACGGTGGTCAACCCCGACATCGTGCGCGCGCAGATGGAAGGCGGCATCGGCTTCGGGCTCGGCCACATCCTCTACGCGCAGGTGAGCCTGGACGAAGGCCGGCCGGTGCAGCGCAACTTCAACACCTACCGGTCGCTGCGCATCCAGGAGATGCCCGAGATCGAGGTGAAGATCATCGATTCGAAAGAGAAGCCCACCGGCGTCGGCGAACCCGGCGTGCCGCCGATCGGGCCTGCGGTAGCGAATGCGCTGGCGCGGCTCGGGAAGCCGCGGCCTTCGCAGTTGCCGATGGTCAGGGGGGACGCATGATGAAGCGCTTCTTTTCTTTCTCCGCCGCCCTGCTCTCGCTGGTGTTCGCAGGCCATGCCTTCGCGCAGCTCGCACCGCCGGCCAATCCCACCACGCTCAAGCCCGCGTCCGAGTTCGACCGCATCGAGAACAAGCAGGACCGCGCGGCCGCCCTCTTCATCGAGGCCGGCAAGGTCATCAACAGCCCGCGCTGCCAGAACTGCCACCCCGGCGGCGAACGCCCCACGCAGACCGATGCGATGAACCCGCACCAGCCCTGGGTGATACGCGGCGCCGACGGCTTCGGCGCGCCGGGCATGCGCTGCGCCACCTGCCACCAGGCCGCCAACTTCGAAAGCTCGGGCGTGCCGGGCCATCCGAAGTGGCACCTGGCGCCGGCCTCGATGGCGTGGCAGGGCAAGTCGCTCGCGCAGATCTGCGAGCAGATCAAGGACAAGTCGCGCAACGACAACATGGACCTCGCCGCGCTGGTCAAGCACATGTCGGAAGACACGCTGGTCGGCTGGGCCTGGAAGCCGGGCGCGAACCGCACGCCGGCGCCGGGGACGCAGGTGCAGTTCGGGGCCCTGATACGGGCCTGGGCGGAGGCTGGGGCTTATTGCCCGAAGTCCTGAGGCTTCACCGCCTCACTCGGCCGCGGCATACACCGGCTCGCAGCGCACATCGGTCTTCACCGAGTTCGCGATGAAGCACTCCTCGTGCGCGCGGTGGTGCATGTGCTCGATCTGCTCGCGCGTCGGCAGGTTCTCGCCCGAGAAGGTCACCTCGGGCCGGAGCGTGACGACCGTCATGGCCATCTTGCCTTCCGCGTTTTTCTCCATGACGCCGGTTGCCGCGTCGAAATAGCGGTCGACGCAGAACTTGCGCTTCACCGCCATCGTCAGGAACCAGAGCATGTGGCAGCTCGAGAGCGACGCGACGAAGGCTTCTTCCGGATCGACCGCCGACGCATCGGAGAACGGCAGCGGCACCACATGCGGCGACGACGAACCCGCCCATTCCGCACCGCCGTCGAAGCGCAGCGAGTGCCTGCGGCTGTAGGTGTTGGCCAGGAAATCCTGGTCGCCTCGTTGCCACAGGACTTCTGCGGTGTATTCGGACATGGTGGTCGTTCTCCGTGATGAGGTGTTCGTTCAGGGGCGCGGCGCCGAAGCGCGGATCTGCGCGGCGGTCACGGCCCAGGCCTTGCCGAGCATGCGCGAGAGGTAGGAGCCCGACTCCCACCCCACTTGCTGCGCCACCGAGAGCACCGAGTCGTCGGTGGTCTCGAGCAGGTAGCGCGCGCGTTCCAGGCGCTTGCGCTGCTGGAATTCGAGCGGCGACAGCTCGAACGCGATCTTGAAGATGCGCTCGACCTGCCGCCGCGAGAGCCGGTGCCGCTCGGCGAACGCATCGAGCGAGAGCGGGCGTGCGAGGTCCGCTTCGATGTCGTCGGCCAGCAGCGCCGCAAGCACCTGCGCGGGCGCGCCGCGGTCGTTCGGCTGCACGAGAGGATGGGCCGTGAGCCGCGCCGCCTCCATGACGAGTGCGCCGCAATGCGCGACGACGCGCTCCTCGGCCTCGCCCGCTTGCGCCAGCGACAGCATCTGCTGCGACAGCGCGGTGAGCGCGTTGCTGCTGGCACGCATGCCCTGCACGGGTGCGTGCACGCCCTGGGCGCGCAACGCCATCTCCCAGAACTCGGAATCGACGTACACCGCGACATGCGTCTGCCGCAGCGTCTGCGCGCTCGTCGCGTGGGCGGCGCCAGCGGCGAACCAGAGGAAGTGACCGGGCGAAGACTGCAGCGGATCGCCCTGCGCATCGACGATGTCGAAGCGTCCCGCCAGCGGCACAAAGAGCATGTCGCAATCGTGCGCATGCGTGCTGGTCGCGTAGCCCTCGCGCGCATTCGCCACCATCGTCGCCTTGTGGGCGAGCCGGTCGATGAACGGCGAAATCCGCAGGCCGGGCTGGGCGTCTTTCGGTGGCATGGGCGGGATTGTCGCCAATGTCGCTTTCGTGCGCGAGGGTGTCGCGATCCGGCGCACCTTGCCGGCCGCCTTCGACAAGACTAGCCCGCATCCCCCTGTCGATCCTGATCCCGCAAGGAACCCTCATGAACCCCTCGTCCCTCGTGCGTGCCGGCCTTCGCCTGGCCGCGGCCGGTGTGCTGGCAGCCGCAGCGACCGCGCATGCCGCCTATCCGGCCAAGGCGATCACCATCGTCGTGCCCTTCCCCGCGGGCGGTGGCACCGACGTGATCTTCCGCTCGGTGCAGGTCAAGCTGCAGGCCGAGTTGGGCGTACCGGTGATCATCGACAACCGCGCCGGCGCGGGCGGTACCGTCGGCACGGGCTATGCGGCCAAGGCCGCGCCCGATGGCTACACGCTGGTGGCAGCGACGACCACCACCATCGCCTCGGCACAGGCCGTGTATCCCAAGCTTCCCTACGACCCGTTGGCCGACCTGACGCCGGTCGGCACGCTCGGCACCACGCCGTTCGTGCTGGTGGTGTCGCCCGAACTGCCGGCGAAGAACCTGGCGGAATTCATCCGATACGCCAAGGCCAAGCCCGGCGCGCTCAACTACGGCAGCATCGGCAACGGCACCGCGAGCCACCTGGCAGCCGAGCTCTTCAAGCAGCGCACCGGCGTCGACATGACGCACATCCCCTACCGCGGCGCGGCGCCCGCGCAGACCGACCTGATGGCCGGCCAGATCCAGGCGCTGTTCGACAACCCCGTGGCGCTCGCGCCGCAGGTGCGCGCCTCGCGGATGCGCGCGCTGGCGATCAGCCAGCCCTCGGCGGTGTTCCCCGACCTGCCGACCTTCGAGGCCTCTGGCATCAAGGACTTCAAGCCCGAGCTCTGGTACGGCCTGATGGCGCCCGCCGCCACGCCGAAAGACGTGCTGCAGCGCCTGCGCACCGCCCTCGATAAGGTGCTGCAGGACCGCAACCTGCGCGCCGACATGCTGTCCAAGGGCGTCGCCCCGCAGAGCCTGAGCCCCGAAGCGTTCGCGCAAAAGATCCATGCTGACATCGCGCTGTGGGGCGGCATCGCCCGCGCCGTCAACGCGAAGGCCGACTGATGACCATGCAGCTCGTTCGCGTATTCGCCCTCCCCGGCGCCGACACCGGCGGCAACCCGGCGCCCGTCTGGCTCGATGCCGACGACATGACCACTGCGCAGATGCAGGAGCACACGCGCCTGAGCGGCCACGAATCGGTGTTCGTGTTGAAGCCGTCGGGCGCCGATCACCAATTCCGCATGCGCTACTTCGTGCCGCGCCACGAAATGGAGATGTGCGGCCACGCGACCATCGGTGCGCTGTGGCTACTGCATGAGCGCGGTCTGTGGAGCGGCGAGCCGGTGGCCATCGAGACACTGAGCGGCACCGTCCATGGCCGGTACGTGCAAGGCACCATCGAGATCAGCCAGCCGAGCGCCCGAGTGGAAGTCGTGGGCGACGCGCTGGTCCAGGAGATCGCGCGCTGCCTGGGCGTCGAGCCGCGACAGATCGTCGGACAGGTGCTCAATTCGGCGACCAGCCGCGTCAAGACCCTCATTCGCCTCGAAAGCCTGGAGGTGCTGCACACGCTGCGTGTCGACCTTGGCAGCGTCGAAGCGCTGTGCGACCGGCTGGACTCCACCGGCCTCTACCCCTACGCGCTGGCCGACAGCACCGGACCGATCGTCAGCGCCCGGCAGTTTCCGCGCTCGTCGGGATATCCGGAAGATGCGGCCACCGGCATCGCCGCCGCCGCGCTCGCTTGGGGCCTGCGCGAACAGGCACTGGCCGGCGATGCGGCCACGATCGTGACAGTCAGGCAAGGCGAAGCGATGGGCTCGCCCTCGATGATCGGCGTGCGGCTTCCCGCGCGTGGCGAGGAAGCGCAGGGCTGCTGGCTGCGCGGCGAAGCGCGGGCGATGTAGGGCCCGTTCAGGCACCCAGCAGCTTGACCAGCAACGGCACCAGCAGCGCCGTCGCGATGCCGTTCAGCCCCATCGCGAGCGCCGAGAACGCGCCGGCCGTCTCGTTCACCTGGATGGCCCGCGCCGTGCCGATGCCGTGCGCCGCCATGCCGACCGCGAAGCCGCGCACCGCGGGCTCCTTGATGCGCAGCAGGTTCAGGAGGCCCGTGGCCATGATCGCGCCCGAGATGCCGGCCACCGCTGCCGCCACCGCGGCCAGCGACGGCAGGCCGCCGATCTTCTCGGCCACGCCCATCGCGATCGGCATGGTGGCCGACTTCGATGCGAGCGACATGATCAGCTCGTGCGAGCCGCCCAGCGCCCACGCGATGCCGATGGCCGAGACGATCGCCGCCACCGATCCCACCAGCAGCGCCACACCGATCGGCAGCCACAGCCGCCGCAGCCGCGCGATCTGGCCGTAGAGCGGCACGGCCAGCGCCACGGTCGCCGGGCCGATCAGGAAGTGCACAAACTTCGCGCCTTCGAAGTAGGTGTCGTAGGGCGTGCGCGTGACGAGCAGCACCGTCACGATGACGACGACGGAGATCAGCACCGGGTTGACCACCGGGTTCGCACCGCTGCGCCGGTGCAGCCACAGCGCGCCCAGGTACGCCAGCAGCGTGAGCGACAGCCACAGCAGCGGCGACTGCGCAAGAAAGACCCAGATCTCGGAGAGCTTCGCGGGGGCGCTCATTCCGCGTTCTTCCCGGTGATGCGGATCATCCAGCGGAAGGTGAGCGCGGTGACGGTCATGGTGAAGGCCGCGCCGACGATGCCGGCCGCGAGGAACGGCAGCCACTCGCGCCCTACCCGCTCGAAATGCAGCATGACGCCGGTCACGGCGGGAATGAACAGCAGCATCAGGTTGCGCAGCAGATGGCCCGAGGTATCGGTCAGCGCCTGCGGCACGCTGCCGCGCACGAGCAACGCGATGAACATCAGCACCATGCCGATCAGCGGACCGGGGATCGGCAGGCCCAGCCACTGCACGAGCAGTTCGCCGGCCAGCTGGCAAAGGAAAAGCGAGGTGATGGCGTAGAGCATGTTTTCAATCTTCGGTGCAAGCGGCTGCGTGTGTCCAGGCCTCCTTCAGCGCCTGCTGGCTCTGCGGCGGCAGCACGCCCAAGCGCACGTGACCCGGCAAACCGAAGGAGGCGCAGTCGCGCAGCTTGATGCCGTCGGCGCGCAAGGCGGTTGTCAATCGGGTGTACGGGGTGTCGGTGCGGGCGCAGAAGAAATTGGCGTCGCTGGGGAGGCACTGCCAGTTCAGCGATTCGCAGAGGGCGCGCTGTTGCGCCTTCCAGGTTCGCAAGGTCTGCAGGCTTTGGGCGAGCCAGGCTTGTGCTTCGTCACCGGCCCAGGTTTCGAGCAATGCCACGCCGTGTGTGCCGATTGGCCACGACGGTGCGAGTCGTTCGAGCCGCCGCATCAGAGACTGGGCAGCGGCGTCGTCGGGTGCGATCGCATAGGCGGCGCGGATGCCGGTGAGGCCCATGGCCTTGTTCGGCGTCCAGAGTTGCCAGACGCGGTTGCGCTGCGCGGCATCGAGCGACGCCTGGCCTTCGAGGCGCAGCGGTTCGTAGGCCATGTCGAGCACGCAGGTGCCGCCGGATTGCGCATGCAACGCGAGATCGGCCTGCGCCTGCCCGAGCGGACTGGATGGCTCGCAGCACCAGTGCAACCCAGCGCCGTCGTGCGGCTCGGGCGCACGCAACACTTGCAGCCCCCAAGCTTGCGCCGCACGCTCGTAGTCGCCGTAGCTATGCGCAGGCAACCAGACCTGCCGGCCGCCGCGCTGCGCGACAGCCGCGCTGATGCGATGGATGAATTCGCTCGCGCTCGCGGCGATCACGATGCGCTCGCCCGCGACACCGTGAAATGCTGCGAGCCTTTCACGCAGCGACATGTACCGCGGATCGGGATAGTGCGCCGCATCGACCGCGCGCAACGCAGCCACCGCCGCCGGACACGCGCCCACCGCGTTGCCATTGGTCGAGAAATCGTGCAGCGCGGCGCCGGTCTCGTCGGGGCCGCCGTGCAGGGCACCGGTGGATGTCATGGCCACCTCGCCATCGCAAGGATCGCCCCCGACGCGACCACCGCCCACGCCAGCACCGCCCTGCCGCCCAGCACGGCGGTGCGGTGCGTATCTGCCGCCGCGGCTTTGCGCCCTTCGCCGTTCAAGGTGTAGACGCCGGGCTTGGCCAGTCGCACACCGACAAGCAGCGCCATCGCCGCCATGGGCCAGCCACTGTTGGGTGACGGTGTGCGGCGCGCCTCGCGCCCCAGGTCCCTCGGCCACTGCCATGCCGCCAGCACCAGCAGCAGCACGGTGATGCGCGCCGGAAGCCACGAGAGCACATCGTCGGCGCGTGCGGCCCATTTGCCGAGCCAGGTCCAGTCGCGGCCGTTGCGCAAACCGCGGTAGCCCCACATCGCATCTGCCGTGTTGGCGAAGCGGTAGAGGGCCGCGCCCGGCAGGCCGAGCAGCACGAACCAGAACAGCGGCGCCACCAGCGAGTCGTTGAGGTTTTCGGCCAGCGATTCGATCGCGCTCTCGCGCACCTCGCGCTCGCTGAGCGCGGAAACATCGCGGCTCACCAGCCGGGCCAGTTGCGCCCGGCCCGCATCGAGCGACACGGCCAGCGCCGCCTCGACCGCGAGCACTTCGTCGCGCAGCATCCGCCATGCGAAGAGCGGCTTGAGCAACAGCCCCAACAGCACGGCCGCGGCCCATGCAGGGAGGTGCAGCGTGATGAGCGATTGCAGCAGCAGCGCCGCGCACCAGACCGCCGTGCCGCCGATGCACCACGTCAACGCGCCAATGAAGAACAGCGGCAGGTCCACGCGCTTGGCCTGATGCGGCTGCGGCGCGATGCGCGAGCCGATCCAGCCGAGGTACTGGCCCATCCACACCACCGGGTGCAAACGCGCCGTGGGTTCGCCCAGCCAGCGGTCGATGACCAGCGCAAGCCAGAGCGCCGCGACGGCGACGAGGGCATGGGCGAAGGAGAAGGCTGGCATGGGCGCCGTCATTCTCGCGAATCAGGCGGAGGCTGCCGGGTGCCGCGTTCGGCCGCGCCGCCACTGCACGAAGGCGCCGAGCGCGATGAGCAACGCCGCGCCGAATGCGACCCAGAGACGGAGCACCACAGTCTCCGCCTTCGGTGGCGGTACCTCGTCGGGCGTGGGTTCGAGCTTGAGGCCGGTCACGGGCTGGGCGCTGCTGTCTGCCGTGGGTGTCGCCTCGTCGGGCGCCTGTGCCGGCGAAGGTGCGGCGATCGGCGCTGCCACGAGCGTCCTCTGTGCTTCCCGCATTTCAACCGGCGCAGTGACCCGCGGCGCCAGTTCCGCCTGCACGAAGCGCTGCACCGCCACATTGCGCTCGCGAAGACCCGTGGCACGCACAGCCTCGGCGTAGGCCGTTGCCAGCTCCCGCCGCGTCACGGTATCGGGCGCCCAATAGTTCAACCGCACCGCATCGAGCATGCGCTCCAGCGTCTGCGCGAAGGCTGCGCGGTTGTCGCCCTCCAGCCATTCGCGCGTGCCCAGCTTGTATCGGTCGCGCACATACACGTCGTGCAGCGACTGCCACTGGTCCTGCCTCACAGTGCCAGGCGCGGTGACCTGCCAGCCCCAGAGGAACTGCGCGGTCTTGAGCACCTGCAGCGTGCCGCTGTAGCCCTCGGCCTTCTGCGCTTCGATCCATTGCGGATGCAGGTAGCGCGTCTGCATCTCGCGCGCGATGGCGCCGGCGGCGGTGTCGGTGCGCACCGCGCCGCCGTCGCGCAGGTTCTGCACGTACAGCGCCGGATCCTTGCCCGTGAGTTGCCGCACGGCTTGCGCGATGCCGCCCAGATACTGGAACGGGTCGTCGTTGGTGAGCACGCCATAGAGATTCGACGTGCGCGCCATCAGCGCCGCATCGACCTGCGCGAGATTGCCGGCGTACGCACCCGGCCGCGCTGTGCCGTCGAGCCCCTGGCCGTACGCGTGCCCCATGCGGTCCGTGTAGAGCTGCGCCATCTGCGCATCGCCACCGCCGCGCCGCTGCGAAGTCCACACGTCGCTTGCGAGCGCGGCCTCCTCGAGCCCGGCGCCGTAGCTGCCCTGCTCGTTCGAGAACACGCGCGCGGTCGACCAGCGCTTCGCTTCGGCCGGCGTGGCGCCTTCCGCGCGCAACTTGCGGGCCAGCGCGTCGCTGTGTTGCGCGACGGCGTTGCCGGGCTCGTTCAAGGCGGCCACCTGCTGCACCGCCTCGTCGAGCCAGCGCATCACGTTCGGGAACTGATCG
The DNA here is from genome assembly GCF_017161115.1 of Variovorax sp. RKNM96. Taxonomy (GTDB): domain Bacteria; phylum Pseudomonadota; class Gammaproteobacteria; order Burkholderiales; family Burkholderiaceae_C; genus Variovorax. The sequence continues at coordinate 3,179,062 of NZ_CP046508.1, read as the reverse complement.
CGGTACGAACCGGTGACGCTGACCAGCACATCCATGCGCGGCCGCTTCAACGTCGATGCGGGCAGCACCTCGATGCCGGCGATGCGGCCTGCCTCGTCCCAGCGCGGCTTCACGCCCATGGCGTAGAAGGCCTGGCTCTCCAGCACGCCCTGGTGGCGCGAGGCCTCGCCGGCCCAGAGGGTGAAGGCAATCTTCTCGGGCGGCTTGCCGGCGTGGGTCTTGGCGTGCTCGGCGATCCAGGCATCCATCGCGGCGACGCCGATGTCCCACGCGGTGCGCGTCGGCACGCGGCTCGGGTCGAAGCCGTAGAGATTGCGACCGGTCGGAAGGCTGTCGGGGTTGCGCACGGGGTCACCGCCGTAGCTGGCCTTGAGGTAACGACCATCGAGTGCAGTGAGCAGGCCTTCGATTTCTTCGTTGTGCGCGAGTGCGGCGTCGATCTTCTGCGCGCGTTGAGCCATGGCTCGCAACGCTTCAGCCTTCGCGGCGTCTGCGCCCATCGCGCTCGCGGCTTCGACGTCCTTGACCGCGATTTCGACCCATCGTGCCGCGCGTGAGGCCGCGATGTTCTTCGCATCGATCAGGAACGCCTCATCGATGTCTTCCCCCAGCGCCTCGGCCAAGGGCTTGCCCAGGATCTGCAGGATGGTCATGCGACGCCGCTCCGCATCGGGTGCTTGCCCGAAGGTCGCCAGGCCCAGCGGCTGCGCGGTCTGCGCCAGTTCGTCCAGGTACGGATGCAGCACCGCGATGAAGCCCGCGAAGTCGGCGCGAATGCGCGCGGGCGGCCATTTCAGGTCGCGGTCGTAGTGCTGTTCGACGAACTCTGCAGCGAGCCGTTTTTCCATCGCACTTTTCACCGGCCCGGGCGACAGCGTCTCCCAGTCGTGCATCCGCTCATGCATCGCCTGCACGCCGGGCCTAAAGCCCACGGGCGCGAACATCGGCGTCGAGTGGCTCACCATCGTCGCGCGGCCGCGGCGCTTGGCGGTCGTGGCCTCGCCGAGGTTGTCCATGATGTACGGATAGACGTTGGGCAGGTCACCGAGCGCAAGCAGCGGATCGTCCTGCACCGAGAGCCCGCGCTCCTTGCCCGCCGACCATTCGACCGTGCCGTGCGTGCCCACATGCACGACCGCACTCGCGCCGAACTGGGTGCGCAGCCAGAGATAAGTCGCGAGGTAGCCGTGGCTCAGCGGAATCGCCGAGCGGTGGTAGACCTGCTCGGCCTTGCCCGCCACCTGCGTCCCCGGCTCGAAGCGCGGCGGCTGGCGCAGCACGACGACATGGCCGAACTGCACGCGCGGAATGACGAAGGCCTGCTCGCCCGCGACGGGCCGCAGCATCGTCGATTTCTCCGGCGGCCCCCAGTAGCTCTCGATGCGGCGTTGCGTCTCGGCAGGCAATGCGCGAAACCATGTGATGTAGCGCGACAGCGGCAGCGAATCGGCCAGTCCCTTGTCGAGCAGCGGCTGCAACGCATCGCCGCCATCGACCGGGTAGTAGGCCTTCATCGTGGCCTGCACCTGCGCGATGAGCGCATCCGCACCGGGTATCGCGGTGCGGTAGCCCGCCGACTGCATGGCCGCGAGCATGTTGTTCACGCTGCGCGGCACGTTGAGAAACGACGCGCCGAAGTTCGCCTCGCCGGGCGGGTAGTTGTAGACCAGCATCGCGACGCGCCGGTCCGCGGCCGGCGTGCGCTGCAGGCGCAGCAGCGCGGCCGACTTGGCAGCCACCGCGTCGATCTGCGCAGGCAGCGGCTGCAGCGTGCCGGCGGCGGCATCGCGTGCGCTCACGAGCATCGGATCGGTCATGCCGGCCAGTTCGCTCGGGCTGTAGTACGAGGCAATGTCGGTCTGTGCGAGGCCGTCCTTGCTCTCTGCCCACTGCGCGGCATCCATCGCGAGCGACGGCAGCGTCTGCAGCACCGGCACACCGATGCGTTCCAGCTCGGCCTTGCGCTCGTTCGGCGTGAAGACCAGCGAGGCGTTGACGATCAGGTCGGCCATGCGGCGCTCCTCCGCTCCAGCGGCGTGCGTCATGCGAAAGAACAGGTCCTTCTGCTGGCGCGGGCCGTAGAAGGCATAGGCGCGCAGGCCGCGCTGTTCGAGTGCGCCGATCAGGCTGTCGAGCCAGCCAGTGTCGTCACCCGTGAAAGTGGCGCTGTTGACGGCGATGGCGACGGTTCCGGCGGTGCCAGCCAGCCCGGCAATTGCAGAGATATCCGTTTCGATGCGCGGCCAGCGCGGGTGATAGAAGCCCGAGAGCGGCGTCGGCACGGGCGGCGGTAGTCCGTTCACATCGTCGATCTGCGCCAGCGCCTTCATCGCCGACTTCAGGTTGGCCGTGCCCGCGAACCGCCAGTACTCACGCAGTAGCTGTGCCCAGATCGAATCGACGCCCCTTTCGGCTGCGAGCGGTGCCGCACTCGATGCCTGCCCCTTGGCAACGAGCGCGAACTCTCCGATCAACACATACGGCACGGCACCGCGAGAAATCACATCACCGAATCGCGCCGCCGCGGCCTGCGCCACGCTGATGTGCGGCGCATCGATCACCAGCAGCCGCACGCCGGCCAGTGCCGCAGCCAGCGCTTCTGGCGAATCCTTCGCAGCCGACACCACCTGCAAAGGCAATCCCACTTCGCGCGCCGCCTCCTGCAGCCGCACCACGCGCGCCGGCGACACCAGCGACGTACTGAGCACCACGATGCGCGAAGGCTCGTCCGGCTCGGCGTGCGCGCAGAACGCCAGCGCCATCAGCAAGAGCCAGACAAGGAGGCGCGTCACTTCCCGCCCTGAACCGCAGGAACGGCGCCCGCAGGCACATAGACCATCGTGCCGTCCTTCAACCGCCAGGCCGTGCCGGCCTTCTCGCCGTCGCCCTGCCCCGTCGCGCCGCTGGCCTTGAAGCGCGTGACCTTCTGCCCCTCGCGCGTGATGATCTCCATGTCCGGCTTGCCCTCGTTGCGGATGATCGTGACCTTGTCCTGCGCGAACGGGTTTATCGGGTTGTTGATGACCGCGATCATCAGCATGCCGATCACCACCATGAACACGTCGATCAGGTTGATGGTCGAGAGCACCGGGTCGTCGTCATCACTGTCGAGGCTGCTCAATATCGAGAACTGCCTGCGGCTCATGAGAGGCGGTCCCGCGCATCGAGCACCGTCACCAGCTCGCGCATCAGCCAGCGCCGGCGCACGGTGTAGACCACGAAAGTGATCGAGGCCGAAGCCAGCGCCACGATCACTGCGGCGAACGCAGGCGCGAGGCTTTGCGCCACGCCCTGCGATTCGCCCGAGGCAACGGCCACCAGCGCAGGCCCCATCGGGATCATCGTGGCGATCAGCCCGAGCATCGGCGCCACGCGGCTGCACAGGCGCACGCCTTCGAGTTGCTTGAGCACCACCAGCTCCATCTGCTCCTGGCTCGCATCGGCGTGGCGCTTCAGCACCAGCGCGCGCAACGGGTTGCGGCGGCGTTGCAGGTACTCGATGCCGAAGGCGCCAAGGCAGTACACCGCGTAGACGAAGGACAGCAGCACGCCGATCGTCACGGGCCAGAGGAACAGGCGCGCGAGTTCGAAGAGAACGGAATCGAAGGCCGGCATCAGGCAGGTTCCACGGCGGATGGGGTGGGAGAAAACAGGTCCGACGGCTGGCCCCAGCATTCGTCGAACACGAGCGAAGAGAGCGGCTCGCGCTTCGCCCAGCGTTCGCGCTGCAGCATCGGCTCTTCGTAGAAATCGTGCACCGGGCCAAGGCACAGCAGCGCGATGGGTTCGGCGCCTTCGGGCAGGCCGAGCAAGGCGCTCAGTTCGACCGGGTCGAACAGCGACACCCACCCCATGCCCAGCCCCTCGGCGCGCGCCGCGAGCCAGAGGTTCTGGATGGCGCAGGAGGCCGAGGCCAGGTCCATCTGCGGCAGGGTGCGGCGGCCGAACACGTGCCTGTCTCGATCGTCCGCGAGCGACACGGCCAGCAACTCGGCCGCATCGAGAAGGCCCTGCACCTTCAGGCGCATGAACTCGTCCTCGCGCTCGCCAAGGGCGCGCGCCGTGAGCACGCGTTCGCGCTCGACCGTATCGTGCAGGCGCTGGCGCAACGCGGCATCGCGAACGCGGATGAAGCGCCACGGCTGCATGAACCCGACGCTGGGCGCGTGATGCGCCGCTTCGAGCAGCTTGCGCAGCATCTCGGGCGCCACCTCGCCGCCCGCGAAGTGCCGCATATCGCGCCGCTCGCGAATGGCGCGGTACACCGCCCTCGCCTCGTCGGCCGCGAATGCGTGTTGCTGCGCCATCGCGCTCAATCTTCGATGCCGCGCTGCGCCGGAATGCCGGCCTTGAACGCGTGCTTGACCATCGTCATCTCGGTCACGGTATCGGCCAGCTCGATGATTTCCGGTGGGCAGCGGCGTCCCGTGAGCGCCACATGCACGTGCTTGGGCCGCGCACGCAGCGTTTCAAGCACGCCTTCGAGCGGCAGCCAGCCGTAGATCAGCGGATACGTGATCTCGTCGAGCACCACGAGGAAGAATTCGCCCGAGAGGATCGCCGCCTTGGCCTTCTCCCACCCGTCGCGCGCAAGCTGGCCCGAGCGTTCGAGGTCCTGGCTCTTCCAGCTGAAGCCGTCGCCGAGCCCTTCGATCGGAATGCCGATCTGCTCGAACATGCGGTGTTCGCCGAAGCGCGCCGAGGGCACCTTCATGAACTGGTAGATCTTCACGGCCTTGCCGCGGCCATGGGCGCGCAGCGCGAGGCCGAAGGCTGCGGTGCTCTTGCCCTTGCCGTCGCCGGTGTTGACGATGACGATGCCGCGGCGTTCGCCCTCGGGCTTCTCGTAGGGCTTTTCGCTGGGGGGAGTTTCGATCTGCATGTGTGTTCCTTGCTTATTTCGGCAGCGCGATCCACTGGTCCGCCACGCGGTGCACGCGGATGCGGTGGTCGAACACCTGTTCGAGCGCGGTGTGGGTGGCCGGGTCGTCGCAGCCGCCGTGGTGCACCACGCGGCCCTTGTCCATCACGACCATTTCGTCGGCGGCCAGTGCCATCGGCAGTTCGTGCAGCACGCTGACCACGGTACGGCCCTGGGCCACGAGCGCACGGGCGGTCTGCATCCAGTCGGCCTGGTGCGGCGGGTCGAGGTTGGCGAGCGGCTCGTCCATCAGCAGCACCTGGGCCTCGACGGCGAGTGCGCGAGCGAGCAGCACACGTTGGCGCTCGCCGCCCGAGAGCTGGCCGAGCGGGCGGTCGCGCCAATCCCAGGCTTGCGTGCTGCGCAGCGCGCGCTCCACGGCGTCGCGGTCGGCCGCACTCGGAGCCGCGAGCCAGCGCTGATGCGGCAGGCGGCCGAGCATGGCGACGTCGTAGACCATCAGGTCGTCGGCGCTCGCCTCGCCCGTGCCGCTCTGGCCGAGCCACGAGAGGCGCTGCGCGCGGATGCGGGCCGGGATCTTTCCCTCGGCCTCGCCAAACAGCCGCACCTCGCCGCGATGCGCGAGCAGGCCCGCGAGCGCCTTGAGCAGCGTCGACTTGCCCGCGCCGTTCGGGCCGACGATGCTGGTCCAGCGGGCGGACGAAAGTGCGAGATCGATGCCGTGCAGCACCTCGGTCGTGCCGAGCGTGGCGCTGACTTGGCGAGCCTCGATGGCGGGGCCGCTCATGCCAGGCCTCCACGCGCGCCGCGTCGATGCATGAGCCACAGCAGATAGCTGCCACCGAGCACAGCGGTGAGCACGCCCACCGGCAGCTCCTGCGGCGCGATCAGCCAGCGCGCCAGCAGGTCGGCCGCCATCAACAACAGGCCGCCCATCAACGCCGCGAGCACGATCAACCGCGCATGCGTGGTCTTGACCACCGAGCGCACGAGATGCGGCGCCGCGAGGCCGACGAAAGCGATCAAGCCGGTCTGCGCAACGGCCGCGCCGGTGGCGAGCGCGAGTACCACGACCAGCGCGGCGCGCATGGCGCCCAGCGGCAGGCCCAGGCTGCGGGCGGTCGCCTCGCCGAGCGCCAACCCATCAAGCACCGGCGCGAGCGCCCAGGCCGCCAGCAGGCACACCGCGCAGACCGCGCCCATCACGGCGCAGGCGCTCCAGCCGACGAGACCAGTGCTGCCGAGGATGAAACCCTGGATGGCCTGCAGGATGTCCGCCGAAGCGATGGTGATCAGATCCTTCGCGGCGCCGAGCACCACGCCGACGATCACGCCCGCGAGCAGCAGCCGCAGCGTCTGCTGCACACCGCGCGCCAGCGTCAGCGTGAGCAGCACCGCGAGCACGGCGCCGATGAAGGCCGCGCCGGTGAGCCCGAGGCGCATCACCCACTGCGTGCTCGCGGCCGAACCACCGAACATCATCAGCGCCACCGCCACGCCCAGCGATGCGCCCGAGGCGCTGCCGAGCAGATAAGGATCGGCCAGCGGATTGCGGAACAGCCCCTGCGCCACCGCCCCGGCGAGCCCGAGCAACGCGCCCGCAAGCCACGCGCCAAGCGTGCGCGGCAGGCGGATGTCCCACACGATCTGCAGCGCGACCGGGTCGTGCCGCGCGGCCAGCAGGCTCTCGAAACCGGTGCTGCCGATGCCGAGGCCGAACAGCAGCAGCGCGACGCCCAGCCCCAGCAGGGCCGCGCCGAGCAACACGACGCGGCGCAAGTGCGCGGTATGCATGTGGGCGGCGTTCACTGGCCCTTGTCCACCAGGCATTGCGCCATCAAGCGCGCCGCTTCGTCCATCCGCGGACCGGGGCGCACGAGCACATCGGACTGCAGCGCATCGAAACGGCAGATGCGTCCTTCGCGCACCGCGCGGATGCCGCCCCAGCCGGGCCGCTGCTCCAGCCCCTGCGCGCTGCGCACGCTGACCATGATGAGGTCGGGATTGGCGCGCACCACGTACTCGGGGTTGAGCTTGGGAAACGGCCCGAGCTTGGCCGGCACGATGTTCTTCATGCCCAGCCGCGTGAGCGTCTCGCCGATGAACGACGACTCGCCCGCCGCATACGGCGTGCTGTTGACCTCGAAGTACACGCGCTTGCCCTTCGCGCTCGCAGGCACTGACTGCGCCGCCGCCGACACGCTCGCATCGATCACGCGCCAGACGCGCGGCGCCTCGTGCGTGCCGAGCACCTGGTCGAGCTTGTCTAGCACGCGCTGCACATCGGCATGGCTCTTGGGTTCGAGCACCAGCACCTTCAGGCCCAGCGCCTCGAGCCGCTGCGTGACGCGCGACGACTTGGCCAGCAGCACCGCATCGGGCTTGAGCGCGACGATGGCTTCCACGTTGGGATCGATGCCGCCGCCCATCTGCGGCAAGGCGCGCACGGCCGCCGGCGAGTTGGAATAGTTGTCGACACCCACCAGCCGCTCGCAGGCGCCGAGCGCGCAGACGGATTCGGTGAGCGATGGCAGGAGCGAGACGATGCGCTGTGGCGGCTGCGGCAGGCTCACGGTGACGCCGCGTTCGTCGACCACGTCGAAGGCGTGCGCCGCGAGTGCGCACAGCATCAGGCCGATGGCAGCGGCGAACGATGAAATCCGGCGCAGCTTCATCAGGCGGGCGCCTTCAGGCTCAGCGGCAGGCCGGCCGCCATCAGCGTCACGCGGCTGCAGGCGGCGGCCACGTCCTGGTTCAGCCGGCCCAGCGCATCGACGAAGGCGCGGGTCTCGCGCCCGAGCGGAATCACGCCCAGGCCGATCTCGTTGCCGACCAGCACCACCGGTCCGCGCGCCTCGCGCAGGGCGATCAGCAACATGGTGATATGGGCCGAGGGCGTGCGCGTCACCGGCCGCGCGGCTTCGGTGCGCAACGGCATCAGCAGGTTGGTGAGCCAGAGCGTGAGGCAGTCGACCACCACCAGCGTCTCGGGTGCGCTCTGGGTGACGATGGCGCGCGCGAGCTCGACCGGCTCCTCGATGGTCCGCATGCCGGGCACGCGCTCGGCGCGGTCGGCCTGGTGGCGCACGATGCGCTCCTGCATCTCGTCGTCGTAGGCCTGGGCGGTGGCGATCAGCACGGCGCGGTTGGTGCCGGGCGCGGCGGCGAGCCAGTCGATGGCGCGCTGCTCGGCGCGGCGCGACTTGCCGCTCTTTTGTCCACCGAGGATGAATTCGTGCTCAACGCTCATCGATCTCTCCCTTTGCTGCATCGTGGCCCAGCTCGATCGGCATGGCGCCGAAGAGCCGCGCCGCGGCTTCCGGACTGGAGGCGAACCATGCGTGGAAATAGCTGGCCCGCACCGGGCCATGCACATAGAAAGCCTCGCCTCCGCGCGCACCGACAGCCTGCGTGGCGCCGGGCCGGGCGGTGTGGGCCGAAGGTACGAGCGGCGTTTCGCAGCGCGAATAGTGAAAGGTGTGGCCGCGCAGGGTGTGGCTTCCAAGCTGAAGCTGTTGCGGTCCGAGGCCGGCAAGGCGCTTTTGCATCGTCACGCGGCCGGGAAGCAGGCCCCACACGCGGTGGACCTGCTGCGGCTCCGCATCGGTGTGCGTGGCCAGTTCGTCGAACAACGCCATCATGCCGCCGCACTCGGCCCAGATGGGCTTGCCCGCGGCGGCGTGCGCGGCCAGGGAGGCACGCATCGATTCGTTGGCTGCCAGGGCTTCGGCATGCAGCTCGGGGTAGCCGCCCGGAAGCCAGACGGCGTCGCAGGCCGGCAACGAATCGCCCGCCAGCGGCGAAAAGAATGAAAGCCGCGCGCCGAGTGCCGAGAGCACGTCGAGGTTCGCGGGATAGATAAAGGAGAACGCCGCATCGCGCGCGATGGCGATCGTGCGGCCTGCCAGCAGCGGCGACGTGGCGGGCTCTTCCGCGGCGGGCACAGCGAAGCGCACCTGCGGCAACTGCGAGACCGGCAATTGGCCCAAGGGAGTCTCGGCCAGCACATCGGCCGCCGCATCGAGCCGCGCCATCGCGTCGTCGAGCTCGCCCGCGCCGACGAGGCCCAGGTGCCGCTCGGGCAACGCGAACCTCGGATCGCGCGGCAAGGCACCCATCCATTGCGAAGGCTCGCGCAATGCGTCCTTCAGCATGCCCGCGTGCCGCTCGCTCGCCACGCGATTGGCCAGCACGCCGGCCCACGGCAGGCCGGGCTTGAAGTTCTGCAGTCCATAGGCCAGCGCCCCGAAGGTGCCGGCCATCGCGTGCACATCGATCACGGCCAGCACCGGGAGGCCGAAGCGCTCCGCGAGATCGGCCGCGCTCGGCGTGCCGTCGAACAGACCCATCACGCCTTCGACGATCACGAGATCGGCATCGACCGCCGCGGCACGCAGGCGGGTCCTGCAATCGGCCTCGCCCGTCATCCACAGGTCCAGCGAATGCACCGGCGCGCCGGTGGCGAGCGCCAGCCAGTGCGGATCGAGAAAGTCAGGCCCGCACTTGAAGGCCCGCACCCGCCGGCCCTTGCGCGCATGCAGCCGCGCGAGCGCAGCCGCCACCGTGGTCTTGCCCTGCCCCGAGGCCGGCGCGGCGATCAGCACCGCGGCACAGGTGGCTGCGGTGCCGTGTCGTGGCGAAAGGTCGTTTACTGCGGTGTCCACTTGAGGCCGAGGTAGGCGCTGCGGCCCCCGTTGGCGTAGAGGCGTGCGTACTGGTAGTCCTTGTCGCCCACATTGTCGATGCGGGCCACGAGGTTCAGGTCCCGTGCGATCTGCGTACTGGCCGACAGGTTCAGCAGCGTGTAGCCGCCGAGCTTGACCTTGTTGGCCGTGTCGTCGTAGCGCTGGCTCGAAGCCTGCACTTCGGCGCCCAGCGTCCAGCCGGCCACGCGCCAGTCGGCGCCCAGCGTGCCGTGGCGCTTGGCGCGGCGTGCGAGCAGGTTGCCGGTCTCGGCGTCCTTCGGGTCCTGCACATCGAACGAGGCGCGCAGCGTGACGTCGCCGATGCGCTGGCTGGCCGACAGCGTGGCGCCCTGCAGCGTGGCGCGGTTCACGTTGGTGTAGCAGCCGAACGACGAGGCGCAGCCCGTGGCGGTGCCCACGAAGTTGATCAGGTTGCGCACGCGGTTGCGGTAGACCACGATGCCGGCGGTGGTGCCGTCCTTGGCGTAGTTCAGGCCCAGCTCGACGTTGCGGCTGTCTTCGGGCCGCAGCGTCGCCACGCCGTATTCGCTGAAGCGCTGGTAGAGCGTGGGCACGCGGAACGCGGTGCCGGCCGATGCGGTGAAGCGCAGCGACGGCAGGATGGCGAAGCCGTAGGCGGCGCTGCCGGTGGTCTTGCCGCCGAACTCGCTGTCCCTGTCGCGGCGCACATGCAGTTGCAGCGAATGCGGGCCCTGCACAAAGCCGTAGCCGAGCGCGAGTGCGTTCTGCGAGCGGTCTTGCGAGAACAGCTTGGCCGAGGTGGTGGGTGCGTTTTCCAGCGCGTCTTCGCGGCGCTCCAGCGTGGCCGTCACCAGGTGCGGGCCGAAGCGGAACTCGTTCTGGAACAGGTAGCCGCGCAGGTTGGTTTCGGTGCGGTAGAACGAAGGCTGCGTCTTGTAGACCGATTGCGAGTCGGTCACCTGCACGCGGGTGCTGTAGATGTCGTTCCACTTGGCCGACCAGGTGAGGCCGGCGGTGCGCAGCGTGTTGGTCGAGACGTCGTTCCTGAACACGATCGGCGGCTTGGTCCGGAAGCTGATCGAAGCGTCGTAGCCGGCTTCGATGTTGCTCTGGAGCAAGGTGGCTTCGATGCGCTGGTCGGGCGTGATCTGGAAGCCCAGCTTCAGGTTGCCCGAGGTGCTGCGGTAGCCGTCGCGGTCGGGGCTGGTGAAGCCGTCCTTCGAGGGCGTGCGCTTGTCGGCGGGCTGCACATTGAAGCCCTTGCTCTCTTCATGCGCGACACCGAACGAATAGTCGAACAGGCCCGACTTGCCGCTCACGCCGCCTTCGATCTTGCGCAGGCCGTGGCTGCCGAAGCCGATGCCCGCGTAGGGCGACACGCCCTCTTCGCCGCGCTTGGTGAAGAGCTGGATCACGCCGCCGATGGCGTCCGATCCGTACACCGCGGCGGCCGGGCCGCGCAGCACTTCGATGCGGTCGATCTGCGCAAGCGGAATGCCTTCCCAGCCGGCGCCGCCGGTCGATTGCGAGTCGATGCGCACGCCGTCCAGGTAGACGGCCGTGAAACGCGTCTCGGCCCCGCGGATGTAAAGGCTGGTGGAGTTGCCCACGCCGCCGTTGCGCGTGATCTCGATGCCGGGCTGGCGTGCCAGCACATCGGCCACGCCGGTCGCACCGCTGCGCTCGATGGTCTGGCGATCGATGATGGTCACGTCGCCTACGAGGTCCGACAGCGGTTGCGGCGTGCGGTTGGCCGTGACCACCGTTTCGCCGAGCGTGGCCGCGGCTTGTTGTTCCTGCGCATGCGCCAGCGTGGGCAGTTGGATCAGTGCAAGGCCGCCGAAGGCCGAGGCCAGTGCGAGCGGCAGGCAGGCAAGGCGGCGATGGCGGATGGGCGCAGGCGCGCGACCGCGAGAAGCGCGGGAAAGAGAAACGCAGGAAATCATGAGTGAGCCGAACGAACGTCAATGCCCCTGGCCGGCCTCCCCGCCGGCGCCCTGGGCGCAATGACCGCCGCGGGCATGAACCGGGTTCTATTCGTTCATGCATGCGGCAGCCGCCTTGTTGGCCGGTATCCGGGCTGGCAGAACAGCCCCTGCCGCCTTCCCAGGCGCCTGTTTCAGGGCGCCCAGTGGCTGGATGGAAGGGGTGGCGCCTGGCGGCGCCGTCTGCTTGACCGTTGCGGGGGCAGCGCAGGCGGCTTCGGCCTTGGTCCGATGTCCGGCTTGCGGACTTCTCGGGGGCGTTCACTCCTGCTTCCCGTTGAACTGCGCCGTGCGAACCACGGCGCGAGCACCAACGGGCGGGATTTTAGGCCCTGCGGCGGCGGCGCTAAGTCGAAAGTTGTGGCTGCTGCGCCACTCGTACCCGGGGGGCTACTTCGATTTGGCCGGGCGGACCGCCATCACCTCGATCTCGACCAGGTAGGCCGGGTTGGCCAGTGCGGCCACCTGCATCGCCGAGCGCACCGGCAGTTTGGGCTGCGCCGTGGTGCCGAAGAACTGGGTGTAGCCCTCCATGAAGCCGGCGAAGTCCATCTTGTTGTCCTTGGCCGGGTCGCCCACCAGGAACACCTGCATCTTCACCACGTCCCCCATCGTGAGGCCCAGGCCCGTGAGGCTTTTCTCGATGGCCTTGAGCACGCCAACGGTCTGGCTCTTGGTGTCGCCGCCATAGGCCGCGGCACTGTTCTTGGGCGCGGCCGCATCCTGCAGCGGCGGCACCTGGCCCGAGAGGTACACGTTGGTGAAGGACGAAGGGATTTCCACCGCGGCCGAGATCGGGAAGGTGGAGTTCGGAATGCGGTGGCGAATGATGTCGTCGGCCGCGTGCGCCGCACCGCAAGCGGCTGTGAACAGGGCGGCGGCGAGCGCCAGTTTCTTCGTCTGGGTGAGGAGGGTCATGGTCATGCGTGTTGTCTCTCTGCTGGTGGATGAATGAATAAATGAAGGATCTGCCGGAGGTCGCGGGGAAGTCAAGGCCGCAGCTTCTTGATGCTCTCCGCGGGAATCGCATCGGCGTACTGGTTGCCGAAATGCGTGCGCGCATAGCCGACCACCGAAGCGATCTGCTCGTCGCTCAGCATCTTGCCGAAGGCGGGCATGCCCTTCTGGCCGTTGATGACCACATAGAGCGGGTACTCCGCGCTCGCCAGGCGCGGATTCGATGCGAGCGCGGGGTACGCGCCCGCGCCTTTCGCGCCCTGTCCCTGCGCCATGTGGCAGCCCTGGCAGGTGGCGCGGTAGATCGATTCGCCCGAGCTCTCCTGGAACCGGGGGCCGACGGAGAACGCGGGCTCGGGCGATTGCGCCAAAGCGTGCCCGCTCATCGCGGCGATGGCGCCGAACGAAAGGCCGAGCAGTGCGTGCCGGAAGGTCGTGAGGTTGTTGTTGTTCATGGTGGATGTGTCCTTCACTCGGCGGTCATGCGGCGACGGCGCGAGCATGCAGCCGCTGGATGGCATCGAGCGACGAGAGCAGTGCGCCCTCTTGCCAGGCCGGAATGTAGGAAGCGTGTTCGCCCGCGAGCGCGATGCGCCCGTCGACCTGGCACAGGTTCTTGTAGTGCTTCTGGCGCGTCTCGTCGGTCCACATGCCGTAGCAGCCGTGCGTGCCGGGCACGCGGTGCCAGCCGACCGAGATGCCGTTGTCGAACTCGCTCGCGTACTGCGGATGCAACTGCGTGCCGAACTCGACCGCGCGGCGCACGCGCTCCTCGGGTGCCATCGCGGTGAATTCGTAGGAATTCGGGCCGTCGAACACATAGGCGCCGAGCACCACCGCCTTGCCCTTGGCGCCGTAGCGCGTCGAGGGGTACGAGATGCGCGAGATCGGCAAATCGGTGTAGCTGATGCCGCCGTAGATGTGCTCGTCTTCTTCCCAGAAGCGGCGCTTGAACTGCAGGCCCACTTTCACCGATGCGCCATAGGGCACGGCGTTGATGGCTTCCTGCATCGGGGCGCCGACCTGGATGTCGATCTGGCTCAGCACCGACAGCGGAATGGTGCACAGGCACCAGTCGGCCTTGGCCTGCGTGACCGCACCGCCCTTGGCTTCATCGGTGTAGGTGACGGTGACGCCGCGGTCGTTCTGCTCGATCTTGGTGACCTTCGCGCCGTAGCGGATGAGGCTGCCGACTTCTTTCTGGAAGGCCTTGGCGATCATGTCCATGCCGCCCACGGGCTGGAAGATCGCGCTCTGGAATTCGTAGTCCTGTCCGCTTGCGATGTAACGCCAAAGGCTTGATTGCAGCAGCTCGCTCATGTCGAGCGGCTTCGATGGCTTGGCCAGCGGCATGAGGCCGCCGCCCGCATCGACTTCATAGCCGCGGCGGTCGCTGCTGATGGTGCCTTCGCGATAACGGAACTGCGTGTCGAGCGCGCCCCAGCGGCGCAGGCCTTCGAGCAGTTTCTCCTTGTCCTCCTTCGTCAGCGCCGCATCGAGGTTGCCCTGCTGCGTCGCCTTGCCGAGCAACTCGGCCACATAGCCCTGGTAGTCGGCCTGCACATGGCGATAGCGCTGCGGCTTGCCGCCATAGGCCTTGGTCGAATGCACGAGCGCGTTGTAGTTGACTTGAATGAAAGGCTCGAGCGCAACGCCCAGCCGCTTGCAGTAGCCAAGCACCGCGTGGTGATGAAAAGGTATGCGCCACGGACCGGGATTGAAGTACTCGCCCTTTGCGAAACCGCACTGCTGCACCGCGCCACCGAGTTCGGTGAAGGTGTCGCCGCCGCGCAGCGTCCAGCAGCGGCCGCCTGCACGGTTGCTGAACTCGAGCACCTTCACCGAGTAGCCCGCGGCGCGCAACTCGAGCGCAGCGGCCATGCCGGCCAGGCCTGCACCAAGAACCAGCACCGAAGCGCCCTTCTTTGCACCATCAAGTTTCGGAGGGCCGTTGTAGTTGGACTCGGCAGCGAAACCGAGAGAAGTCATCGCCTGGTACATCGCGCCGCCGCCGGCGGTCTTGCCGATGAGCGTGAGCAGGTCACGCCGACTGAATAGAGTGTTGTTCTTCGTGGTCATGAGGTGGCTATAAATGTTTGAAACGCCACGGCGAAGGCAGCAGAATCCATGCCAGACAAGGCACCGCGCGCCCTGCCGGCGGGCCCCATTCCCCGGGAAACTACAATCGCCAACCATGCCCGCCTCCAGCCCCATCGATCAGATCGCCGAGCGTGTGGAACGCTTGCTCGTGCGTCACGAAGAGGTACAGCGCACCAATGCGCTGCTCCAGGAACAGGTCGATGCGCTCGTGCGCGAACGCGACGGGCTCAAGTCGCGGCTCGCCGCGGCACGCACGCGCCTGGATGCGCTGCTCGAGCGGCTGCCGGCTGAACCACCTCCCGAAGACTCCACCGCATGAAGCAGATAGAAGTACAGATCATGGGCCAGAGCTATTTGCTCGGCTGTCCCGACGGCGGCGAGCCGCAATTGCGCGATGCGGTCGAACGCGTGGATGCCGCCATGTGCAAGATCCGCGATGCGGGAAAAGTCAAGGCGCGTGATCGCATCGCGGTGCTGGCTTCATTGAACCTGGCCTTCGACCTCGCGGCGCAGCAGGCGGCTGCAGTTGCGGCGCCTGCCGCAATAGCGCGCGCGCCTACCACGGCTGAGCCCGGAGAAGTCGATGCCAAGGCCGCCCAGCTCATTCAAAAGCTCGATCAGGCGCTGGCCGGCGATGGTCATTTGCTCTGAATGAACACCATGGACTCATACGGAGCGTAAAATCCGAACTGTCTGCGGTGCGCGTCGGGCTTAATATTTCCTTGTTCCAATGCTCTCCGGAGCCGGGCTTGGTACATCGCTTGACGGGCGTGATCATCTCGCGTCAGATGAACCCGAAGTCTTGCTGCCCTCGCCCACCTGAACCCTGGTTCAGGATGCGGGTTCGGCGCCCACTTGCAGACACCTTTTTCCATCGGCACGGCCCCCAGCACACACTGCTCGGGGCCGTTGCTTTGTCCGAAGACCCGCAACGTGACCGATCTCCTCGACCCCCTCCTGATTCTTGAACTGGCCGCGCTCGGCCTGGGCACCGGCTTTCTCGCGGGGCTCCTGGGCATCGGCGGCGGCATGCTGATGGTGCCGTTCATCACGATCATCATGGGCCACCGCGGCGTGTCGTCCGACCTCGCGGTGAAGATGGCGATCGCCACCTCGATGGCCACGATCATCTTCACCTCGGTCTCCAGCGTGCGCGCGCACCACAAGCGCGGCGCGGTGCGCTGGGACATCGTCAAGCGCCTCGCCCCCGGCATCGTGATCGGCAGCCTGGCCGGGAGCCTGGGCGTGTTCGCGCTGCTCAAGGGCACGGCCCTGGCCATTTTCTTTGCGCTCTTCGTGGGCTTCTCGGCCACGCAGATGTTCCTCGACAGGAAGCCCAAGCCCACGCGCCAGATGCCGGGCACCGGCGGCCAGCTCGCGGCCGGCGGGGTGATCGGCTTCATCTCGGGCCTGGTGGGCGCGGGCGGCGGCTTCATCAGCGTGCCGTTCATGACGTGGTGCAACATCTCGATCCACAACGCGGTGGCCACCAGCGCCGCGCTGGGCTTTCCCATCGCGGTGGCCAATGTGATGGGCTATGCGATCAGCGGCCAGTCGGTGCAGGGCCTGCCCGCGGGCTCCTTCGGCTACATCTGGCTGCCGGCGCTGTTGGTGATTGCCGTCTGCAGCGTGTTCACCGCGCCGCTGGGCGCCAAGGCCGCGCACACGCTGCCCGTGAAGAAGCTCAAGCGCGTGTTCGCGAGCATCCTGTACCTGCTGGCTGCCTACATGCTCTGGAAGGGCCTTCAAGGCTGAAGAAAGGCCCCTTGGCCTCGGGTGTGACCCGTTGCGATGCGCCAGGCGCAGCCGTATAACGGTTTCATGAAAATCCTCATCGCCGTCGACGGCAGCGCCTACACCCGCAAGGCGCTCGACTACCTGATCGCCAACCGCGCGATGTTCGTGGACGGGCATGAGCTCATCGTGGTCCACGTGTGCACCGGCATCTCGGGCCATGTGACGCGGCACCTCACCAAGGAGATCGTCGCGGAGTACTACGCCGAAGAGAGCGCCAAGGTGCTCGATCCGGTGAAAGCGCTCCTGGCCGAGAAGGACATCGGCAACTACACGATCGACAAGCGCCACGGCCATCCGGCCGAGGAAATCCTCAAGTCGGCCACCGCCACGCATGCCGAGCTGATCGTGCTCGGCACCCACGGCCACGGCATCTTCGGACGCGCGCTGATGGGCTCGGTAGCCACCAAGGTGATCGGCGAAACCGATATCTCGGTGCTGCTGGTCCAGTAAGCGGCTCGGTTGCTATTGCACACGCTGCTGCCGCCACTCGCGCGGCGAGCAGCCGAAGCGCTCGCGGAACGCGCGGCTGAAATGCGCCGCATCGTTGAAGCCGCGCCCATACGCGATCTCCCCCACCGGCTTGCCTGCAAGACGCGGCTCCAGCAGGTCGCGGCTGCAGGCTTCGAGCCGGCGTTCCCAGATGTACTGCGAGGGCGTCAGCGGCTCGCTCTTGAAGACGCGGTGGACGTGGCTCGCCGACACCCCGAGCGAAGCCGCGATGCTGCCCACCGACAGCGAAGGATCGGCCAGTTGCTCGTCGATGCACCGCTTCACGCGCGCGAGGTGGTACGCCGTGAGGTTGCTGAGCGATGGCGCACGCGCCGCCGGCAGCGTTTGCAGGCCCGCCACGAGGATGCTCTGCACGCCATTGGCCACGGCAAGCGCTGATGCCGGCTGCAGCGTGTCGATGTCTTCGCGCAGCGTGCGGATCATGCCGAGCAGGAGATGCCCCGCACCTTCCCTGCCCGACACCGTGGTCGCCGTCAGCGCCTCGGTATCGCGCAGCTCGCTGCGCAGGCGCTCGCCGGGCAGCTTGAGCACGATCTGCTCGAACTTGTCGTCGAACAGCAGCTGGTAGGGCCGCGTGCTGTCGTACAGCGCGAAGTCGCCGGCCGAGAGCACCGCGTCGCGCCCGTCCTGGCGCACCACGCCGCGCCCCTGCGCCTGGATGCTCACGAGGAAATAGTCGTCGCCCGAGCGCGCGATGTGCCCGCTCGTGCGCATGACCTTCTGCGCGCCCGACTTCACCACCGACACATCGAGGCTGGGCAGCGAGTGCTGGCGGATGCTGCCTTCGAAGCGGCCGATGTCGTCCGGCCGCACCGGGTCGCACCCAAGCTGCACGTAGACGTTGCAGATCATGTCGGTCCAGTAGGCCAGGCGCTGGTCGCGCGCCACGGCATCGGTGCTGAGCAACTGGTTCATGGGGGTCCCCGGAAAGCGCATGCAACGCTGGAACAAGAACGCCGCCAGTTCGGATCAAGGCGTTCCGCGGCGGCGAATCTACGCTTCAAGCAACCCGCATGCCACCGCGCAAACCCGCGTTGGGGGTGTGCGAAGTTGTTTCATCCACCACCTCCGGAAGCCCGCCATGCCCACCACAGTTCACCCCAAGCTCCGCGTCGCTGCCGTGCAGGCCGCGCCCGTGTTCCTCGACCTCGACGGCACCATCGACAAGACCATCGACCTCATGGCCCAGGCCGCGGGCCAGGGCGTGAAGCTCATCGCCTTTCCCGAGACCTGGGTGCCCGGCTACCCGTGGTGGATCTGGCTCGATTCGCCCGCCTGGGGCATGCAGTTCGTGCAGCGCTACAACGACAACGCGCTGGTGGTCGGCTCGGCCGAGTTCGACCGCATCAAGGAGGCTGCGCGCAAGCACAGGATCTGGGTGTCGCTCGGCTACAGCGAGAAGGCCGCGGGCAGCCTCTACATTGCACAGGCGCTGATCGACGACCAGGGCAACACCGTGCAGACGCGCCGCAAGCTCAAGCCCACGCACGTGGAGCGCACCGTGTTCGGCGAAGGCGACGGTTCCGACCTCGCGGTGGTCGAGACGGCCATCGGCAATGTCGGATCGCTCTCTTGCTGGGAGCACCTGCAGCCGCTCAGCAAGTACGCGATGTATGCGCAGAACGAGCAGATCCACTGCGGCGCATGGCCCAGCTTCTCGCTCTACCGCGGCGCGGCCTATGCACTCGGGCCGGAGGTCAACAACGCCGCGAGCCAGGTCTACGCGGTCGAGGGCCAGTGCTTCGTGGTCGCACCGTGCGCCACGGTCTCGCCTGCGATGAGCGAGCTGATGTGCACCGATGCCGGCAAGCAACAGATGCTGCGCACCGGCGGCGGCTACGCACGCATCTACGCGCCCGACGGCTCGCCGCTCGGCACACCGCTGGCCGAAGACCAGGAAGGCCTGGTGATTGCCGACATCGACCTGGGCATGATCTCGCTCGCCAAGGCGGCGGCCGATCCGAGCGGCCACTACTCGCGACCCGACGTCACGCAGTTGCTGCTCAACAAGACGCGACGCGAGCCTGTGGTGCTGCAGCGCTCGCCCGAGCCCGAGAGCAGCGTGCCGGAAGCGGTGACCGCGGGCACCGAGCCGCGCCTGCAGCTCGCGGCCTGAGATCCGGAGCTCCACCATGGAATCCGCCATCGCCGAGCACCTGAAATGCCCCCGTACGCGGCACCGCCGCGTCGAGGACGACTACACGCCGCCCTACCCCGTCTGGTCGGCCCGCGCCTCGACCTCGGTGACGCAGGTCGTGATGGGCTATTTCGGCTTGCAGTCGCGCGGCCCCGAGATGCAGGGCCGCGCCTGCGCCGTGCTGATGAAGATCGCGCGCGACTTCGCGCTGCCCGACGGACCGGGCCATCATGACCTCGCGCACCACGTCGATGCCGATGGCTTCGACAACATGGTCGCCATCGCCTACTGGGACGACGCCGCGGCCTTCGCGCGCTGGAGCGCCACGCCCGCCATCGACGCATGGTGGCGCTCGGACGAACGCCTCGCGGAAGGCCTTGGCTATTTCCGCGAAATCGCCTCGCCGCGCGTCGAGCACTTCGAGACCATGTTCAACACGCCCGACCGCTTCGAGGGCGTCGGCGTGGTCATGGGCGAGGTCAGCGGCGAGCTGCAGGAGCACGGCTACTGGGGATCGATGCGCGACCGCATTCCGCTCTCGCAGACCGATGCGCTGTCGCCCTTAGGCACGCGTGCCGTCGTCGCAGGCACGCCGGCACCGGGCCAGCGCGTGCGCATCGCGGGCCACGAGAACATCGCGATGATCCGTTCAGGCCAGGAGTGGACCGAGACCACCGGCCAGGAGCGCACGCTCTACCTGGAAGACATGGAGCCGGTGCTGCGCGAAGGCATGGAGTTCCTCCGCGACCAGGGCCTGGGCATCGGCTGCTACAGCAACCGCTACATGCACCACCTCGATGCGAAGGGCGCGCCATTGCAGAAATCATTCGGCCTGAGCTACTGGCGCTCGCTCGCCGACATGGAACGCTGGGCCGAATCGCACCCGACGCATGTCGCGATCTTCGGCAGCTTCATGCGCTACGTGCAGGCGCTGAACTTCCAGCTGCAGCTGCGCGTGTACCACGAGGTGTCGGTGCTCAAGGCCGACGAGCAGAGCTATGAATACATCAACTGCCACGCGCGCAGCGGGCTCATGAACGGGCTGGCGGCGACATAGGAAAAATTCGACGCGCGGGATTGCCTTAGGATTCGCCCCCCGAATCCAAGGCAAGGACCCTGACCATGTGGAGCGATCTCGAAAGCCTCGTCGAAGCCTCGATGCAGGAATGGAAAGTGCCCGGCCTCGCGCTGGCGGTGATTCAAGACGGCGAGGTGGTGCTGCAGAAGGGCTACGGCGTGCGCGACACCGACACCGGCCTGCCCGTGACCACCGACACGCAGTTCCTGCTGTGCTCGATCACCAAGTCGTTCACCGCTGCGGGCCTCGGCCTGCTCGTCGACGAACGCAAGCTCGACTGGGACCGGCCGGTGCGCGAGGTGCTCCCCGAATTCCGCCTGCACGACCCGGTGGCGACCGAGCGGCTCACGGTGCGCGACCTCTTGTGCCACCACAGTGGGCTACCGCGGCATGACTGGATTCACATGCCCGGCGACCTCTCGGGTACGCAGATGCTGCCGCTGCTGCGCCACCTCATGCCCAACCGCGAATTGCGCCAGACTTTCCAGTACTCGAACCTGGGCTACATGGTCGCCGGCGCGGTCGCGGAACGGATCAGCGGCCAGCACTGGGAAGACTTCACCACCGAGCGCTTGCTCGAGCCGCTGGGCTTCAGGCATTTCGGCTTCACCATCGAAGCCCTGGCCGCGGCCGACGATGCGGCCCGGCCCCACGCGATGGTCGGCGATGCGTGCGTCCCCTCCCCGCTGTGGCCGATCCGCACAACACCGGGCGGCGGCATCAACGCCTCGGTGACCGATCTTGCGAAGTGGGCCAGGTTCCTGCTCGACGAGGGCAAGGCGAACGGCGTGCCGCTTCTCTCCGCGCGGGCGCTGCGCGACATGGCGACGCCGCGCGTGCACATAGGCCGTTCCGAATACCCCGAAATCGGTGATTCCCACTACGGCCTGGGTCTCTTCTGCGAGAACTACCGCGGCGACCGCACGCTCGCGCATTCGGGCTCCTGGCTCGGCTGGGGCACGCTGATGACGGTGATGCCCGAGCGGCGTGCCGGCGTCGTGGTGCTGACGAACCGCGCACCGAGCGCGGTCACTTCCATCCTCACCTGCGCGGTGCTCGACCGCATCAGTGGACGCGAACCCATCGACTGGTTCGCGCGCTTCGCGCCCAAGCGCCGGCAGGCCGTCGCGCAGCAAGCGGTCGACAGAAAGACCCGCGAGGCGTCACGCCACAGCGGCACGCAACCCAGTCATGCGCTGGACGACTACGTGGGCGGCTACGCGCATCCGGCCTATGGACGCATCGACATCGCCCGGGACGATGACAGGCCCGACGGGCTCCATTGGCAATGGCGCGGACTGGGCGGCCCGTTGGCGCACCGGCACTACGACGTGTTCACCACGCCGGAGAAGCCGACCGAGTTCTACCCCGACAACATGGCATTGACCTTCCTCTATGACCGGGAAGGCTGCATCGACCGCATCACCGCGCAGTTCGAGCCCATGGTGTCCGACATCGTTTTTCAGCGCCTGGCCGGGGGCGACGTGCTGGACCCTGCGTTTTGCGCGCTGTGCACCGGCATCTACATGCACGCCGGTCGGTCCATCGATGTGCGGCGCGATGCCAAGGGCGCGCTGAGCCTGACGATTGAAGGCAAGCCGACACAAAGCCTCATGCCTGCCGACGGGCGCACCTTCCATATCGCCCACTTCGAAGGCTTTCGCCTAGAGTTCCGCCGGCCCTCGCCGGGCACCGTCGACGCGGTGATCTTTCACGAGCCTGGCGGCAGCTTCCTTGCGCTGAGGGCGACCGAAGTCTAGGCGAACAACCCCTTGTGCTCGGCGCGCAGCAGCGCCTTCTGCACCTTGCCCATCGTGTTGCGCGGCAGCTCCGGCACGACGAAGCAGCGCTTGGGAATCTTGAAGTTGGCAAGCTTCGACTTGAGCTCCGCCACGATCGCATCGGCATCGATCACCGAGCCTGCCTTGGCGATCACGATGGCCACGCCCACCTCGCCGAAGTCGGGGTGCGGCACGCCGATCACCGCGCTCTCGGCCACGCCGGCCATCTCGTTGATGTAGCCCTCGATCTCGGCCGGGTAGACGTTGTAGCCGCCGCTGATGATCAGGTCCTTGCTGCGGCCGACGATGGTGATGTAGCCGCGGCCGTCGATCTTGCCGACGTCGCCGGTCTTGAAGAAGCCGTCGGCGGTGAACTCCTCGGCCGTCTTCTCGGGCATGCGCCAGTAGCCGGCAAACACGTTGGGGCCGTCGACCTCGATGCCGCCGATCTCGTCGGTGGTGCAGTCGTTGCCGTTCTCGTCGCGCACGCGCAGCTGCACGCCCGGCAAGGCGAAGCCGACGGTACCGCCGCGGCGCTCGCCCTGCTCGGGCTTGTAGGGGTTGGAAGTGAGCATGATGGTCTCGCTCATGCCATAGCGCTCGAGGATGGTGTGGCCGGTGCGTTCACGCCATTCGTCGAAGGTCTCGATCAACAGGGGCGCTGAGCCCGCGACGAAGAGCCGCATGTTGCGCACCGCTTCGCGCGTGAGGCCCGGCTCGGCCAGGAGGCGCACGTAGAGCGTGGGCACGCCCATGAACACGGTGGCCTCGGGCAGCTTGGCGACGATGCGCTTGGGGTCGAACTTGGAGAACCACAGCATCTTGCTGCCATTGAGCAGCGCGCCGTGCAGTGCGACGAAGAGGCCGTGCACGTGGAAGATGGGCAGCGTGTGGACGAGCACATCGCCCGGCGTCCAGCCCCAGTAGTCCTTGAGCACCTCGGCATTCGACAGCAGGTTGCCGTGCGTGAGCATCGCGCCCTTGCTGCGGCCGGTGGTGCCGCTGGTGTAGAGGATCGCGGCGAGGTCATCGGGCGACTTCTTCGCGGGCGTGTGCTTGTCGCTGCACTGCGCGGCCACTTCGAGCAGCGTGCCGGTGCGGTCGTCGTCGAGCGTGAACACATGGCGCGTGCCCGCCGCGTTGGCGATGGGCCCAACCCACGATGCATTGCGGCTGGTGCACACCACCACGGCGGGCTCGGCGTTGCCGATGAAGTATTCGATCTCGGCGCTCTGGTAGGCGGTGTTGAGCGGCAGGAACACATAGCCTGCGCGCAGCGTGGCGAGGTACAGCAGCATCGCCTCGACCGATTTCTCGACCTGCACCGCGATGCGCGCGCCCTTCTCGAGCTTCAGCGCATCGAGCAGGTTGGCGATCATCGCGCTCGCGCGTTCGAGGTCGCGCCACGAATAGAAAAGGCCGTTGTCGGTCTCGACCGCGATGCCGTCGAGGTCGGCGGGAAAGGCCGCGCGCAAGGCGGCGAACAGGTTGGCGTTGGTTGGCTTCTTCATCGCTTCGTCTTTGAACCGGTACTTCAGAAATTCGGTGTGCGCTTGGCAAGGAAGGCAGCGATGCCTTCGCGGTGCTCGGCGGAATCGGCGTAGTCGTAGGCCGTGGCGAGCAGGCTCTCTGTGGATGGCGCGCCGGCCTTCAGCATGGCAAAGGTGCGCTTGTGCAGGCGCGCGGCCTGCGGCGCGAGCGCGGCGATGCGGTCGGCGTGCACCTGCACTGCGGTCGCGACCTCGTTGTCGGGCAGCACCTGCAGCAGGAAGCCTGCGTCGTACAGGCGCTGCGCGCCGTGCACGCCGGCGGCCAGCAGCATGTCGCGCGCGAGCACATCGCCGATGGCGCCGTGCACGAGGGCCGCTTCGCGCGGCGCCATCGGAAAGCCCAGCTTCGCGATCGGCGCACCGAACTTGGCGGAAGCGCCGGCAATACGGATGTCACAGCAGCTCGCGATCTCGATGCCGGCGCCCATGCAGGCGCCCTCGATCTGCGCGACCAGCGGCACGGGGCAGTCGAGCAGCGCCTGCAGCGCGGCCCAGACTTCGTTCTCGTGAAATTCGCGCAGGCTCGGCTCTTCGAATCGGAACGACGGGTATTCGGAGATGTCGCCGCCCGCGCAGAAGGCCCCGCCCTCCCCGCGGATCACGATGCATCGAACGCCTGCATCGTCCAGGTCCGCGAACACCGCGCGCAGCGCGCGCCACATCGCGCGCGTCATCGCATTGAGGCGGCCCGCGTTCGACAGCGTGACGACCGCCACCGCGCCTTCGCGGCGCAGCGACACAGTGCCCGCAGCCGTCATTCGAGCTTGGCGCCCGACGCTTTCACGACCGCGGCCCAGCGCTTGATTTCGGCGTTCACGAAGCCGCCGTACGCCGCCATGGTCAGAGTCGGGATCTCGGAGCCGTTCTGCGCCCAGATCGACTTGAGGTCGTCGGTGGCGAGCGCCTTCTTCATGTCGTCGACCGCGCGCGCCTGCGCTTCGGCCGGCGTGTTCTTCGGTGCCCAGAGGCCGTACCAGGTGGTCACGGTGTAGTCGGGCAGGCCCACTTCGGCGGCGCACGGCACGTCGGGGAACGCCGGGTTGCGCTTGGTGCCGGCGACCATCAGCGCCTTGATGCGGCCGCTCTTGATGTGCTGGGCCGAGGAACCCAGGCCGTCGAACATCAGGTCGACGTTGCCCGAGATCAGGTCCGACAGCGCCGGGCCCGCGCCGCGGTACGGGATGTGGGTGATGAAGGTGCCGGTCTGGATCTTGAAGAGCTCGCCCGCCAGGTGGTGCGACGTGCCCGAGCCGGCCGAGCCGTAGTTGAACTTGCCCGGGTTGCGCTTCACCAGCGCAATGAATTCCTGGATCGTGTTGGCCTGCACGCGCTTGGGGTTGATGACCACCACCTGCGGTACGTTGGCCAGCAGCATCAGTGGCACGAAGTCCTTCTCGATGTCGTAGTCGAGCTTGGGGTACACCGAGGGCGCGATCGCGTGGTGCACGGCGCCCATGAAGAGCGTGTAGCCGTCGGCCGGCGCCTTGGCCGCGATGCTCGCGCCCAGCGTGCCGCCGGCGCCGCCGCGGTTGTCGATCACCAGCGTCTGGCCCGCCACCTTGGTGAACTGGCCCGAGAGCGGCCGCGCAAACGCATCGGTGCCGCCGCCGGCCGGGAACGGCACGATCATCGTCACCGGCTTGGTCGGCCAGCCCTGGGCGCGCGCGGCGCCGCAAAGAACGGCCGCACCGGCGGCGGCCACACGCAGAACGTCACGTCGCTGAAAACTCTGGTTCATTTGCCTCTTCTCCTGTGATTGTGGATTTTGCCGCCCGGTGTGGCGGCGGATGCTCTTTTTCACGCCCGGGTCACGGGCTCAGCCTTTTTTGAAGAACAGGCTTTCGATGTCTCCCGATACCGCGACCTTGCCATCGCCCAGCCAGGTCCGATGCTTGTCCAGGCGCTTGAGGTCATACAGGTAGTTGACCATGAGCCCGTACGACTGCTTGTGCCCCTTGGGCGACGGATCGCCGGCCCAGTTCAGCCGCTCCACCCGCGCGCCATTGCCCAGATGGAAGCGCGCCACGGGGTCGGCCGGCGTGCCGTCCACCAGCGCGTGACCCAGGTACTCGGCAGCCGCCTGCAGCAGCCATTGGCGCAGCGGCGACTTGGCGTCGAAGGTAGCGGCAGCCTCGACGGCAGCGAGCAGGCGCTCGGCCGTGGGCGGCACCGAGCCGACGAGGCGGCCGAGTTCGGCCTCGCGCTTCTCGTCCAGGCGCGGCATGAGATCGGCCGCATTCTTGGCCAGCCAGGTGCGAAAGCCCGGAATCGGCGAGAGCGTGGCGAAGGTCTTCAGGCGCGGCAGCTCGTCCTGCAGCGTCTCGACCACGCGCTTGATGAGCGAATCCCCGAAGCTCACGCCGCGCAGGCCGGTCTGGGTGTTGCTGATCGAATAGAAGATCGCGGTGGTCGCCTTGGCGGGCAGCACCGGCACGGCCGCCTCGTCGAGCAGCGGCGTGATGCCGTCGCTGATGCGGTCGACCAGCGCCACTTCGACAAAGATCAGCGGCTCATTGGGCAGGCGCGGGTGGAAGAAGCCGTAGCAGCGGCGGTCGCTGTCGTCCAGCCGGTTCTTCACATCGGACCAGCTCTTGATGTCGTGCACCGCCTCGTAGCGGATGAGCTTCTCGATCAGCGAGGCCGGCGAATCCCAGTCGATGCGGCGCAGCTCGAGAAACGCGACGTCGAACCAGGTGGAGAAGAGCTGTTCGAGTTCGGCATCGAGCGCGAGCAGGCGCTTGTCGGCCTTCAGGCACGGCAGCAGGTCGGCACGCAGGTCGACCAGAAAGCGCATGCCCGCGGGCTCGACCGCGAAGCGCTGCAGGAGGCGCATGCGCGGCGAGACGAGCGCGCGGCGCAGCTTCAATTCGGCCTGCCCTTCGTCGGGCGTGCCGACCGCGGCCTGGTGCTGGTCGCGCGCGGTCTTGAGCTTTTGCGCGTCGGCGGCGAAATGCTCGCTCATCAGGGCCCAGTAGTCGCGGCGCTCTTCGGGCGCGGCATCGGCGTAGGCCTGCGCGATGGCATGGGCCCGACGGCCGCCTTCGACCTCGCTCACGCGAGGGTCGATCACCGCCTGCAGGTCGGCGAGCACACGGCGCAGCGCGCGCGGCGACAGGGCCTCGTCGGCCTTGCGCAGCGTGACCTGCAGGCGCTCGGCAGTCGTGCGCTCGCTGGGCTTGAGCGTGTTCTTGGCCACGCTCTTTGCCATGCTTTCGGGTGCCACGGGCACCTTGGATTTTTCGCCAGAACGCAGCCGCGCCTGGAACCATTCGGTCGCACTCATCGCTGAACTCCCCTGTGAATGGATTCGGGCGCGCCGCGTCGGATCGTCACGGCATCACCCTGGATTTCTGTTGCCGCGCGACTTCGCGCAGCGCTTCGCGTTGCCGCGTCAGGTGCGTGCGCATGGCGGCGTCGGCGCCTTCGCTGTCGCGCGCCTTGAGCGCCGCGAACACGGCCAGGTGCTCCGACAGGCTCTGGTCGAGCCGGCCCGGCGCATGCAGCTGCTGCAGGCGCGCGAGCTTCAATATCTTGCGCAGGTCGCCGATCACCTGCGCGAGCCACCGGTTGTCGGCGAGCTTGATGATCGCCTCGTGAATGATGTGGTTGGTGGCGTAGTAGTCGTTGATGCGGCGCGCCTTGGCATGGCGCTCCAGGCGCTCGTGCAGCCCGTCGAGCTCGTGCAGCTCGGCATCGCTCGCATTGCGGGCGGCCTCGTAGGCGCAGCGGCCTTCGAGCAGCGCGATCACCGGGAAGATCTCGTCGAGGTCACGCTCGGTCACTTCATTGACGAAGCAGCCGCGACGCGGTTCGTGCCGCAGCAGCCCTTCGGCGGTGAGCACCTTGAGCGCCTCGCGCAGCGGCGTGCGGGAGATGGAAAGCCGCTCGCACAGCGCCACCTCGTCCAGGAAACTGCCCGGCGCCAGCGTGCCCTCGAAGATCTGCTCGCGGAGCGTCGCGGCGACTTCATCGTGCAGGGAGTTGGGGACCAGGCGCATGGCGTTGGGGCTTTCGACCTTGGGTGGATCGGCGTAATTTCCTGTAATTACGCGTAATTGTGAGCGCGCAAACAATGTGGCGCAAGTGTCACGGGCGCCCCGCGCGGCCCGTGATTACCCTGAGATCGCCCCGAGCGCCCGCCTCAGGCGCGTGCGGCAACCGTCTTCGTGCGACCGAACCAGAACCACAGCGCGATGCCGGCGATCACCATCGGCACGCTGAGCCACTGGCCCTGGCTCAGGCTCAAGGCCCTGAGGCCCAGGAAATCGTCGGGCTCGCGGAAGTACTCGGCAAAGAAGCGCAGCGCGCCATAGCCGATCAGGAACACCGACGCCACCTGCCCTTGCTTGCGTTCCTTGCGCGCGTAGAGCCACATGATCACGAACAGCAGCAGGCCTTCGAGCAGGAACTGGTAGATCTGCGAGGGGTGGCGCGGCAGCATCGAGCCGCTCTGCGGAAACACCATGCCCCAGGGGAGATCGGGACTGCTGAAACGGCCCCAGAGTTCGCCGTTGATGAAGTTGCCTACGCGGCCCGCGGCGAGGCCCGTCGGCACGCAGGGCGCGACGAAGTCCATCACCTGCCAGAACGGCCGCGCACGCGAATGGGAAAACCAGACCATCGCGCCGATCACGCCCAGCATGCCGCCGTGGAAGCTCATGCCGCCCTGCCACACGTAGAGGATCTCGAGCGGATGGGTCAGATAGAACTCGGGCTTGTAGAACAGGCAGTAGCCCAGACGCCCGCCGACGATCACGCCCATCACGCCGAGGAAAAGGATGTCCTCGATGTCCTTGCGCTGCCAGGCACCCTGGCCGACCAGCGACCGATACGGTTCGTGGCGCAGCCGGCGAGTGCCGAGAAAGTAGAACAGCGCGAAGGCCGCCAGATAGGTCAGGCCGTACCAGTGAATGGCGACAGGCCCCAACTGCAGGGCGATGGGATTGATCTGCGGATACATGAGCATCCGCGGATTGTGCCCGCAGCAAATGACTCGCCCCCAGGCTTCGCGCACTTCGTGTCGCTTCTCCTACCCCCTACCGGGGGCAACATCTGCGGCCCGGCAAAGCCGGTTCCGCGGTGTTTACGCGAAGGGGCCCGGCGTCAGCGCCCGAACTTCCACCACAGGAGCCCTGCCACCACGGCCGGCACCGCGAAGATCAACAGGAAGATCGGCAGCTCCTCGGCCACCGAATACCCCGCCTTGATCACGCCCACCGCCATGTTGATGCCCGCGCCGATGAACCACGCCGGGATGAACCACTTGGCGGCGGTGGCCAGCGCCATCGAGGAGCCGTCGCCGAAGAATCGGCTGGCCAGGAGAAACACCACCAGCAGCACGAAGCCGCCGCCCATCACCATGACTGTGTGCATATGCGTTTTCCTCCGGGCGCCATCTTGCCGGATCAGCGGGTGGTGTAGCCGCCGTTGGCAAAAATCGTCTGGCCGGTGATCCACCAGCCTTCGGTGACCAGAAAGCGAACGATGGGCGCGATGTCCTCGATGTCGGTCAGGCCTTTCTTGGAGAACTTGCTGAGCGCTGCGGCGCTGCTGTGGTACTCGACGGCTTCCTTGCTCTCCTGGCCGTAGAAGAACGGCGTGTCCATCGGGCCGGGGCCGATGGCGTTGACCGAGATGCCGCGCTCGCCGAACTCCTTGGAGGCCGCGCGGGTGTAGTGCTCCACCGCCGCCTTGGAGCCCGGGTAGATCGCATAGAACGGCGTGTAGGCCGCCAGCAGCGAACTCACCAGCGAGACGATGCTGCCGCCATCGGCCATCGTGCGGCCGGCCTGCTGGATGAAGAAAAAGGCGGCCTTGGCGTTGGCATCAAAGCTCTTGTCGTAGTCGGCCTCGGTCACATCGAGGATCGGCTTCTTGATGACCACACCCGCGGTGTTGATCGCGATGTCGACCTGGCCGAATTGCTTGACGGCCTGGTCGAACAGCTTGACGCTGTTCTCCACCACCGAGAGATCTCCCTGCACCAGCAGCGTGTCGGCGCCCTTGGCCTTGAGCTCGGCGGCGGTCTTCTCGGCATCGCCGCGCGAGGCGTCGCTGTTGTAGTGGATGGCAATGCCGCGGGCGCCGCCGTCGACCAGCTGGTGGCCGATGAGTGCGCCAAGGTTCTTGCCACCGCCGGCGATGACGGCGACCTTGTTCTTGAGGGTGCGTGCGGACATGGAATGAACTCCTGTTGAGAAAGCGTGGATGTGTGACGGGAAACCGCAGTCTATTGATTGAGAGTGCCGAGATAAAGCGAACGAAGGCCGCTAGACTGTTCAAAAAATCACGAACAATCGAGGCAGCACCTCCATGGACCGCATCGACCTTCTCAAGGTCTTCCTGAGCGTCGCCGAAACAGGCAGCTTCACCCGCGCAGCCGACCGCCTCGCGCTACCGCGCGCCGCCATTTCCACGGCGGTGCAGCAACTCGAAGCGCGACTGGGTTCGCGCCTCCTTCACCGGACCACGCGGCGCGTGAGCCTCACGCCCGACGGCGAGGCGCTGCTGGAGCGCGCCCGCTCGCTCGTCATCGACATGGAAGACATCGAGCAGCAGTTCCTGCCGGCGCACAGCAACGTGAGCGGACGGCTCAAGGTCGACGTGCCGAGCCGCATCGCGCGGCTGCTCATCGCGCCGGCGCTGCCGGATTTCTTCGCGCGCTTTCCGGCCATCGAGCTGGAGCTGGGCTCGAGCGATCGTGCGGTGGACCTGGTGCTCGAAGGCGTGGATTGCGCCCTGCGCGTCGGGCCGCTGGCCAGCAGCAGCCTGGTGGCGCGGCCGCTTGGGCACTTCACGCTGATCAACTGCGCGAGCCCCGCCTACCTTGCGCGTCACGGCACGCCGCAAACGCCGGCCGATCTGCCCGAGCACATCGCGGTCAACTACGCCTCGCCGACCAACGGCCGCGCGGCGCCGTGGGAATGGCAGCGCGACGGCGAGACCGCGACGCTGCGCATGCGCAGCCAAGTGGCCGCGAACAATGCCGAGACCTACATCGCCTGCGCGCTGGCCGGGCTGGGGCTGATCCAGATTCCCGCCTACGACGTGCGCGAGCACCTCGCGGCGGGCGAACTGGTCGAGGTGCTGCCCGAGGCACGTGCAGAACCGCTGCCGGTGCAGCTGGTGTACCCGCACCGGCGCAACCTTTCGCGGCGGATGCAGGCCTTCGCGGGATGGCTCGAAACGCTGCTCGCCGGTTCGCTCGACAAGCCCGTCAGCGCTCGCTCTTCGCCCGGCCGTAAGGCACGGTCTTGAGCAGGTGGAACTCGCCGTTGCGCAACTCGTGGAACTCGACCACGTCCCTGCCGTTTTCACGGTCCATGGTGCCCGCCTGGATCAGCAGCCGGCTCGACAGCCTGTAGATGAGCTCCTGGCCGTCTTCCTTCTCGAATTCGGGCTTCAGCGGATACACGCTCATGACCGCACCGGGCATCGGGATGGCGCGCCCCGTCGACGCGTCGATCACCGCACCCACGTTGCACCCGCCGGTGCCGCAGCCCCAGCGCGTCACGATGTAGCGGCCGGCGAACTCCGGCTTGCCGTTGGCGATGGCTTCCCGCAACCGCGTGCGGTAGGAGCGAGAGAACTCGTCATCCATCACCAGCGGGTGATTGCGCCCGGTGTACGGCGCCTCGGCCGGGTAGTCCTTGAACTGGGGCGCGGCAGGCGGCGTCTGCGCGCTTACGGCAGCGACATGCAGCAGGGTGGCGGCCAGCGTGGCCCAAAACATCCTCTTCACGAGATTCCTCCTTCTTTCTGCCTGGCGCCGCGGTCCCGCACGAACGCCACGAAACGCGCGAGCGCCGGGTTGTTCGCGCCCTCGGGCCACACCAGGCTGGTCTCGCACACCGGGAGCGCCGGTGCGCTGCGGCGCCGCGCGGCCGGAGCGAATTCTGCGGCACGGCGATAGACGACCCCTGCGCGCCGGAACTGCGTGACGCTCTCCGGCACCCAGGCCACGCCGATGTCCCCGGAGACCAGGTTGACGATGGTCTGCATCTGGATGGCCTCCTGCGCAAGCTCTGGCACGCGGCCCGCTGCGTGATAGAGCCCGAAGATCGCGTCGTGCAGCGAAGGCACGATGCGGCGCGGAAAGATCACCAGCGGCTCGGCCAGCACGTCAGCCAGCAGCAGCGCCTGCGTGCGGGCCAGCGCATGCCGGGCCGGCAGCGCGAGCACCAGCGGCTCCTCGGACACGGCCAGTCGCGTCAGGCCCGGCGGCGCCGCGCCGGGCGAATGCAGCATCAGCCCGGCATCGATCTCGCCGCGCGCGAAGGCTTCGAGCTGCACGTCGCCGGTGGCCTCGACCAGTTCGAGCGCCACCTCGGGGCACAGCACGCGGAACTCCCGCACCCAGGCCGGCAACTGCTCGAAGCCGACCGTCGAGACGAAGGCGATGCGCACGCGCCCCACCTGCCCCGCCGCCGCGGCGCGCGCCCGCGCCGGCAACGCCTGCGCCCGGGCCAGCAACTCGCGCACGTCGGGCAGCAGCGCCTCGCCGGCGGGGGTGAGCGCGACACGCCTTCGGGTGCGATCGAACAGCACGACACCCAGTGTTTTTTCGAGCTGGGCGATGGCCTGCGTCACCGGCGGTTGGGTCATGTGCAGGCGCAAGGCGGCGCGGCCGAAATGCAGTTCCTCGGCCACGGCGACGAACTGGCGCCAGGCACGCAGGTCGATCAATGCTTCATTCATATGCTGAGCATATCAATCCGGGTACAAAATTGGATTGGAACCAATCAATCAGAAGTCCGATACTTGGCTCCCCCGATCTCCCCACGATAGAAGAGACACCATGGACACCAAGCCGATCCAGATCAACCGCCGCAGCGCCAACATCGTCGAAGGCAAGAGCCGCGCTCCCAACCGCTCGATGTTCTACGCCATGGGCTACGAAGAGAGCGACTTCAAGAAGCCGATGGTCGGCGTGGCCAACGGTCACAGCACCATCACCCCTTGCAACTCGGGCCTGCAAAAGCTGGCCGACGCGGCCATCGCAGGCATCGAGGAAGCCGGCGGCAACGCACAGGTGTTTGGCACCCCCACCATCTCCGACGGCATGGCCATGGGCACCGAAGGCATGAAGTATTCGTTGGTGAGCCGCGAGGTCATCTCCGACTGCATCGAGACCTGCGTCGGGGGCCAGTGGATGGACGGCGTGCTGGTGGTCGGCGGCTGCGACAAGAACATGCCCGGCGGCCTCATGGGCATGCTGCGCGCCAATGTGCCCGCCATCTACGTCTACGGCGGCACGATCCTGCCGGGCCGCTACAAGGGGCAAGACCTGAACATCGTGAGCGTGTTCGAAGCCGTGGGCCAGAACGCCGCCGGCAACATGAGCGACGAAGACCTGCACGAGATCGAGAAGCGCGCCATTCCCGGCACCGGCTCCTGCGGCGGCATGTACACGGCCAACACGATGAGTTCGGCCTTCGAGGCGCTCGGCATCTCGCTGCCCTACTCGTCCACCATGGCGAACCCGCACGACGAAAAAGCCAACTCGGCCAAGGAATCGGCCAAGGTGCTGATCGAGGCGATCAAGAAAGACCTGAAGCCGCGCGACATCGTGACCAAGAAGGCCATCGAGAACGCGGTGGCCGTGATCATGGCCACCGGCGGCTCGACCAACGCGGTGCTGCACTTCCTGGCGATCGCACACACGGCCGGCGTCGAATGGTCGATCGACGACTTCGAGCGCATCCGCAAGAAGGTGCCCGTGATCTGCGACCTGAAGCCCTCGGGCAAGTACCTCGCGGTCGACCTGCACCAGGCCGGCGGCATTCCGCAGGTGATGAAGGTGCTGCTGAACGCGGGCCTGCTGCATGGCGACTGCATCACCATCAGCGGCCAGACCATCGCCGAAGTGCTCAAGGACGTGCCCGACGTGCCGCGCGCCGACCAGGATGTGATCCGCCCGATCGACAAGCCGATGTACGACGAAGGCCACCTGGCCATCCTCAAGGGCAACCTCTCGCCCGAAGGCGCGGTCGCCAAGATCACCGGCCTGAAGAACCCGGTCATCACCGGCCCGGCGCGCGTGTTCGACGACGAGCAGTCGGCGCTCAAGGCGATCCTGGACGGCAAGATCGTGGCCGGCGACGTGATGGTGCTGCGCTACCTCGGCCCCAAGGGCGGTCCGGGCATGCCGGAAATGCTGGCCCCCACGGGCGCGCTGATCGGCGCGGGCCTCGGCGAAAGCGTGGGTCTCATCACCGACGGCCGCTTCTCGGGCGGCACCTGGGGCATGGTGGTCGGCCACGTGGCGCCCGAGGCGGCGGCCGGCGGCACGATCGCGTTCGTGAACGAAGGCGACTCGATCACCATCGACGCGCACAAGCTGGTGCTCGAACTCAACGTGCCCGAAGCCGAACTGGCCAAGCGCCGCGAAGGCTGGAAGGCCCCAGCCCCGCGCTACACGCGCGGCGTGCAGGCCAAGTTCGCGTTCAACGCATCGAGCGCGAGCTCGGGCGCGGTGCTCGACAAGTTCTGATCGATCACATCATCATCCAGGCACCGTAGCCGAAGGCAATGAAGCCCAGGCCCACGATGCCGAGGATGCTGCGGGACTCGAAGGGCATGGCCGGCGGAAAGC
Organism: Variovorax sp. RKNM96; assembly: GCF_017161115.1. Lineage (GTDB taxonomy): Bacteria > Pseudomonadota > Gammaproteobacteria > Burkholderiales > Burkholderiaceae_C > Variovorax. The sequence goes on along the minus strand of NZ_CP046508.1, from coordinate 3,145,024 downwards.
TCTGCACCACGAAGTGAAGCAACGCGCCGGCGCCGATGGTCATGAACCCGGCGCCGAGCCCCTTTCCGAAGCTCTCGTCGGGGTAGAGAAAGCACACGGCAAAGCCTGCGAGGAACACCACGTTGGCCAAAACCGTGCCGCGCGTGCGCCATCGTTTTTGCGCGGGCGTGGCTTCGGGCTCCTTCTCCCATGAATTGGATTGAGGGCGCCCTTCCTTGATCGCCATGCCGGTGAAGAACAGGCCGAACATCGTCGGAAATCCGCCGAAGAGGCCGAGCCCCCAGACGATGCCCCACATGTTCTGGAAATCGGCCACCAAGGCCTGCGACGGATCGGCCGGCTTGTAGCGCACGTCGACCGGGTCCCCCGACGACTTCTCGGAAAGTCCGCCGCCCAACCCCTTGACTCGCCGCGCCACGCCATCGGAGGCGGTGTATTCGACGACGGGCGCGCGGGTGGTCGTCGTGCGACCCTTGTCGTCCTTGCTGCGCTCCTCGACGAATTCGACGAGGCTGCCCTCCACAAGCACCGTGTCGGCAATCGATTGGTAACGCTGCCAGCCGACCGTCGCCGCGCCGTAGAGCCCCGCACAACCGATCAGCAGCGCGCCGACGCCGACACCCCAGAAGAGCTTCTTGCGCCAGCCCACGAGCGCGCCGATGGCAGGCCCGACAAAGATGGAAAGCCCGAAGACGATCAGTGCGTGGGTGGCAGCTTCGTCATCCATGGCGCGCTTTCGTTGCTGCAGCGCGGGATGACGGTGGCCGGGAGCGGCTAGGCGCTCAGCGGCGCGGGCGCTGGCCGTTGCTGGTCGGCAGGCCCATGTTGGACTTCTGGCGGTCGATGCGAGCTTGCTTGCGGCGGTCTTCGCGCTCGATCACCTTGCGCTTGGTGTATCCCGACGAATCGGCCCAGGCCCACCACGCGACGGCCAGTGCGAACGGCGACAGCACGATCCACCAGCTCCAGCCGGCGACCATGCCGACTTCGAAATACTTGAGGGCCAAGCCCAGCAGGCCCAACAGCAGAAACCACATCGCGAATCCCTCCGGGTTGTTGTCAACGCATCCGGACGCCGGTCCACGGCGCTACCTACAATCGCGTTGCATCGAATGTAACCCAGCCCTTACGAAATAAATCCCCCCATGAAAAGAGTTCTGTTCGCCGCAGCCCTGGGCCTTGGCCTTGCAGCGCCCGCCTTTGCCGACCTGGCCCTGGCCACGTCGAAGAACTGCATGAGCTGCCACGCGGTCGACCGCAAGGTGCTCGGCCCGTCCTTCAAGGACGTGGCCACGAAATACAAGGACGACAAGGGCGCCGTCGACACCCTCGCCACCAAGATCGTGAAGGGTGGCTCCGGCGTGTGGGGCCCGGTGCCGATGCCGGCGAACAACCAGGTCAGCGAGGCCGACGCGAAGAAGCTGGCCGCGTGGGTGCTCGCAACGCCGCGCTGATCTGGCTCACCCCTGAGGGTTGATATCGGCCGGAACCACCACCGGCCGGCGCTCGATGCGGTCTTCGAGCTGGCCGATGTGCGCGGCCAAGGTGTTGTCGGTCTGCTCGGAGCGCAGCCGCACCGCGTTCTCCAGCTGATCGATGCGCGCCACCAGCGCCGTGTGGCGATCTGCGTTGTGCGCCATGTGCTTGTTCTCCTGCGCCTCGAGGAAGTTGCGCAATTCGGTGAAGCGCGAGGCCTCTGCCTTGTCGGCGAGGTCGCGCTGGACCTGCATTTCCTTCGTGTGGCGCTTGGTGTCGATGAGCACCGAGCTGTGAAGGTAGAGCACATAGACCAGGAAGAAGGCGGCCAGCACGACCGTGAGCCCCAGCATGATCAGCCCCAGCGGCGCCGAGACGGTCATGAAGCCCAGCCACACATCGGTGGGAGCCGCGAGCGTCCCCCAGTTCAATGCGGCAAGCGCTGCGATCAGCAGCACGATGACGAACAGGAAAGCGGATCTCACGCCCATGGGGGGCCTCCTCTGAAAAGATCGAACACAACGGCAGCGCCGCGCGCCGGAGCACGCGGCAACCGTTGGGTTTTACCTCAGGCAAAGGGCCCGTCCGGCGCTGCCGGACGGACAGGCGGCCACGTCCTACAGCCGTTCTGACAACTGTTCGAGGATTGCCGGGTTTTCCAGCGTCGAGGTGTCCTGCGTGATCTCTTCGCCCTTGGCGATGCTGCGCAAGAGGCGCCGCATGATCTTGCCGCTGCGCGTCTTGGGCAGGTTGTCGCCGAAGCGGATGTCCTTGGGCTTGGCGATGGGACCGATCTCCTTGGCCACCCAGGCGCGCAATTCATTGGCGATCTGCTTGGCTTCCTCACCCGTGGGACGTGCGCGCTTCAGCACCACGAAGGCGCAGACCGCCTCGCCGGTCACGTCGTCGGGGCGCCCCACCACGGCGGCTTCGGCCACGAGGTCGGTCTTGGACACCAGCGCCGATTCGATTTCCATCGTGCCCAACCGGTGGCCCGACACGTTCAGCACGTCGTCGATGCGGCCGGTGATGCGGAAGTAGCCGCGGTCTTCGCTGCGCACCGCGCCGTCGCCGGCCAAGTAGATCGTGCCGCCCATTTCCTCGGGGAAGTAGCTCTTCTTGAAACGCTCGGGGTCGTTCCAGATCGTGCGGATCATCGAAGGCCACGGCCGCTTGATGACCAGCATGCCGCCCGCGCCGTTGGGCAGGTCCTTGCCGGTCTCGTCGACGATCGCGGCCATGATGCCCGGCAGCGGCAGCGTGCATGAGCCTGGCACCAGAGGCGTGGCGCCCGGCAGCGGCGTGATGACGTGGCCGCCGGTCTCGGTCTGCCAGAAGGTATCGACGATCGGACACCTTTCGTGGCCGATATTGCGGTGGTACCACATCCATGCCTCCGGATTGATCGGCTCGCCGACGGAGCCGAGGATGCGCAGGCTCGAGAGATCCCAGTTCTTCGGATGCACCTTCTCGTCACCCTCGGCCGCCTTGATGAGCGAGCGGATGGCGGTGGGCGCCGTGTAGAACACGCTGACCTTGTGCTTCTCGATCATCTGCCAGAAGCGGCCCGCATGCGGGAAGGTCGGAATGCCCTCGAACACCACCTGCGTGGCGCCGGCGGCGAGCGGCCCGTAGGCAACGTAGGTGTGGCCGGTGATCCAGCCAATGTCGGCCGTGCACCAGAACACGTCCTCGGGCTTGATGTCGAAGGTCCAGTCCATCGTGAGCTTGGCCCACAGCAGGTAGCCGCCGGTGGCGTGCTGCACGCCCTTGGGCTTGCCGGTGGAGCCCGAGGTGTAGAGGATGAACAGCGGATGCTCGGCGTTCACCGGCACGGGCGGGCAATCGGTGCTCTGGCCCTTGAGCGCTTCGGTGAAGGTCTTGTCGCGACCCTCGACGCGGGCCCATGCGGTGGGCGTGCGTTCGTAGACGAACACGGTCTTGATCGACTCGCAGCCGCCGAGCGCGATGCCGTCGTCCACGATGGCCTTGAGCGGCAGCTCCTTGCCGCCGCGCAACTGGTAGTTGGCGGTGATGACGGCCACAGCGCCGGCATCGATGATCCGCTCCTGCAGCGCCTTGGCCGAGAAGCCCCCGAACACCACGCTGTGGGTGGCGCCGATGCGCGCGCAGGCCTGCATGGCGATCACGCCCTCGACCGTCATCGGCATGTAGATGATGACGCGGTCGCCCTTCTGGATGCCCGCGGCCTTGAGCGCGTTGGCGAACTGGCTCACGCGGGCGAGCAGTTCCTTGTAGGTGACGTTGGTGACGGTGCCATCATCGGCTTCGAAGACGATGGCGGTCTTGTTCTCGACCGGGGTGCCGATGTGCTTGTCCAGGCAGTTGGCGCTGGCATTGAGCTCGCCGTCGCCGAACCACTCGTAGAACGGGGCCTTGGACTCGTCCAGCGTGCGGGTGAAGGGCTTGGTCCACTGCAGATTGCCCTTGGCCAGGCGGGTCCAGAACCCCTCGAAGTCGTCTTCGGCTTCCTTGCAGAGGGCGTCGTAGGCCGCCATGCCGGAAATCCGGGCGCCTTCAGTGGCGCGGGCGTCGGGGGGGAACACGCGGTTCTCGACCAGTACGGACTCAATGTTTTTCGATGCGCTGCTCATTCTCTATGTCTCCTGGGTGGATGCGGCCGTAATGTCGGCGGGCGCACTTACGGGTCACTGACGCGTCCGATGTTAGTTCGCAGGGTTATCACGAGTGCGTCACTGGGGCACCCCTAGAATCGCCGGTCCTTCACAAACCCCCACCCGATGTCCGCTCCCGACCCCTTCGACCCCCTGAACCCGCCCACTCCCCGGAGCTATCCGATGGGACCGTTGCCCCGGCTGATCTTTGCCAGCCGCTGGTTGCAACTGCCCCTGTACCTGGGCTTGATCGTGGCGCAGGCGGTGTACGTGGTGCACTTCCTGGTCGAGTTGCTGCACCTGGTCGAAGCCGCATTCGGCAGCCAGACCGCGCTGCAGGCCCTGATCACCAGCATCGGCTACAAGACCACCGCGCCGGTCGGCACGCTCAATGAAACGGTGATCATGCTGGTGGTGCTGGCGCTGATCGACGTGGTGATGATCTCCAACCTGCTGATCATGGTGATCGTGGGCGGCTACGAGACCTTCGTGAGCCGCATGAACCTCGAGGGCCACCGCGACCAGCCCGAGTGGCTGAGCCACGTGAACGCCTCGGTGCTCAAGGTGAAGCTGGCCACCGCCATCATCGGCATCAGCTCGATCCACCTGCTCAAGACCTTCATCAACGCGGACAACTACACCGACCGCGTGCTGATCGCGCAGACGGTGATTCACATCGCCTTCCTGTTCTCGGCCATGGCCATCGCCTACACCGACAAGCTGATGAACCAGGCGGCCGCCGCCGGCGCCCGCCACTGAGCGGGATCGCGCCACCCTGCCTCAGCGGGGCGGTGGCAAGTCCCACGACGGCACTTCGGTGAAGCGTGCGGCCAGAAAGTCGAGCATCGTGCGCAGCGTGGCCGGCATGTGCTTGCGCGAGGTGTAGACCGCGTACATGCCGACGACCTGCGGCTCGCAGTCCTCGAAGAGCGGCACCAGTTCGCCGGACTGCACCAGCTCCGCGGTCAGATAGGTTGGCAGCATCGCGATGCCCGCCCCCGCCCGCGCAAGGCACATCAGGCTCGCGGCATCGTTGGCCGACACGTTGCCGTTCACGGCCACGGACAACGGCTCCCCGTCCGCCTTGCGGGTGAAATTCCAGAGGCTGTGGCCGAAGTAGGAATGCGTGAGGCAGTTGCGCTGGGCCAACTCGTCCACACGCAATGGCTTGCCGTGCTCTTTCAGGTAGGCGGGCGAGGCGCAGACCACCGAGCGGCAGGTGGTGAGCCGGCGCGCGATGAGGTTGGGATCGATCTCCGCCGCCGTGCGGATCGCCAGGTCGATGCGCTCGTCCACCAGGTTGACGGTCCGGTCCAGCAGCACCAGGTCGACCGCCACGCCCGGGTAGAGCCGCACGTAGTCCGCGATGGCGTCGGCCAGCTGCGCCTGCGCGAAGGACGTGCCCGTCGTGATGCGCAACTGGCCCTGCGGCGCTTCGACCGGATGCCGCACCGCGGCATGCATGTCGCCCGTGAGCTCGAGCACCTGGCGGCAGCGCGGCAGCAGTTCCTCGCCGGCGGCGGTGAGGCTCAGGCGGCGCGTGGTGCGATGCAGCAGCCGTGCGCCGGTCCATTGTTCGAGTTCGGCCACGTAGCGCGTGACCACCGGGCGGGACATGTCCAGCTTCTCGGCGGCGGCAGAAAGACTGCCCGAATCCACCACATTCACAAACACCCGCATTGCGTTCAATCGGTCCATTCGAACGATTTTAGGAATAAAGAAGCGCGGATTTCGAGGTATTTCTTTCGAAACCAGAAACCTAAGATGAGCTTCATCCCATCACCATCCTGGAGTCACTCATGAGCCACATCGCCATCATCGGCGCCACCGGACGCGCCGGCGGCCGCCTTCTCGAAGAGGCGCTGCGCCGCGGCCACACCGTCACCGCCATCGCCCGCAAGGCCAGCGAGAAGCTGTCGGGCCGCGCCAATGTGAAGGCCGTGGACGTCGACGCGCTCGACGGCCCCGCGCTCGAAAAGGCACTGGCCGGCCATGACGCCGTGTTCAGCGCCGCGCACTTCGCCACCGTGCCGCCCGCGGCCGTCATCGAGCCGGTCAAGCGCGCGGGCGTCAAGCGCCTGCTGGTGGTCGGCGGCGCCGGCAGCCTGTTCGCAGCGCCCGGCCTGAAGGTGATCGAGACGCCGAACTTCCCGGATGCCTACCGCGCGGAAGCCACGGCCGGCGGGGTGTTTCTCGACGCGCTGCGCAGCGAGAAGGAACTCGACTGGACCTTCCTGTCGCCCTCGGCCGAATTCGTCGACGGCGAGCGCACCGGCAAGTTCCGCCTCGGCAAGGACGACCTGCTCGTGAGCGCCGAAGGCCGCAGCTGGATCAGCTTCGAGGACTACGCGATCGCGTTCATCGACGAGCTCGAGAAGCCCGCGCATTCGCGCCAGCGCTACACGGTCGGATACTGATCGGCCAGCAAGAAAAAAAGGACCCTCGCGGGTCCTTTTTTCATGAGGCGCCCGACTCAACGGCCCGTCATGTTCTCCGGCACCACCCACTGGTCGAACTGCTCGGCCGTCAGGTGCCCCGAGGCAATCGCGGCTTCGCGCAGGCTCGTGCCTTCCTTGTGCGCCTTCTTGGCGATGTAGGCCGACTTGTCGTAGCCGATGTGCGTGTTCAGCGCCGTCACCAGCATCAGCGAGCGCTGCACCAGCTCCGTGATGCGTTCGCGGTTCGGCTCGATCCCCACGGCGCAGTGGTCGTTGAAGCTCACCATGCCGTCGGCCAGCAGGCGCACGCTCTGCAGGAAGTTGTGCGCCACCATCGGGCGGAACACGTTCAGCTCGAAGTTGCCCGAGGCGCCGCCGATGTTGATGGCCACGTCGTTGCCGAACACCTGCGCGGCCAGCATCGTGACGGCTTCGCTCTGCGTGGGGTTGACCTTGCCCGGCATGATCGAGGAGCCGGGCTCGTTCTCGGGAATGCTCAGTTCGCCGATGCCGCTGCGCGGGCCGCTCGCGAGCCAGCGCACGTCGTTGGCGATCTTGTTCATGCTGGCGGCGAGCGTCTTGAGCGCGCCGTGGGCATGCACCAGCGCATCGACACTGGCCATGGCTTCGAACTTGTTCGGTGCGGTGACGAACGGCAGGCCCGTGAGCTTGGCCAGTTCGGCGGCGACCTGCTCGGCATAGCCCTTCGGCGCATTGAGCCCGGTGCCGACAGCCGTGCCGCCCAGCGCCAGTTCGCTCAGGTGCGGCAGCGCGGCGCGCACATGCGCCTCGCCGTGCGCCAGCTGCGCCACGTAGCCCGAGAACTCCTGGCCCAGCGTAAGGGGCGTGGCGTCCTGCAGGTGGGTGCGGCCGATCTTCACGATGTCGGCGAAGTCCTTCGATTTCTGTTCCAGCGTGCCGCGCAGCTTGGCGATGGCGGGCAGCAGCTTGTGGGTGATGGCTTCGACGGCGGCCACGTGCATGGCGGTCGGGAACACGTCGTTGCTCGACTGGCTGCGGTTCACATCGTCGTTCGGGTGCACCAGGCGCCCTTCCCCGCGCTCGCCGCCGAGGATTTCGCTCGCGCGGTTGGCCAGCACCTCGTTGACGTTCATGTTGGTCTGCGTGCCCGAGCCGGTCTGCCACACCACCAGCGGGAACTCGCCCGGATGCTTGCCAGCGATGACTTCATCGGCCGCGGCCACGATGGCCTGGGTTTTCTTCTCGTCCTGCAGGCCCAGCGCATGGTTCACCACGGCCGATGCGCGCTTCACTTGCGCCAGCGCCTTGATGATCTCGCGCGGCTGCTGCTCGCCGGAGATGTCGAAGTTCTGCAGCGAGCGCTGCGTTTGCGCGCCCCACAGCTTGTCGGCCGGCACGTCGATCGGACCGAAGGTATCGCGCTCGGCACGGGTCTTGGGGGAAGTCGTCATGAGAAAAAGCTCCGCAGTCTTGGATGGTCGCGCCGCCTGGTCGGGCGCGGGCCCGAGTATCGGCCAACAAGAATAGCTCGCATCTGACGGGGCCATTGGACCGCCGCCGACATCACGTTACGCCCGTCGGGTTGACTCACGTCATGTCAAAAAGTTATAATCATTGGCTTCAGACGACCAACAAGTCATGTAAGTCTTGGTTGGTTGGCCCTGCACTACTCGCGGATCTCCGAATCCCGTCGCGGTGCAAGGTTCTCCCCCGTCGGGCCCTGCCCGGCAAACCGGCCGGATCTTTCCGGCCCCACTGCTACGCCACCATTCGGCGGGCACTGGTTTCGTCGCCACGTCGTCTTCAGTGCCTGTCGGCAGCCCTCAAAGGCTCGCCGGGCCATTGCACGCGTTCTCTCGCGCTCTCTGTTCTCGCGAAGCTCCATCGGCTGATGGCGTGACCGTTGCCGTCCTCCGGGACGGTGCTGTGTCCAACCTTTCCACAAGGAGCCCCGGCATATGGCCAAAGGAATTCTCATCGACCATGTCTTCAAGGTGTTCGGCGATTCGCCCGAGCAAGCCCTCGAACTGGTCCGCCAAGGTTTTTCGAAGAAGGAAATCCTCGCGCAGACCGGCCAGTCGATCGGCGTGTTCGATGCCACCTTCGAGATCCAGGCCGGCGAGATCTTCGTGATCATGGGCCTGTCGGGCTCGGGCAAGTCGACGCTGGTGCGCCTCCTGAACCGGCTGATCGAGCCGACCGCAGGCCGCATCGTGATCGACGGCGCGGACATCAACGAGCACTCCGACGCGAAGCTGCGCGCGCTGCGCCGCAAGGACATCAGCATGGTGTTCCAGTCGTTCGCGCTGATGCCGCACATGACGGTGCGCGAGAACACCGCGTTCGGCCTGGAGCTCTCCGGCACGAGCAAGAAGGAGCGCCTGGCGCAGGCCGACAAGGCGCTTGCGCAAGTGGGTCTCGCGGGCTGGGGCGACAGCTATCCCGACGAGCTTTCGGGCGGCATGCAGCAGCGCGTGGGCCTGGCGCGAGCGCTGGCGTCCGACCCGTCGATCCTGCTGATGGACGAGGCCTTCTCGGCGCTCGACCCGATCATCCGCACCGAGATGCAGTCGGAACTCCTGCGGCTGCAGCAGGAACAGCGCCGCACCATCGTCTTCATCTCGCACGATCTCGATGAAGCCATGCGCATCGGCGACCGCATCGCGATCATGAAAGACGGCCAGGTGATCCAGGTCGGCACGCCCGACGAGATCCTGCGCAGCCCCGCCGACGACTACGTGCGCAGCTTCGTGCGCGGCGTGGACGCGGCGGCCGTGTTCAAGGCGGCGGACATCGCGCGCAAGTCGCTCACCGTGGTGTGCGAACACCCCGAGCGCGGTGCGCGCGCGGCGCTCAAGCTGCTGGAAGACCAGGACCGCGACTTCGCCTACGTGACCAGCCCCAACAAGCGCTTCCTCGGCGTGGTGTCGGCCGACACGCTGCGCGGCGCGCTCGACGGGCATTCGGGCCCGCTCGGCCTGCAACACGCGTTCCTGGCCGACCTGCCGCGCATCGATGCCGAGGCGCCGGTGGCCGGCCTGATCGGCCAGCTCGCGCAGGCGCCGTGCGCGCTGCCGGTGGTGGCGGGCGACGGCCGCTTCTGCGGCGCGATAAGCAAGACGACGCTGCTCAAGTTCCTGGACCGCGAGACGCCGCCCATCGAGCCCGTCTCCCCGCACGCCGCGCCCGCGCTCGCCGCCGAGCCGCACTGAATTCACGAAGGACCTGAACGATGAACGACACCACACTTCCTCCCGACCTGGGCGCCGCGTTGAACGACGCTCCAGCACCCGCCGCCTTCGTCGATCCGTGGGAGGCGCTCTCGGCCGCGCCCGATACCTCCGCCACCAGCGCCTGGCTCGATGCCCCGGTGAACGCGGCCCATCAGCTCGCCGGACAGGCCGACACCGCCGCCAGCGGCTTCCAGCTGCACCGCCTGTGGGACGGCTCGCTGCCGGTCGAATCCTGGATCAACCAGGGCCTCGGCTGGGTGGTCGAACATTTCCGCCCCTTCTTCCAGACGGTGCGCCTGCCCATCGACAGCACGCTGAACTGGGTGCAAGGCCTGCTCACTGGCCTGCCGACGCTCGCGATGATCGCCCTCATCGGCCTCTTCGCCTGGCAGTTCGCCGGCCGCGCGCTCGCCATCGGCACGACCGTCGCGCTGCTCCTCGTGGCCATGCTGGGCATCTGGCCCGAGGCGATGGTCACGCTGTCGCTGGTGCTGACCTCGCTGGTCTTCTGCATGGTCATCGGCCTGCCGCTGGGCGTGCTGCTGGCCAGCAGCGACCGGGCCCAGCGGATCATGCGGCCGGTGCTCGATGCGATGCAGACCACGCCGGCCTTCGTGTACCTCGTGCCGGTGGTGATGCTCTTCGGCATCGGCAACGTGCCGGGCGTGATCGTGACGATCATCTTTGCGCTGGCGCCGCTCGTGCGCCTGACCAACCTGGGCCTGCGCCAGGTGCGCCCCGACCTGATCGAGGCCGCACGCGCCTACGGCGCCTCGCCCTGGCAGATGCTGGTGAAGGTGCAACTGCCGCTGGCGATGCCGTCGATCATGGCGGGCATCAACCAGGCGCTGATGCTGTCGCTGTCGATGGTGGTGATCGCTTCGATGATCGCCGTGGGTGGTCTCGGCCAGATGGTGCTGCGCGGCATCGGGCGGCTGGACATGGGCCTCGCGACCGTGGGCGGCCTGGGCATCGTGCTGCTGGCGATTTCGCTCGACCGGCTGACGCAGGCGATGGGCAAGTCGCGCCGCAGTGCCGGTCGGCGCTGGTGGCACACCGGGCCGGCCGGGCTCGCGCTGCGCGTGCTGCAGCGCCTCGTGGGCACGCCGTCGCGCGATGCGAACGCGCCCGTCCCCGCACTTTCCACGCAATGACACGTCTCGGAGGAAATCAACGCATGAAGCAAACCAGTCTCATCGCCCGCAGCCTCCTTGCGCTCGGCTTCGTCGCCTTCGGCATGACCGCACAGGCGGCCAACGACCTGCCCGGCAAGGGCGTGACCGTGCAACCGCTCAAGAGCTCGCTCGCCGAAGAGGCGTTCCAGACGCTTCTCGTGATGCGCGCGCTCGAGAAGCTCGGCTACAAGGTCGAGCCCATGAAGGACCTGGAGCCCGCCACCGAGCACCTGGCGATTGCCAATGGCGATGCCACCTTCATGGCCAACCACTGGAGCCTGCTGCACGCCGATTTCTACAAGAACAGCGGCGGCGACGCGAAGCTGTCGCGCACCGGCGTGTACTCGGACGGCGCGGTGCAGGGCTACCTCATCGACCGCAAGACGGCCGAGCAATACAACATCACCAACATCGCGCAACTGAAGGACCCGGCGATCGCCAAGCTCTTCGACGCGGACGGCGACGGCAAGGCCGACCTCACGGGCTGCAACCCCGGCTGGGGCTGCGAGCTGGCCATCGAGAACCACCTGAGCGCTTACAAGCTGCGCGACACCGTCACCCACAAACAGGGCAGCTACGCCGCGCTGATGGCCGACACCATCGCGCGCTTCAAGCAGGACAAGCCGGTGCTGTACTACACGTGGACGCCCTACTGGGTGAGCGCGGTGCTGCGACCCGGTGCGGACGTGGTGTGGCTGCAGGTGCCCTTCTCGTCCTCGCAGGAAGGCCAGGCCGACACCCAGCTGCCCAACGGCAAGAACTACGGCTTCCAGGCCAACCGGGAGCAGATCGTCGCGAACAGGGCTTTCGTCGAGAAGAACCCGGCGGCCGGCAAGCTGTTCGAGGTGATGAAGCTGCCGATCGGCGACATCAACGCCCAGAACCTGCGCATGAGCCAGGGCGCGAACACGCAGCAGGACGTGGAGCGGCATGCGGACGGGTGGATCAAGGTGCATCAAGCCCTGTTCGACGGCTGGATCGCCGAGGCGCGGGCGGCCGCGAGGTAGCCGCCCCGGGGGCGCGGACGGCGGCTGAGATAATCGGGGGGCGTTTTCCCGTGTTTCCCACCAAAAAAAGCCCCCCACCATGACGACCACGATCCAGCAGGCCGACCTGATCGAATCGATCAGCGCCGCGCTGCAGTACATCAGCTACTACCACCCCGCCGACTACATCGCCCACCTGGCCAAGGCCTACGAGCGCGAACAGAGCCCCGCCGCCAAGGACGCCATTGCGCAGATCCTGACCAACAGCAAGATGAGCGCCACGGGCCACCGCCCGATCTGCCAGGACACCGGCATCGTCAACGTGTTCCTCAAGGTGGGCATGGACGTGCGCTGGGGCGGCTTCACCGGTTCGCTGGACGACGCCATCAACGAAGGCGTGCGCCGCGGCTACAACCACCCCGACAACACGCTGCGCGCCTCGGTCGTGGCCGACCCGCAGTTCGACCGCAAGAACACCAAGGACAACACGCCCGCGGTGATCTTCACCGAGATCGTTCCGGGCAACACCGTCGAGGTGACGGTCGCGGCCAAGGGCGGCGGCAGCGAGAACAAGAGCAAGCTCGTGATGCTGAACCCCGGCGACAGCGTGGTCGACTGGGTTCTGAAGACCGTGCCGACCATGGGCGCCGGCTGGTGCCCGCCGGGCATGCTGGGCATCGGCATTGGCGGCACCGCCGAGAAGGCCGCGCTCATGGCCAAGGAAAGCCTGATGGACGACCTGGACATGCACGAGCTGCAGGCCAAGAAGGCCTCGGGCGCCGAACTCAGCAAAGTCGAGGCGCTGCGCATCGAGCTGTACGAGAAGGTCAATGCACTGGGCATCGGCGCGCAGGGCCTGGGCGGCCTGGCCACCGTGCTGGACATCAAGATCAAGATGTACCCGACGCACGCGGCGAGCAAGCCTGTGGCGATGATTCCCAACTGCGCGGCCACCCGCCATGCGCACTTCGTGATGGACGGCAGCGGCCCGGTCTACCTCGATCCGCCGTCGCTCGACCTCTGGCCCGACGTGAACTGGGCGCCGGATGAAAAGAAGAGCAAGCGCGTCGACCTGAACAAGCTCACGCCTGCCGAAGTGGCAAGCTGGAAGCCGGGCGACACGCTGCTGCTGAACGGCAAGATGCTCACCGGCCGCGACGCCGCGCACAAGCGCATCCAGGACATGCTGGCCAAGGGCGAGAAGCTGCCGGTGGACTTCACCAACCGTGTCATCTACTACGTCGGCCCGGTCGATCCGGTCGGCGACGAAGCCGTGGGCCCCGCCGGCCCGACCACCGCCACGCGCATGGACGGCTTCACCGAGATGATGCTGGCCCAGACCGGCCTGATCGCGATGATCGGCAAGGCCGAGCGCGGCCCGGTCGCCATCGAGGCGATCAAGAAGCACAAGAGCGCCTACCTCATGGCCGTGGGCGGTGCCGCCTACCTCGTGAGCAAGGCCATCAAGACCGCGAAGGTCGTGGGCTTCGAGGACCTGGGCATGGAAGCGATCTATGAATTCGACGTGGTCGACATGCCGGTGACGGTGGCGGTCGATGCGGGCGGCACCAGCGCGCACATCACCGGCCCGGCCGAATGGCAGAAGCGCATTGCCAGCGGCGAGTTCAAGACCATCATGATGGAAGAAGCTTGAGCCCTGTAGGCGTCTTCGACAGCGGCGTCGGCGGGCTCAGCGTGCTCGCCGCGCTGCGCGCCGAGCTGCCGCACGAGCGCTTCGTGTATTTCTCGGACGCGGCTTACGCGCCCTATGGCGAGCGCGGTGATGACTACGTGATCGAGCGCTCGCGCAAGGTGACCGCGCAGCTGATCGCCGAGCACGGCATCAAGGCGCTGGTAGTGGCCTGCAACACGGCCACGACAGCGGCGATCCACCTGCTGCGTGCAGAACATCCGGCGCTGCCCATCGTGGGACTGGAGCCGGCGCTCAAACCCGCAGTGGCGACGAGCCGCACCGGCCACATCTCGGTGATGGCCACGCGCGGAACGCTGGCCAGCGCCAAGTACGCGGCGCTGCGCGATTCCTTCGCCGGGTCCGCCCACGTTCGCTCCGTACCGTGCGACGGGCTCGTGAAGGCCATCGAAGGCTTCGACACCGAGGCCATCGCAACGCTCTGTGCGCGCTATACGGCAGAGGCCGGTCCCTTCGGCGATGCACCGGGCGAAGTCGACACCGTGGTGCTCGGCTGCACGCACTACCCGCTCGTGAAGAACGAGCTCCAGCGCCATGCGCCGCCCACGCTGCGCTTCATCGACACCGGCGCACCGGTCGCGCAGCAGACGCGGCGCGTGCTGGCTGCTGCCGGGCGTCTCGCGGACGGCGAAGGCGGACTGATCCTCCGGAGCAGCGGCGACCAGGCGGTGCTCGAAGTGGCCGCCGCGCGCTGGCTGCAAACCTCGCCGCAAGGTACAACGGCGACTTCCGCCTGAAACAACCGCCGTCATGCGCCCCTTACTGCGCCACGCCCTGCTCCTGCTGTGCCTCTGTGCCACAGGCCTGAGCCACGCCGCCTGCGAAAGCGGCCTCGCCGAGCGCATGCACGCCAAGCTGTATCCCAAGCGCCCGCTCGACGAGCGGCTCGCGGCCTGCAAGGTCTGGCCGGCCTTCCCGGGTCGCAGCATCGTGGTGCTGCCGATGCCGCGCGAAACCACCGACAAGGGCGCCAAGGTCTTCGACCTCGAGGTGCTGCTGATCCAGCGGCCCGACAACGGCAACACCGAGCGCGATACCGTCATCGGACGCCTCTTGCAGCCCGAGGCGCTCGACGAGGACGCCACCACCGCGATCCAGGACATCCGCATCGACACCTCGCGCTACGTGCTCGCCTCGGACGCCCGCGCCTTCGGCCTGCGCGTGCGCTACCGCGGCAGCAGCGCGCCGTCGAGCCCGCTGGCCAGCGAGACGGTGCGCCTCTACGTGCAGCACGGCAGCAAGCTGCGCGAGGTGCTGCAGGAGATCGAGCTCGACCACGACAACGGCGGATGGGATTCGACCTGCACCGGCCATTTCGAGAAGCTGCGCACCATGCTGTCGGTCGGCAAGGCGACCAGCAACGGCTTTGCCGACCTGCAGCTGTCGCGCACGCTCGTGCAGAGCCACGCGCAGGAGCAGGAGGACCAGGGCTGCGTCGAGAAGGCGCTGCCCGCGAAGTTCAGCACCGTGACGCTGCGCTACGACGGCGAGCGCTTCAAGGTGCCGAAGTCGCTGCTGCAGCAATCGCCCTGACGGGCGGCTGAATTCGCGCCGCTTTTCACGGCACCGTCACACGAAAGTACCAGCATGCGCGGTTTGTCCAGAACAACAACCGCGCACCATGACCACTCTCTCCGCCTCCCGCATTCCCTTCAAACCCATGCTGCTCGCCAGTGCCCTGTCTGCCGTCCTGCTGGCTGCGTGCGGCGGCGGTAGCGACGGGGGCGGCAGCTTCCTGCCGATCGTGCCGCCCGCGACGGTCGCGCCACCCGCTGCGGAGCCGGACCAGCTGGTCTCGAAGGCAACGTTCACCCCCAACGCCGGCACCACCGAAGGCTCGTCGGACGCGTCGACCGCCTTCGCGCTGCCTGACAACTTCATGATCGTGGCCGACGACGAGGCCAATGTGCTGCGCGTGTACCCGCGTGGCGGCGGCGCCGCGGTGGCGCAATGGAGCTACGAGGACAACGGTCCGAAGCTCACCAAGGAGCTCGACCTCGAAGCCGGCACGCGCATCGGCGACACGCTGTACCTCACCGGCTCCAACAGCAACAAGAAGGACGGCAGCGAAGCGCCCGACCGTTCGCACCTGTTCGCGGTGAAGGTCACGGGCACCGGCGCCGCAACCGCCTTTAGCTATGTGGGCCAGTTCTCGTCGCTCGAAACGCAACTCGTCGCCTGGGACGCCACCAACGCCCACGGCCTGGGCGCGAACCACTTCGGCTTCACCGTATCGGCCGGTGCCGGCATCGTGCCCGAGCGCGTCGACGGTTTCTCCATCGAAGGCATGACCAGCGCACCGGGCGACGGAGCCCTGTGGCTCGGCTTCCGCGCACCGCAGACGGGCGCATCGACGCGCGCCAAGGCGCTGATCGTGCCGGTGCAGAACTACGCCGCGCTGGTGGGCGGCACGGCCACGCAGGCCGCGTTCGGCGCCCCCATCGAACTGGAACTCGGCGGACGCGGCATCCGCTCGATCGACAAGGGCACGGACGGCAACTACCTGATCGTGGCCGGCCCCGCTGGCGCGGCCAGCCCGGACGTGGACCGCAACTTCGCGCTCTTCTCGTGGAACGGCAATCCGGGCACGGCGCCGGTGGAGCTCTCGAACGACCTCGACAAGCTGCGCAAGGAAACGGGCGGGAGCTTCGAGTCGACCGTTGAAGTGCCGGGACCGGTGAAGGCCGGCACGCAGGTACAACTGCTGCTCGACAACGGCGACACCGTCTGGCCGGGCCAGAAGGACGCATCGAAGGACCTGCCGCCGGCCGACCAGAAGTTCGAAGGCTTCGTCGTGCGCCTGGGCCAGCCCTGGGTCGACACGGCCGGTCCGGTGCTGCGCAGCGCCTCGCCCAAGGCCACGGACGGCAGCGTCAGCGCGAACGCGAACGTGACCCTGAGCTTCAACGAGGGCGTCCGCCTGGGCACCGGCAGCATCGTGCTGCACAAGGCCGACGGAAGCGTGGTCGAGAGCTTCTCGGCCAGCAGCCCGGCCGCACGCCTGCAAGCCGCCTTCAACGTGATCACGCTGACGCCGAGCCAGCCGCTGGCAGCATCGACCGGCTACTACGTGACAGTCGACGCCAACGCGATCACCGATGCCAAGGGCAACGCCTACGCCGGCATTGCCGATGCGACCACGCTGAGCTTCACCACCAGCGCACCACCCGCGCTGGCAGCCGGCGACATCCTCTTCATGGGCGCGAACGCCGACAAGACCGACGCATTCGCCTTCGTGCTGCTCAAGCCGATGGACACAGGCACGCGCATTGTCTTCACCGACCGGGACCGCACCAGCACGGACTTCAAGGGCAACACCGACGAGAGCGCCTACGTCTGGACTGCCGATCGCAGCCTGCCGGCAGGCACCATCGTGACCATCCAGCCCGATATAAAGAACGCAAATCCGATCGCCAACATCGGCACCACGCAAGGCAAGGGCGGCGGCATCAGCGGCAGCTACGAGACGATCTACGCCTTCGTCGGCGGCACCATCGCCGGCCTGGGCGACAACGCCGCTGGCGAGATCAGCGGCGTGGGGACCTATCTGGCCAGCATCACGCTGGGACCGGTGCCCAATGGTGACGCCATTCCGGCCACGTTGGCGACCGCGGGCGCAGCGATCAACTTCCCCACCCAGTTCGACGTGCTCTACGACGGCCCGAGGCTGCCGGCCTCGCCAACGCCGACCGACATCGCAAACTTTGCCGCGAGCGTGAAGAACACGGCCAACTGGAAGTTCCAGAGCGGCGCGGGCTGGCCCCTGACGAACAACAGCCTGTTCTGACGGCTCAGTTGCGCAGCGCGGCCTCGCGGCCGCGCCGCATGTCGATCGGCAGCAGCAACAGCAATCCCGCCACGAACAGCACCGCGGTCGAGAGGATCGCGATGCGCTGGTTGCCGCCGGTGGCCCAGGTGATCGCGCCGAAGCTCAGCGGACCGATGATGCTGGCGAGCCGCGTCGCGAAGGTCCAGAGCCCGAAGAACTCCGCCAGCTGCTGCGGCGGCGCAAGATAGCCCGTCATCGCGCGGCCTGCGGACTGGCTCGATCCCATTGCGAGCCCTGCGATGGCGGCGGCCCACCAGAAGCCGCCCTTGGTGGTCACCACCGAGGCGATCACGCAGACCGCAATCCAGGCCACCAGCGTGACCGCCAGCGAGACCTTGTGGCCGATGCGATCCTGGATGTAGCCGAACGAGAAAGCCCCGATGGCGGCGGCGACGTTGAGCACGAAGATCAACACCATCGTCTCGCTCGCGACGAAGCCGATCACCTGCTCGGCATAGATCGCCGCCAGCGTGATCGCGACCGCCACGCCGCCCTGGTAGCAGACGGTGCAGACCAGCAGCCACATAAAGTCGCGGTAGGCGCGTGCCTGGCGGTAGGTGGCGCGCAGTTGCTGCCATGCGCCGAGTTCATCGCCAGCTGTTCTTGGCTCTGCCCGTTCAGGCAGCAGCGCGAAGGTGGCGCATGCCGCGGCGCCATAGATCGCGGCCGTGATGACCATCGTGACCGGCACGAAATGCGAGGCCGGCAGGCCCTTCGATTGCGACCACAGCACGTAGGCCAGGCAGATGCCGAGCGTCAGCATGCCGCCGACGTAGCCGAAGCTCCAGCCCCATCCGCTCACCTTGCCCATGCCTTCGGGCGTTGCGAGTTCGGGGAGGAAGGCGCCCGTGAGGGACTCGCCGTAGGAATAGAAGGCGTTGGAGACGATCACGAGCAGCATGGCCAGCGCCACGCCGCCCGGGGCCCCTGCAAAGCTCGGCGTGAGCGCCAGTGCGGCTGTTGCCAGCACACAGCCGGTCGTTGCAATGACCAGCACCCGCTTCTTGGCCCCGCGCAGATCGGCCCAGGCGCCGATGGCGGGCATCGTGAGCATCACGATGGCGTAGGAGATGCTGAGTGCCGCAGTCCATGCAAACGCGGCCCACGGCGCGCCCTTCGCGATGCCGCCCACGAAGTAGGCGGCGAACACGGCGGTGATGACGACCGTCGTGTAGCCCGAGTTGGCGAAGTCGTACATCGCCCAGCCGAAGACCTCGCGCTTGCGCACGCCGGGGCGCAGCGCGGAGGCGGGAAACAGGGCCATGCGGCCTTGGATCGGGCGAGTAGGAGGGGTTGCGGGGGTCAGTGCAGGTGGCGCGGACGGCGACCGCCGCCGTGGCCGCCACCGCTTCCGCCGCTGCCCGGACCACCCGTGCCGCGCGGACGCTTGCCGATTTCGAGCGAGTTCACCAGCGCATCGAAGCGGTCGCTGAAGAGGCGATCGATCTCGGCGACCACGCCGCCCAGTTCGGCGCCGTCGAAGTGGCGCTCCATGAGGTTGACCACGTCTTCCACCAGCAGGTCGCGCTGCACCTGCATGATCGCGGCCGGGTTGGGGCCGACGAACAGCATCAGGAAATCGTCGCGCGATTCTTCGTCGGGGTCGCCCTCTTCCTCGTCGAAGTCGGTGTCGTAGAAGGTGACTTCGATCGCGGCGCCGCGGTCCGACAGCTCGTTCAGGGCCATGCACATCTCGTCGAGCGCCTGGCGGAAATCTTCGTCGCCGGGCACGGTCCAGCAGATTTGCAGCGTGTGGTCCTTCTGCTCGAAGCGGATGCCGGGTTCTTCTTCGTAGGTGCTGGTGGCGCCATCGGCCAGCGACTTGGCGCCTGCATATTTCCAGAGCGGCTTGAGCGCTTCCTGGATTTGCTCGAAGCTCACGTCCGGACGCAACGGCACGTCGCCATGCACATGGATTTCAAATGGAGCGTTGTAGCGAGGCATCGAATGCTCCCTTTTTAAGTTTGGTACCCGGAACGGGGGTCGAACCCGTATGCCCCGATCAAGGAAGCGGCGGATTTTAAGTCCGATGTGTCTACCAATTTCACCATCCGGGCGTCAGGTTGAACATCGACGATAACCCAAACGAAACAAGCCCCGGCAACGGTGGTTGGCGGGGCCTGTTTGTCGGGTCGAATCGTGTCTAACGAGAAGGTGGAGGCGCGACCCGGAGTCGAACCGGGCTAGACGGATTTGCAATCCGTTGCATAACCGCTTTGCTATCGCGCCACGCAGAAAAACGAAACCGAACTTGCGAAAAAAAGGGAAGCATTTGCTTCCCTTTTTCAAAACTGGAGCGGGAAAAGAGTCTCGAACTCTCGACCTCAACCTTGGCAAGGTTGCGCTCTACCAACTGAGCTATTCCCGCGTTTCGAGCCTCGAATTATATACCATTTTTTCGGGACTCGGCAAATTCGCGCCATCAATGTTTGACCGGCCCCTCGGAAGCCGGCGCACCAGCGCGCTGCTTGGCCAGCTCGGCCACCGCAGCCGCAGAGGCCGCAACCTCTTCGTCCGACAGCGGCTCGGGCATCTTCTCGAGCGCGATCTCGAGGACCTTGTCGATCCACTTCACGGGCACGATCTCGAGGCCGTTCTTCACGTTCTCGGGGATGTCCTGCAGGTCCTTGGCGTTCTCTTCGGGGATCAGCACGGTCTTGATGCCACCGCGCAAGGCGGCCAGCAGCTTTTCCTTCAGGCCACCGATGGCCGTGACCTCGCCGCGCAGCGTGATCTCGCCCGTCATCGCCACATCGCCGCGCACCGGGATGCCGGTGAGCGCCGACACGAAGGCCGTCGTCATCGCGGCACCCGCGCTCGGACCGTCCTTGGGCGTCGCGCCATCGGGCACATGGATATGGATGTCGCGCTTCTCGAACATCTCGTCCTTGATGCCCAAGCGGCGCGAGCGGCTGCGCACCACGGTGCGCGCGGCCTCGACCGATTCCTTCATCACGTCGCCCAGCGATCCGGTACGGCTGATCACGCCCTTGCCGGGCATGGTGACCGCCTCGATCGTCAGCAGGTCGCCGCCGACCTCGGTCCACGCGAGGCCGACCACCTGGCCGACCTGGTTCTGCTTCTCGGCGAGGCCGAAGCTGTACTTGCGCACGCCCAGGAACTCATTGAGGTTCGAGCCGTCGACGGTGACCTTCGGCGTCATCTGCTTGAGCAGCAGGCCCTTGACCACCTTGCGGCAGATCTTGGACAGCTCGCGCTCGAGCGAACGCACGCCGGCTTCACGCGTGTAGTAGCGAACGATGTCGCGCACGGCCTCTTCGGTGACCAGGAGTTCTTCTTCCTTGACGCCGTTGTTCTTCAGCTGCTTGGGCAGCAGATACTTGATCGCGATGTGCGTCTTCTCGTCCTCGGTGTAGCCCGAGAGGCGGATGACTTCCATGCGGTCGAGCAGCGCCGGCGGAATGTTCATCGAGTTCGAGGTGGCGACGAACATCACGTCGCTCAGGTCGAAGTCGACTTCCACGTAGTGGTCGCCGAAGGTGTGGTTCTGCTCGGGGTCGAGCACCTCGAGCAGCGCGCTCGACGGGTCGCCGCGGAAGTCGGTGCCCAGCTTGTCGATTTCGTCGAGCAGGAACAGCGGATTGCGCGTGCCGATCTTGCTCAGCCCCTGCAGCACCTTGCCCGGCAGCGCGCCGATGTAGGTGCGGCGATGGCCGCGAATTTCGGCTTCGTCGCGCATGCCGCCCAGCGCCATGCGGGTGTACTTGCGGCCGGTCGCCTTCGCGATCGACTGCCCTAGCGAGGTCTTGCCGACACCCGGTGGGCCCACGAGGCACAGGATGGGTGCCTTCACCTTGTCGACGCGCTGCTGCACCGCGAGATATTCAAGGATGCGGTCCTTGACCTTCTCGAGGCCGTAGTGATCGGCATTGAGCACCGCCTCGGCATTCGCCAGGTCGTGCTTGATCTTGGTCTTCTTGCTCCACGGCAGGCCGATGAGCACGTCGATGTAGTTGCGCACCACGGTGGCCTCGGCCGACATGGGCGACATCAGCTTGAGCTTCTTGAGTTCGCCTTCGGCCTTCTTCAGGCCTTCCTTCGACATCTTGGCGAGCTTGATCTTCTTCTCGATCTCTTCGATGTCCGCGCCCTCTTCGCCTTCGCCGAGCTCCTTCTGGATGGCCTTGACCTGCTCGTTGAGGTAGAAGTCGCGCTGGTTCTTCTCCATCTGGCGCTTCACGCGGCCGCGGATCTTCTTGTCGACGTTGAGGATGTCGACTTCGCGCTCGAGCTGGCCGAACAGGTTCTCCAGGCGCGCCTTGACGTCGTCCAGGTCGAGCACGGCCTGCTTGTTGTCGAGCTTGAGCGGCAGGTGGGCGGCGATGGTGTCGGCCAGGCGGCCGGCATCGTCGATGCTCGAGATCGAAGTCAGGATCTCGGGCGGGATCTTCTTGTTCAGCTTGACGTACTGGTCGAACTGCTGCATCACCGCGCGGCGCAGGGCCTCGACCTCGGTGCCCTTCTCGCCGCCTTCGGTGGCCTCGACGGGCGTCACGTTGGCCGTGAAGTGCGTTTCGCCGTCATCGATGCGGTTCACGCGTGCGCGCTGCTGGCCCTCGACCAGCACCTTCACCGTGCCGTCGGGCAGCTTGAGCATCTGCAGGATGGTCGAGACGCAGCCGACTTCGAACATGTCCTCGACCGAGGGCTCGTCCTTGGCGGCGGCCTTTTGGGCCACCAGCATGATGCGGCGCTCGGCCTCCATCGCCAGTTCGAGCGCCTTGATGCTCTTGGGGCGTCCCACGAAGAGCGGGATCACCATGTGGGGAAACACCACGACGTCGCGCAGCGGCAGCAGCGGCAGGTCGAGTGCTTCGGGAGGCAGGGGGGTATGACCAGACATGCGAAATCCTTTACGCCTTTTTCGCCGCTTCGCGGTACACGAGCAGCGGTGGCTTGTTTTCGTCGATGGTCGATTCCTCGACCACCACCTTGTCGACATTGGTCGCGTTCGGCAATTCGAACATGGTGTCGATCAGCGACTGTTCAAGGATCGAACGCAGGCCCCGTGCACCGGTCTTGCGGGCCAGGGCCTTGCGTGCGATCGCCTTGAGCGCCGCCGGGCGAATCTCCAGGTCCACGCCTTCCATCTGAAGGAGCTTGGTGAACTGCTTGACCACCGCGTTCTTCGGTTCGGTCAGGATCTGGACCAGCGCATCCTCGGAGAGTTCCGCGAGCGACGCGACCACGGGCATGCGGCCCACGAGCTCGGGGATCAGCCCGAACTTGATCAGGTCTTCGGGTTCGACTTCGCGGAACACTTCGGTGATGCTGCGTTGCGCCTTGCTCTTGACCGTAGCACCGAAGCCGATGCCCGAGGCCTCGGTGCGGTTTTCGATGACCTTCTCGAGGCCTGCGAACGCGCCGCCGCAGATGAACAGGATGTTGGTCGTGTCGATCTGCAAAAAGTCTTGATTCGGGTGCTTGCGCCCGCCCTGTGGCGGCACGCTGGCCATGGTGCCTTCGATGAGCTTGAGCAAGGCCTGCTGCACGCCCTCGCCCGACACGTCGCGGGTGATCGAGGGGTTGTCGGACTTGCGCGAGATCTTGTCGATTTCGTCGATGTAGACGATGCCCCGCTGCGCGCGCTCGACTTCGTAGTTGCAGCTCTGCAGCAGCTTCTGAATGATGTTCTCGACGTCTTCGCCCACGTAGCCGGCTTCGGTCAGCGTGGTGGCGTCGGCCATCACGAAGGGCACGTCGAGCATGCGCGCAAGCGTTTGCGCGAGCAGCGTCTTGCCCGAGCCCGTGGGACCGATCAACAGGATGTTGCTCTTGCTGAGCTCGACGTCGTCGCCCTTGGCCTTTTCCTTGTGGCGCAGGCGCTTGTAGTGGTTGTAGACGGCCACCGACAGCATGCGCTTGGCTGGCTCCTGGCCGATCACGTAGTTGTCGAGGTTGGTCTTGATCTCCAGCGGCGTGGGCAGGTCGCTGCGCGCTTCGCGCGCTTCTTCACCGGCCGGCAGTTCGTCGCGGATGATTTCGTTGCAGAGGTCGATGCACTCGTCGCAGATGAAGACCGAAGGGCCCGCGATCAGCTTCTTGACCTCATGCTGGCTCTTGCCGCAGAACGAGCAATAAAGCGTTTTTTCGCTGGAAGAGCCTTTTTTTTCGGCCATGGACAGGTGCCTCGTGACAGGGTATGGACAATGATAACTAAACAAAAACGGCGTTTCCCGTGTGGAAAACGCCGTCTTTTGCCTTTTGCGCCCTATGACGCTATTTGGCGCCGGGCAGCTTCAACCGCGCTTGGCAACGACCTGGTCGACCAGACCGTAGTCCTTGGCCTCGTCGGCCGTGAGGAAGTAGTCGCGCTCGGTATCGGTCTTGACCTTTTCCAGGGGCTGGCCGGTGCGTTCGGCCAGGATACGGTTCATCTGGTCCTTGGTGCGCAGGATGTCGCGTGCATGGATCTCGATGTCGGTCGCCTGGCCGCGTGCGCCGCCCAGCACCTGGTGGATCATGATCTTCGAGTTGGGCAGCGAGAAGCGCTTGCCCTTCTCGCCAGCCGCCAGCAGGAAGGCGCCCATGCTGGCCGCGAAGCCCAGGCACATGGTCGACACGTCGGGCTTGATGAACTGCATGGTGTCGTAGATCGCCATGCCGGCGCTCACGCTGCCACCGGGGGAGTTGATGTAGAAGGAAATGTCCTTCTCCGGGTTCTCGCTCTCCAGGAACAGCAGCTGGGCCACCACGAGGTTGGCGGTCTGGTCGTTGACCTCGCCCACCAGGAACACGATGCGCTCCTTCAGGAGGCGCGAATAGATGTCATAGGACCGCTCGCCACGGCCCGATTGCTCGACGACCATCGGGACCATGCCGAGGCCTTGAATTTCGTTTGCGATCATGAATTAGCTCTCCGGAAGATGAAATCGTTCGCTGTGTATGAACTGTACGCCTGAGTGAAATGGGGCTCGTGCCGCAAAGCACAAGCCCCATTGGCGTTGCGGTCAGCGACAGGATCAGCCTTGTTGCTGCTGCGCCATCAGTTCGTCGAACGACACCGACTTTTCATTGACCTTGGCCTTGCCGAGCACGAAATCGGTCACGTTGTTCTCGATGACGACGGCTTCGACTTCCGCCAGGCGGTTGTTGTCGCTGAAGTACCAGCGCACCACGTCGGCCGGCTTTTCGTAGCTGGCGGCCAGCTCGTCGATGTGGGCCTTGATCTGCTCAGGCTTGGCCTGCAGGTCGTTGGCACGCACCAGTTCGGCGACCACGAGGCCCAGGCGCACGCGGCGCTCGGCTTGCGGACGGAACACTTCGTCGGGGATCGGTGCCTTGTCGGCGTCCTTGATGCCACGCTGCTTGAGCTCGGCGCGGGCGCCTTCGATCATGCGGTTGACTTCGGACTGCACGCTGGCGTTCGGCAGGTCGAGCTCGGCGTTGGCAACCAGCGCGTCCATCACGGCGTTCTTGTTGCGGGCCAGCAGGCGGAACTTCACTTCGCGCTCGAGGTTGCGCTTGATGTCGGCGCGCAGGCCTTCGACGGTGGCTTCGGCGATGCCGAGCGACTTGGCCAGTTGTTCGTTGACTTCGGGCAGGTGCGAGGCTTCGATCTTCTTCACGGTGACCATGAAGTCGGCCTGCTTGCCGGCCACGTCCTTGCCGTGGTAGTCGGCCGGGAACGACAGCGGGAAGGTGCGGCTGTCGCCGGACTTCATGCCGCGCACGGCGTCTTCGAATTCCTTGAGCATCTGGCCTTCGCCGACCACGAACTGGAAGTCTTCGGCCTTGCCGCCCTGGAAGGGCTCGCCGTCGATCTTGCCTTCGAAGTCGACCGTGACGCGGTCGTCGTCTTGCGCCACGGCGTCTTGCGCGCGCTGGGCGAAGGTGCGGCGTTGCTTGCGCAGGATGTCGAGCGTCTTGTCGATCGCGTCGTCGCCCACTTCGGCCGAGAGCTTCTCGACTTCGGCGCCCGACAGGTCGTTGATCTTGACTTCGGGGAACACTTCGAACACCGCGTCGAAGGCCAGTTCGCCTTCGGGCGACTCTTCCTTCTCGGTGATGCGGGGCTGGCCGGCCACGCGCAGCTTGGCTTCGTTGGCGGCTTGCGAGAAGGCTTCGCCGACCTTGTCGTTCATGACTTCGTAGTGCACCGAATAGCCATAGCGCTGGGCCACGACGTTCATCGGCACCTTGCCGGGACGGAAGCCGTCCATCTTGACGGTGCGCGCGAGCTTCTTGAGGCGCGAATCGACTTCGTTCTGGATGGTGCCGACCGGCAGGGTCAGCGTGATCTTGCGTTCGAGCTTCTCGAGAGTTTCAACGGTCACGGTCATGGTGTCTTCCTTGTGAGGGGTGTGGCTGGTGCGCGGGGCCGGACTCGAACCGGCACGTTCTTGCGAACGTCAGGACCTAAACCTGGTGCGTCTACCAATTTCGCCACCCGCGCTATGCCAATTTTTCAGGTGAATGCAAAGGCGGACGGCCCTGGTGCCGCAAACACCCGATACCGGATACCTGCAACCCAAAGACCGCCCGCCTGAAATCGGTCAACCGCGCATTTTAAACGCTAATCGGACCCTCTTTTGGCCCCCGCTTGACGCGGAATGCAGCGGCATACATTGCCGGCAGTGCCAGAAGGGTCAATACCGTGGCCACGATCAGCCCGCCCATGATGGCCACGGCCATCGGCCCCCAGAACACGCTGCGCGAGAGCGGAATCATCGCCAGCACAGCCGCCGCGGCCGTCAGCACGATGGGGCGCAGGCGCCGCACGGCCGACTCGACGATCGCGTCCCAGGCCGGCACGCCCGCCGCGCGGTCGCTCTCGATCTGGTCGATCAGGATCACCGCGTTGCGCTGGATCATGCCCATCAGCGCGATCACGCCCAGCAGCGCCACGAAGCCGAACGGCCGGTCGAGCACCAGCAGCGCACCGGCGACGCCGGCAATGCCCATCGGCCCGGTGATGAACACCAGCAGCGAGCGGCTGAAGCTGTGCAGCTGCAGCATCAGCAGCGTGAACACCAGGAACAGCATGATCGGCACGCCCGCCACGATGGAGGCCGAGCCCTTGCTGCTTTCCTCGACGGCGCCCGCCACTTCGATGCGGTAGGCGCCCTGCCCGGCCGCGAGCCAGCCGGCCTCGAGCTGGCGCAGCTTGGGCAGCAGCTCGGCGGTCACGGTCGCGCCCTGCAGGCCTTCGACCACGTCGCCCTGCACGGTGATCGCGTAGTCGCGGTTCTCGCGCCACATCACGCCGGGCTCCCAGGTGAACACCGGCCGTGCGATCTGCGTGAGCGGGATCGAGCGGCCCGAGGTCGTCGGGATGTAGGCGTTGCCGATGTCCGAGATGGCCTCGCGTTCGTCGGGCGACTGGCGCAGCACGATGTCGATCAGCAAGTCGTTCTCGCGGTACTGGCCCACGGTGGTGCCGCTGAACATGGTGCGCGAAGCCTGCGCGATGGCCTGGCTCGTCACGCCGAGTGCGCGCGCCTTGGCCTGGTCGATCTCCAGGCGGATCACCTTCACCGACTCGTTCCAGTTGTCGTTCACGCCGCGCATGTTGGCGTTCTCGCGCAGCACCGCCTTCACTTCGTCGGCGTGCGCGCGCAGTTGCGCGGGCTCGGTGCCGATCACGCGGAACTGCA
The DNA here is from genome assembly GCF_017161115.1 of Variovorax sp. RKNM96. GTDB lineage: Bacteria > Pseudomonadota > Gammaproteobacteria > Burkholderiales > Burkholderiaceae_C > Variovorax. Next base: position 3,117,941 of record NZ_CP046508.1, on the reverse strand, counting down.
CCGGATACGGCACCGGCGGCCCGTTGGGCAGCAGCTTGACGCGGCCTCGCACCTCGGGGAATTCCTCGGCCAGCAGGGCCGGCAAGCGCAGCCGCAGGCGCTCGCGCACCTTCAGGTCCTTGGCGAGCACGATGAGCTGCGACACGTTGGTCTGCGGGAACACCTGGTCCAGCGGCAGGTAGAAGCGCGGCACGCCCGAGCCGACCCAGGTGCTCACGGTCTTGACGCCCTCCTCCTTCATCACGCGTTGCTCGACGCGCTTGGCCACCTCTTCGTTGGCCGCGAACGAGGTGCCCTCGGGGAACCAGATGTCCACCATGATCTCGGGCCGGCTCGAATCGGGGAAGAACTGCTGCTGCACCTTGCCCATGCCGAAGATGCCGAGCGCGAACACCAGCACCGTCGCGCCGATGGTCAGCCACCGGTGCTGCACGCACCAGTCCACCGCGTGGCGAAAGCCGTTGTAGAACGGCGTGTCGAACAGCTCGTGCGGCGGCGCATCGGGGTCGTGCGGCTTCACCTTGAGCAGCAGCGTGCCCAGGTACGGCACGAAGTACACCGAGACGATCCACGACAGCACCAGCGCGATCACCGTCACCGCGAAAATCGCGAAGGTGTATTCGCCAGTCACCGACTTTGCCAGGCCGATCGGCAGGAAGCCGGCCGCCGTGATGAGCGTGCCCGTGAGCATCGGCTTTGCCGTGACGTCGTAGGCATAGGTGGCGGCACGGGCCTTGTCGTAGCCCTCTTCCATCTTCCGCACCATCATCTCGACCGCGATGATCGCGTCGTCCACCAGGAGGCCCAGCGCAATGATCAGCGACCCCAGCGATATCTTGTGCAGCCCGATGCCGAAGTAGTTCATCGCAAGAAAAGTCACCGCCAGCACCAGCGGAATGGTGATCGCCACCACCAGCCCCGGCCGCACGTCGATGTACCAGCCGAAGCGGCCGCCCTTGTGCAGGCCGAGCGCGATGATGCTCACGGCCAGCACGATGGCCACGGCCTCGATCAGCACGCCGACGAATTCGTTGACCGAGCTGGCCACCGACACCGGCTGGTCCTGCACCTGCGCGAGCTTCACGCCGATGGGCAGGCGCTGGTCGATCTGCGCGGTTGCCACCTTCAGCGCCTTGCCGAGCGCAATGATGTCGCCGCCCTTGGCCATGGAGACGCCCAGCGCAATCACTTCCTTGCCCTGGTGGTGCACCTTGACGGCCGGCGGATCGATGTAGCCGCGGTGAATTTCGGCGATGTCGCCCAGCTTCAGCTGGTTGCCCGAGGTGCCGCGGATCGGCATCTCTCGAAGCTGGTCGACGCTGGTGAACTGGCCCGCCACGCGCACTTGCACCACGTCGAGCGGCGACTGGATCGTGCCGGCGCTTTCCACCGCATTCTGCGAGCCGAGCTGCGCGAGCACCGCGTTGAAATCGAGCCCCAGTTGCGCGAGGCGCTTCTGCGAGATCTCGATGTAGACCTTCTCGTCCTGCACGCCGAACTGGTCGACCTTGGCCACGTCCTTCACGCGCAGCAGTTGCTGGCGGGTTTCGTCGGCCAGCGTCTTGAGCTCCGCGTAGCTGAAGCCTTCGCTCTCCAGCGCGTAGATCACGCCATAGACATCGCCGAAATCGTCATTGAAGAACGGCCCCTGCACGCCGGGCGGCAGCGTGTTGCGCATGTCGCCGATCTTCTTGCGCACCGTGTACCAGACGTTGGCCACCTCCCCGGCCTTCGAGGAATCCTTGATCTGGAAAATGATCTGCGACTCGCCCGGCTTCGAATAGCTGCGGATCTTGTCGGCGAATGGCGCCTCCTGCAGCGTGCGCTCGAGCTTGTCGGTGACCTGCTCGGCCACCTGCTGCGCGGTGGCGCCAGGCCAGTAGGTGCGCACGACCATCGCGCGGAAGGTGAACGGCGGATCCTCGTCCTGCCCGAGCTGGAAGTACGCGAACGCGCCCAGCACCATCAGCACCACCATCAGGTAGCGCGTGAGCGGCGCGTGGTCCAGCGCCCATTTGGAGAGATTGAAGCCGGCGGATTTGCCGGGGGACTTGTCGGTGGGGTTCGCTGCGCCTTCCGTCATTTGGCGGCACCTGCAGCGATCTCCTTCTTGGTTGCGGCGACGGGCTCGACGGCCTGCACGACGTCCTTGGCGTTAGCGGCGGCAGCGGCCGCCTCCTTGGACTGGTAGATGGTGACCTTCTGGCCCGGCGAGAGCACATGCACGCCCGCGGCCACGACCATCATTCCCGGCGAAAGCCCGCCGCCGATCACGGCTTCGTTGCCGTCGGCGGTGGCGACCTGCACCGCCTGCGAACGCACCGTCATCGTCGATTTGTCGAGCACCCAGACCGCCGTGCCCTTGCCTTCCTGGCGCAGCGCGCTGGTCGGCAGCTTCATCACGCCGGTGCTGGCGTGGGCCAGTGCCTGCGGACGCGCGTAGACGGTGGCGCCCAGCGGCGGCGAGGTGGCCGCATCGATGGCGACCTTGACCGAATACGTGCGCGTGACGGCGTCGGCACTGGCCGCCACTTCGCGCACCTGTCCTTGCAACTCATCGCCGCCGGACCAGCCGCGCACCGTGACCGCCGAGCCGGGTTTGATCGCCTGGGCACGGTCTTCGGGCACCGCGAACACCACGTCGCGCGCGCCGTCCTGTGCAATGCGCACGACCGGCGTGCCGGCCTGCACCACTTGGCCGGGCTCGGCCTCGATGGCGGTGATGACGCCGGCCACATCGGCGACGAGCGTCGTGTAGTTGGCCTGGTTGCCTTGCGAAGAAAGCTGGGCCTGCGCCTGTTCGAGCTGCGCCTGGGCGGCTTTCCAGGTGGTTTCGCGGCGCTCGAGCTCGGCGCCGCTGATGAAGTTCTGCTCGCGCAGTTCGCGGTAGCGCTTCAGGTCGGCGGCGGCCAGATCGCGGTTGGTCAGGGCTGCGGCCTGCTGAGCGCGGGCGGCTTCGGCGGCCAGCCTGTAGTCCTGCGGATCGAGCTGGGCCAGCACCTGGCCGGCCTGCACGTGCTGGCCGAGCTCGGCCTGGCGCCGGGTGATCTTGCCTGCCACCCGGAAGCCCACGCGCGATTCGACGCGGGCTTGGACCTGGGCCGAAAACTCGGGCTGGGCGTCGAAGTCGCTGGTGCCGACGGTCACCAGCTTCACCGCTCGAACGGGCTCCTCGGCCGCCGGCTTGGGCGAACAGCCGGCCAGGAACAGGGACGGAATCAGCAGCCACAAGGCGCTGCGCACACGGGGAAAAGCGGTGGAGGCGGTCATGAGACACCCAAGAAAGGACAAACCCGGGCCTTTAATGACCCACTGGTTAGTAATCTAGGGTAAACGTTAAATACTGTCAATGACCCGCGGGTCAGTTGACCAGTACTTTCCGGGTACTTTCAGGTCCGCTGGCCCATCTCCACCAGCCGGTTGTCGGGCAGCTCGAAGTAGTCCGACGCCCGCCCCGCATTGCGCTGCAGCCAGCCGAACAGCACGCGCCGCACCGGATTCAGGCCCGGCAGGTTTTCCTCGCCCACCGAGGCGCGGGAGACGAAATACGAGGTCTTCATTGAATCGATCGCCAGCGTCTTCTGGTAGGCCAGGATGCGGATGAATTCGGGCACGTCGGGCCGCTCCATGAAGCCATGGCGCGCGGTGACCACCCAGATGCCCTCCATCAGCTGCTCCGCCTCGATGCGGATGCGGGCGTCGACGCGCGGCGTGTCGCAGGCCAGCACGCGCAGCACGATCACCTGGTCGTGCAGCACCTGGTTGTGCTTGAGGTTGTGCAGCAGCGCATGCGGAACCGCCGTGGCGTCGGGGTTCAGGAACACCGCGGTGCCGCTCACCCGGTGCGGCATGTGCTGCGCCAGCGATTCGATGAAGGGCCGAAGCGGCAGGCTCTCGGCCGCCGCTGCCTCCAGCCCCAGCCGCCGACCCTTGGCCCAGGTGGTGAAGACCACCATCACCACGGCCGCCACCGCGAGCGTGAGCCAGCCGCCCTCGGCCACCTTCAGACTGTTGGCGACCACGAAGGTCAGGTCGACCACCGCGAAGGCCACCACGCCCACGACCACCGCCACCTTGTTCCACTTCCACAGCCCCCAGGCGACGATGCCCGCGAGCAGCGTGGTCGTCACCATCGTGATCGACACCGCGATGCCGTACGCCGCCGACAGCGCGCCCGAGCTGCGGAAGCCCAGCACCAAGAGCAGCACGCCCACCATCAGCAGCCAGTTCACGGCCGGCACGTAGATCTGCCCGATGGCCGAGCCGGAGGTCTGCACCACCCGCATGCGCGGCAGGTAGCCCATGCGCATCGCATGCGCGGTGAGCGAGAAGGCGCCCGAGATCACCGCCTGCGACGCGATCACCGTGGCCATCGCGGCCAGCACCACCATCGGCAGCACGCCCCACGAGGGAAAGAGCCTGAAGAACGGGTTGTCGATGGCCGCCGGGTTCGCCAGCACCAGCGCGCCCTGGCCGAAGTAGTTGAGCACCAGCCCCGGCAGCGCGATGAAGAGCCAGGCCAGCCGGATCGGCTTAGCGCCGAAATGCCCCATGTCGGCATAAAGCGCCTCGCCGCCGGTGAACGCCAGGAACACCGCCCCCAGCACCGCGAGCGACTGCGCCCGGTGCTCGATCAGGAAGCCGAAGGCGCGCCGAGGATCGAGCGCCGCCAGCACCTGCGGCTGCTGCAGCACCTGCCAGAGACCCGCCGCGGCCAGCACGATGAACCACAGCAGCATCACCGGCCCGAAGATCTTGCCGACCACGCCCGTGCCCTTCTTCTGCACCATGAAAAGCGCGACAAGAATGACGACCGTGATCGGAATCACCGCCCGCTGCAGCATCGGCGCCTGCACTTCCAACCCCTCGACCGCCGAGAGCACCGAGATCGCCGGCGTGATCAGGCTGTCGCCGTAGAACATGGCCGCGCCCACCAGGCCCAGCAGGCCGATCACGTTCCACACCCAGGGTTTGGTCTTCGGCCCGGCGACCGCGCTGCGCGCCAGCGCCTGCAGCGCGAGGATGCCGCCCTCGCCGTCGTGGTCGGCGCGCAGCACGAACACCACGTACTTGAGCGTCACCACGAACATCAGGCCCCAGAAGATCAGCGACAGCAGCCCCAGCACCGAATCGGGCGAGAACGGCACGCCGTGCTCGGGGTTCATCGTTTCCTTGAAGGCATAGAGCGGCGAGGTGCCGATGTCGCCGAAGACGACGCCGAGCGCCGCGATCATCAATCCGGGTCCCGCCGGATGCCCTGCTCCGCCTTGCGCTGGAATCTGGGCCGTGGAGGCCGGGGCCGGTGCGTTCATGGGCGAGCTGTTCGAAGTGGCAACGCACCGAGCATAGTGCCGGGGGCAGCGTGTCGCGGACAATCGTGGCGTGTCCGCCACTCCCCACCTCGCCGCCCCGCCGGCGCACTACGAAAATTTTCCGGTCGCCTCGTGGCTCTGCCCGCCGCATCTGCGCCCGCCAATTGCCGCGATCTATCACTTCGCGCGCACCGCCGACGACATTGCCGACGAAGGCGATGCGTCGCCCGAGCAGCGGCTGGCCGAGTTGCGCGCCTACCGGGACGAGCTCGCCGCCGCCGCGCAGGGAGAGGCACTCGCCACCTCGCGCTGGCCGCACGTCTTCGGTCCGCTGGCCCACAGCATCGCGCAGTACGGTCTGCCCGAAGACCTGCTGGCCGACCTGCTGAGCGCCTTCATGCAGGACATCGAGAAGACCCGCGACCACGGCACTTATGCCGACCGCGCCGAACTGCTCGACTACTGCCGCCGCTCGGCCAACCCGATCGGGCGGCTGCTGCTGCATCTCTACGGCGTGCACGATGCAGAGGCGCTGGCGCAGAGCGACGCCATCTGCACCGCGCTGCAGCTCATCAACTTCTGGCAGGACCCGAGCGTGGACCTGCCCCGCGGGCGCTTCTATTTCCCGCTGACCGACTGCGCCCGGCGCGGGCTCACGCGCGAGCACTTCAAGGTGTTCGAGCCGCTCTCGGACGCGCCGCCGCCGCAGGAGGCCATCAACCTGGTCTCGGTTGTGTCCTTCTGGGCCCGCGAGCTGATGGACGAAGGCGCGCCGCTGGTGCATCGCCTGCCGGGCCGCGCGGGTTGGGAGCTGCGCCTGGTTGTGCAGGGTGGCCTGCGCATCCTCGACAAGATCACCGACCTGGGCTTCGACACCTTCTCGCAGCGCCCCACCATCGGCAAGGCCGATGCGCCCATGCTGCTCTGGAAGACGCTGCGGATGCGGAGACAATGGCGCCCCATGAAAGCAGCGCCTCCCCGATGAATCCCGAGCAATACGTGCAAGACAAGGCCGCCGCCTCGGGCAGCAGTTTCTATTACGCCTTCCTGTTCCTGCCCAAGCCCCGGCGCGCCGCGATCACGGCGTTCTATGCCTTCTGCCGCGAGGTCGACGACGTGGTCGACGAGGTCACCGACCCCGGCGTGGCCGCCACCAAGCTCGCCTGGTGGCGCACCGAGGTCGCCCAGGCCTTCGCGGGCACGCCGCGCCACCCGGTGATGCAGGCGCTGATGCCGCACGCCGCGGCCTACGGCATCGAGGCGCGCCAGCTGCTCGAGGTGATCGACGGCTGCCAGATGGACCTGGACCAGACCCGCTACCTCGACTTCCCCGGCCTCGCCCGCTATTGCCACCTGGTGGCCGGCGTGGTGGGCGAGGTCGCGGCGCGCATCTTCGGGCAGACCGATCCGCAGACGACCGCCTACGCCCACAAGCTCGGCCTGGCGCTGCAGCTCACGAACATCCTCCGCGACGTGGGCGAAGACGCCCTGCGCGGCCGCATCTACCTGCCGGTCAACGAGCTGCAGCAGTTCGACGTGAAGGCGCACGAGATCCTGAACCGCGTGCACTCGGACCGCTTCGTGGCGCTCATGAAGTTCCAGGCGCAACGCGCGCATGCCGCCTACGACGAGGCGCTCGCCCTGCTGCCCGTAGCCGACCGCCGCACGCAGAAGCCCGGCCTGATGATGGCCAGCATCTACCGCACGCTGCTGCGCGAGATCGAGCGCGACGACTTCCAGGTGCTGAACCAGCGCGTGAGCCTGACGCCGGTGCGCAAGTTCTGGCTGGCGTGGAAGGTTCAAGCGCTGGGGCGGATTTGAAGATAGCCGTCATCGGCGCCGGCTGGGCCGGTCTCGCCTCTGCGGTCGAGGCCACGCGGCTCGGTCATGCCGTCACGCTGTTCGAGGCGGCGCACATGCCGGGCGGACGGGCGCGGCGAGTCGACCACATGCACGGGATGGCGCTCGACAACGGGCAGCACATCCTGATCGGCGCCTACACGGCCACGCTGAAGCTGATGCGCGAAGTGGGCGTCGATGTGGAGAGGGCACTGCATCGCCTGCCACTCTCGCTGCGCTTTGCCGATGGCGGCGGACTGAAGCTGCCGCAGCTGCCCGCACCGCTCGATCTGCTGGTCGGCATCTTCACCGCGCGCGGCTGGACGTGGCGGGACAAGTCCTCGCTGCTGCGCACCGCCGTCGGATGGCGCCTCGGTGGATTCCGCTGCGCGCCCGACACCACGGTGGCCGCGCTCTGCACCGGTCTCACGCCGCGCGTGATGCAGGAGCTGATCGAGCCGCTGTGCGTCTCGGCGCTCAACACGCCGGTGCCCCAATCAAGCGGCGAAGTGTTCCTGCGCGTGCTGCGCGACGCGCTCTTCAGCGGAAGCGGCGGCGCGGACCTGCTGCTGCCGCGTGTGGACCTCGGCGCGCTGTTCCCGGATGCCGCGATGGCGTGGCTCACGAAGCACGGCGCAACGCTGCACATCGGCACGCGGGTACGGGCCATCGCACCCGAAGCCGGGCAGTGGCGCGTCGACGACGAAACCTTCGACCGGGTCATCCTGGCCTGCGCACCCTGGGATGCCGCGCGGCTCGTTCGTGCATCGGGCTTGCCGGCGGACCGCTGGTGCGAACCCACCGAGGCGTTGCGCTTCGAAGCCATCGCCACGGTCTACGTGCGCGGCGCCTCGAAGCTGGCGGAACCGATGCTGGCGCTGCGCAGCGATCCGGCCACAGCACCAGCCCAGTTCGTGTTCGACCGCAGCCAGCTCGACGGCCCTGAAGGCGTGCTCGCGCTGGTCATCAGCGCCAACGAAGCATCGCGCGAAGTGCTGGAGCAGCAAGTGATCGCGCAAGCCGCGACACAGTTGGGCCAGACATCGCTGGAGATCATCCAGACCGTCGTCGAGAAGCGCGCCACCTTCGCCTGCACGCCCGCGCTCGCTCGGCCGCCGATGCGCATCGCGCCCGGCCTGCAGGCCTGCGGCGACTACACCGAAGGCCCCTACCCCGCGACGCTCGAAGGCGCGGTGCTCAGCGGACTGGCGGCTGCTCAGGCGACCCCATGACCGAACTGCGCTACCTGGACTTCGACTACAGCGAAGACACCGAAGGCCACGGCACCTTCGATGCCATGGCCTCGACCGCGCCGGAGAAAGTGCCCGAGGTGCATGCCGAGATCGAACGGGTGCTCGCCTGGGCCGAAGCCACCTTTCCGAACGCGCGCGGCGCGCTGGACGAAGGCGCGACCTGGGACCATGACCTGCAGGAAACGCGCGAAGACCCGCGCTTCACCACCCTCACCTTCTCGCTCAGCGGCACCGCGGACTTCTGCGCCGCGTTGCGCGAGCAGTTCGCGCTCGATTGATTGGGCGGATCAGGCCGCCTTGTTGGGCAGGCGCAGCAAGCTCAGGCCCAGCAGCACGAAAGCACCGCCGGACACGCGATTGAAGAGCTTCGACCGGCGCGGATCGGACAGCTGCTTCTTCAGCATCCGCGCCAGCAGCACATAAAACGCGTGCGACAGCACCGAGCCCGCGGCGAAGGTGGCGGTGAGCACCGCGAACTGCCCGAGGATCGGCGCGTCGTGCACGAGGAACTGCGGGAACAGCGCCGAGAAGAACAGGATGCCCTTGGGATTGGTGAGCGCCACGGTCACGCCGTTGCCGAACAGCCGCCATGCAGCACGCGGTGCGGCGGGCGCGCCGGTTGCGGCCAGGTCGGAAAACACGCTGGCCCGGTTGCGCCACTGCTTGATGCCCAGGTAGATCAGGTACGCCGCGCCGGCCACCTTCAGCACCATGAACGCAGAGGCCGAGGTCGTCAGCACCACGCCCAGCCCCGCCATCGCGGCGGCCGACACCATGAACAGGCCCACCGCGTTGCCCATCGAACTGATCATCGCGCGTCGCGGGCCCACGGAAATCGAGTTCGAGACCGCGAGCAGCACGGCCGGACCGGGGGTGAAGGCGACGAGCAGCGTAACGCCGCAGAAGATGAGCCAGTTGGAGAGGTGCACTTTCGGAATTCCTGCGCGAAAGGTGGACAAGAAACGAGACGGGGGAGCGGGAAACTATAGTCCGACGGCCCGCAGCCCGCCGGGGCCGCGCCGATTACCCCTCACCTCCGGAAACCAAGACATGGTCACCTGCTACCTGCGCTACATCGTCGACGCCTACAAGCTCAAGGAATTCGAGCACTACGGCAAGCTCTGGATTCCGCTGGTCGAGAAGTTCGGCGGCAAGCACCACGGCTACTTCCTGCCCTCGGAAGGCGCCAACGACGTCGCGCTGGCGATGTTCAGTTTTCCGAGCCTCGCGGCCTATGAGAAATACCGCGCCGATTCGATGCAGGACCCCGAGTGCCAGGCGGCGTTCAAGTACGCGCAGGACACACGCTGCTTCCTGAGCTACGAGCGCAGCTTCTTCCGCCCCGTCTTCGAATAGATAAGCCTCAGGCGCCCAGCGCCACGCACAGCGCGTGCAGGTTCGGCACGATCAGCTGAGGTCGCGCGCCATGCACCCAGGGGCGCTCGTCGCGCACCAGCCAGGCGGCCTGCATGCCGGCATTGAGCGCGCCGACCACGTCGAGCTCGGCGTCGTCGCCCACGTGCAGCACGTCCTTGGGCAGCAGGCCGACCGAGGCCGCGGCGGCGCGGAAGATCGGCGCATGCGGCTTGCCGCTGCCGAAGGCGCGTGCATTGAACGCGGTGCGGAACCACCGGCCCACGCCGGTCAGGTGGATGTCGGCGTTGCCGTTCGACACGGCGATCAACGGGTAGCGTTCGCTGAGCCACTTGAGCGCGGGCAGCGCATCGTCATAGAGCGTCACGCGCTGGCGCTCCGCGAAGAAGGCATCGAAGGCGGGATCGGCCAGCGCCGGGTCTTCACCGGAGCGCTTCAGCGCGGTGCGGATCGACTCACGGCGCAGCGCGCTCAGGTCATGTGCGAGGTCCGAGCGCTCCTTCTCGGTGGCTTCGCGCAGTTCGCGCAGGATGCCGGGCGTGAGCAGCAGCGAAGCCGTCTTGGGCGCCTCGCGCAACAGCCATTCCTGCAGCACGGCCTCGGCGCGTTCGATGGTCGGCCAGATGGGCCAGAGGGTGTCGTCGAGGTCGAGCGAGATCGCGGAGATGCGTTGGACGTCGAGCGGCGCGGCGTTCGCCGGCGCTGTGGGGGCGGAGGTCATGCCTGAGAATATCGCATGCCCCACGACCCGATGAACGCCAGCTCCGCCAATGACCGCACCGCCGTGCTCTGGTGCAACCTCGGCTCTCCCGACGCCCCCACCGCCGCCGCCGTCCGCCCCTACCTCGCCGATTTCCTGGGCGACCCGCGCGTGGTCGAGATTCCGAAATTGCTCTGGGCGCTGATCCTGCACGGCATCATCCTGCGCACGCGGCCCGCCAAGTCCGCTGCCAAGTACGCGAGCATCTGGATGACCGAAGGCTCCCCGCTCAAGGTGTGGACGCAGAAGCAGGCGGCGCTCCTGGCCGGCTGGCTCGGCGAGCGCGGCCATCGCGTGACGGTGCGCGATGCAATGCGCTATGCCAACCCGTCGATCGCCTCCCGCCTCGATGCGCTGCAAGCCGAAGGCGCGACGCGCGTGCTCGTGCTGCAGGCCTATCCGCAGTACTCGGCCACGACCACTGCAAGCGTCATCGATGCGGTGAACGACTGGAGCCGCAAGCAGCGCCGCATTCCCGAATTCCGCTTCGTCAACCAGTACCACGACGACCCCGCCTACATCGATGCGCTCGCGCAGGGCATCGAGCGCCACTGGAAGGCCGAGGGCCGCGGCGAGGTGCTGCTGATGAGCTTCCACGGCATCCCCGCGCGCAACATCGCGCTCGGCGATCCGTACCAATCGCAGTGCCTGGAAACCGCCCGTCTGCTCGCGGCGCGGCTCGGTCTTTCCGACGCGCAGCATCGCGTCACCTTCCAGTCGCGCTTCGGCCGCGCCAAGTGGCTCGAGCCCTACACCGAGCCGACGCTGCGCGAGCTCGGCGCGAGCGGCGTGAAGCGGGTGGACGTGGTGTGCCCGGGCTTCCCGGCCGACTGCCTGGAGACGTTGGAAGAAATTGCGATGGAAGGCCGCGAGGCCTTCCTGCATTCGGGGGGCCAGGCCTTCAGCTACATCCCCTGCCTCAACGACAGCCCGGCGTGGATCACCGCCCTCGCGGGCATCGCCGAACGAAACCTGGCGGGCTGGCCGACCCGGTAGTTCAGCCCGCTGCCTTGCGGGCCAGCAGCGCCTGGATCGCAGCCTCCATCTCGGCGTACTCGCCCTCGCCGAAGTGCTGGCGCATCACCTGCCCCTTGGCGTCGACCAGATAGAACGCCGGCCAGTACTGGTTGCCGTAGGCCTTCCAGGTCGCGAAGCCGTTGTCCTGCGCCACCGGGTAGCGGATGTTGAAACGCTCGATCGCGTCCTGCACGTTGCGGGTCGACCGCTCGTAGGCGAACTCCGGCGAGTGCACGCCCACGACGACGAAGCCCTGGTCCTTGTACGTCTCGTACCAGCGCACCACGTGCGGCAGCGTGCGGATGCAGTTGATGCAGGTGTAGGTCCAGAAGTCGACCAGCACCACCTTGCCCGCGAGCCCCTGCATCGTGAGCGGGCCCGAGTTGAGCCATTTCTCGATGCCCGCGAACTCGGGCGCGCGGCCGTAGTCCTTGAGGCCCGGCGATGCGGCGAGCGCGCCCTGCATCGGCCAACCGGCCATCGCCGCCGCACCTGCGGCGAGACCTGAAAACGCCCTTCTCGACAGCAACTTGCCCATGATCGCAACCCCGTTCGTGTCAGACCGACAGCGGTCTGCCGCGATTGTTGGGCGCGCGCCGGGCGGGCGCGCATGTGTCACGGCAATTTGAAGTTTGTCGCGAAGCCGTGACGAACGGCGCTCAGAACTTGCCGAGGTAGTCCAGCTTGCCGACCGGCATGCCGCTGTGGCGCAGCACGTCGTAGGCCGTGGTCACGTGGAAGAAGAAATTGGGCAGCGCGAACTGCAGCAGGTAGCGCTGCGCGGGGAAGGTCACCTCGCCTTCGCGCTGCTTGATGGTCACAGGGCGCTCTTCCTGGCCGTCGATCAGGGCACGGTCCACGGTCGCGAGGAAATCCTGGGTCTTGCGGATGCGGGCCAGCAAGTCGTCCCAGGTCTTTTCCTCGTCGGGAAAGCTGGGTGCCGTGATGCCCGCGATGCGTGCGGCGCCGAGCTTGGATGCATCGCTCGCGCGCTGGACCTGGCCGGCCAGCGTGAGCATGTCGGGCGCCAGGCGCGCGTCGACCAGCGTGGCGGTGTCGATGCCGTTGGCCTTGGCATGCGCCAGGCTCTTGTCGAACAGGTGGGTGAGCTGGCCGAGTCCGCGGGTGAAGACCGGGACCGAAATGTCGTACATCGAGAGCGCCATGGTGAGGTGAGCCTTGTCGTAGTGGTTGAAGCCGGCGGCGATTGTGCTGCCGCCTTGCATTCAGCGACCGGCGGCGCGGATAAACCCTTCGATGGGCTCCAGTTGTTCGGGCACGTTGAGCGCCGGCGCGTGACCGCACCCCTGGATTTCAATGACCTGCAGCCGCCCCTCGGCGCCCGGCCCGCGGTGCCGCATCTCCTCGACCACCTCGGGCAGCACCAGGTCCGACTCGGCGCCGCGCAGGCACAGCACCGGCACGTCGATCAGGTCGTAGTGCGGCCAGATCAGGTAGTCGTTGTCGTGTGCGCTGAACTGCCGGACCATCGCCGGGTCGTAGTGCGGCGTCACGCGGCCGTCGGGCAGGCGGCGAGTGGAACTCTCGGTCAGCCGGCGCCACTGCGCATCGCTGAGCCAGCCGTAGGGCTTGTAGACGGTGCGAAAGAACACCTCCAGCTCCGCCACCGTATCGAATGAAGGCGGCTGGCCCGCATAGGCGCGGATGCGCTCGATGGCCGCTTGCGCGAGCTGCGGCGCGTTGTCGTTGAGCGTGAGGCTCGCGATGCGCGCCTTCATGCGCGGCTCGAACAGGCCCGAGGCGCAGACCATGCCGATCGCGCCGCCCATCGAGGTGCCGATCCAGTGCACGCGGCCGAGGCGCAGCTCGTCGCACAGCGCGTTGGCGAGCTTTGCATAGAACGAGAGTTGGTATTCCTCGTCGGGCAGCGGGCTCCACTGGCTGAGGCCGCGGCCGATGGTGTCAGGGCAGATCACGCGAAAGCCGCGCGAGGCAAAGTGCTGCGCCAACTCATCCATGTCCCGGCCGGTGCGGGCAAGGCCATGCCAGGCGATGACCACCGGCGCATCGGGCGCGCCCCATTCGAGCCAGTGGATTTCGCGGCCCGCAAGTTCCGCGTAGTGCGATGTGGGGATGACGGGCGCGCTCATCGTGCCGCCCTCGCCCGCAGCTTGCCGACGATGCCGGTCGGAAAGTAATACACCGACAGCACGAACAGCACGCCCAGCCATAGCAACCAGCGGTCGGGCGACAGCAGCGCAGCGAGCCACGGCAGCCCGCTCGCCGCCTCGCTGCCCAGGCGCAGCAGGTCCTGCAGGTAGCTCTGCGCCACCACGAACAGCACCGCGCCGATGGCCGCGCCGTAGATGGTGCCCATGCCGCCGATCACCACGATCAGCAGCACGTCGATCATGATCTCGAAGCTCAGCGAGGTGTCGGGCCCGTTGTAGCGCAGCCAGATCGCGAGCATCGCGCCGGCCAGCGTGGCAAACAGCGCCGACAGCACGGCGGCCGTCGTGCGGTACACCACCACGCGGTAGCCGATGGCCTCGGCGCGGAACTCGTTCTCGCGAATGGCCTGCAGCACGCGGCCGAAGGGCGAGTTCACGATGCGCAGCAGCGCGAGCACCAGCACCACGGCCGCGACGAACAGCAGGTAGTAGCAGAGCAGCCGGCCGTCGAGCGAGACGCCGAGGAACGGCTCCTCGGCAAACTCGAAGCTCGGCGAGATCAGCTCGGGCAGCTTGAAGGTCAGGCCGTCTTCGCCGCCGGTGAAGTCCGACAGCTGCGAAGCGAGCGTCTGGAATGCCGAGGCCACGGCCAACGTGATCATCGCGAAGAAGATCGCGCGCACCCGCAACGAGAACAGGCCGATGGCGAACGAGAGCACCAGCGAGATCGCGAGCGATGCGCCCAGCCCCACGAGCACCGCGCCCCAGTTGGGCCCGAGCCGCGAAGCGGAAATCGCGATGCCGTACGCACCGATGCCGAAGAACATCGTGTGCGCGAAGCTCACGATGCCGGTGTAGCCCAGGAGCAAATCGAAGCTCGCGACCAGCACCACGAACACCAGGATCTTGGCCGCGACGCTGAGCGCCTTCACGCCCGGGAAGATGAACGGCGCGAACGCCAGCGCGAGGAACAGCGCCACGAGCAGCAGCGCCAGGAGGCGGCTGCGCGGCATGTCGTTGGAGAGAAGTCGTTTCAGGAACATGTCGTCTTCTTCCTCAGCGGTTCGCGACGGGGTACACGCCCTGCGGACGCCACAGCAGCACCGCCACCATCAGGAAGATGCTCGCGAACTGCGTGACCGTGGGCAGCAGGAAGCCGATGTAGTTGGTCATGAGGCCCACGAGCAGCGCACCGATGAGCGCCCCGCCCGTCGAGCCCAGCCCGCCGATGATGATCACGATGAAGATCAACACATTCACCTGCGCGCCCATCTGCGGCACGAGGTTCTGCTGGAACAGCCCCCACATCACGCCACCGAGACCGGCCAGCGCGCTGCCCACCACGAACACGCCGACGAAGAGCCGGCCGATGCGGTAGCCCAGCGACTCGACCATCTCGCGGTCCTGCACGCCGGCGCGGATCAGCAGGCCGATCTTG
Source organism: Variovorax sp. RKNM96 (assembly GCF_017161115.1). GTDB lineage: Bacteria > Pseudomonadota > Gammaproteobacteria > Burkholderiales > Burkholderiaceae_C > Variovorax. The sequence goes on along the minus strand of NZ_CP046508.1, from coordinate 3,102,816 downwards.
GTGCGGCCGAGCGTCCATGCGAGCAGGCCGAACACCACCACGCCCACGGCCACCGCGAGCAGCCGGTATTTGCTGATGGCCGCATCGCCGATCAACAGCGAGCCGCGCAGTGCCTCGGGCAACGGCAGCGGCACCTGCGCCGGGCCCCAGATCACCTTGATGAGCTCCTCGCCGATGATCATGCCGCCCATCGTGATGAGGATCTGCTTCAGATGCTGGCCGTAGACGGGCCGCACGATGAAGCGCTCGAAGGCGAACCCGACCGCGCCCGCGACGGCCATCGCGACCAGCATCGCGGGGAACACCGCGACGAGGTTGCGCCAGAGTTCCTGCGAGCCGGTCCAGTCGCCCATGAGGCCGAGCACGCTGCTCGCCACAAAGGCACCGAGCGCGATGAACACGCCGTGGCCGAAGTTCAGCACGTCCATGAGGCCGAACACCAGCGTGAGGCCCGAGGCGATGATGAAGATGATCATGCCCATCGCCAGGCCCGCGACCGTGAGCGTGAGCCAGGTCGAGAACGAGCCGGTGAGCGGCAGCGCGACGAGCGCGAGGATGGGAGCAAGAAGCAGCGGCTTCCAGTCGAAGTCGAGTTTCATAGGGCCAGTCCGAGCAGCGATTGCTGCAGTTGCGCATCGGCGGAGAACGCCGCCATCGAGCCGCTGTGAACCACGCGGCCGTTGTCCATCACCGCGACGTTGTCGCCCAGGCGCTGGGCGAAGTTGATGTTCTGCTCCACCAGCAGGATCGTCACGCCGCTGCGCTTGAGTTCGGCGAAGGCGTCGATCATGTTGTTGATCATCACGGGCGCGAGGCCCTTGCTGGGCTCGTCGATCAAGAGCAGTTCGCGCGGCTCGACGATGGCGCGCGAGACCGCCAGCATCTGCTTCTGCCCGCCCGAGAGCTTGCCGGCCGGGTGGTTCCAGAACTTCTCGACCGCGGGAAAGAGCTTGAAGATCCACTTCAGACGCGTGTCGTCGATCTGCCCAGCGTTCTTCGCGGCGCGCGCGGCGAGCAGCATGTTCTCTTTCACCGTGAGGTCGGAGAAGATGCCCATGTTCTCGGGCACGTAGGCGATGCCCAGGCCCGCGATCTGCGGCGTCTGCAGCGCGGTGATGTCCTTGTCGGCGAAGCGCACCCGGCCTTGCGATGCATGCCACAGGCCCATGATGGTTCGCAGCGTGGTCGTCTTTCCCGCGCCGTTGCGGCCCAGCAGCATGGTGAGCTGGCCCTTGGGCACGGCGAGGTCTACGCCGTGGAGGATGTGGTACGCCCCGATGTGCGTCTGCACGCCTTCGAGGGTCAAAAGATTCGGAGCGGTCATCGGCTTTGCTCCTTCCCCTTCCGGGGGAAGGCTGGGATGGGGGCAAGCGGCGCTTGCAAGGCTGCAGCGAGGTGAAGGCCGCGAGCCCCCACCCCTGCCCTCCCCCGGAAGGGGAGGGAGAAATTCATCGCGGTCGTCTTCATGCGGCGGCCTCCTTCGCAATGCCCAGGTAGGCCTCCTGCACCACCGGCGAGGCGATCACCTCGGCCGGTTCGCCATCGGCCACCAGCGTGCCGTTGTGCAGCACGATGATGCGGTCCGCAAGTTCGCGCACCACGTCCATCTTGTGCTCGACCAGCAGGATGGTCTTGGTCTTGTCCTGCTTGAGCTTGCGGATCAGATCGAGGATGACCGGCGCCTCGGCCGCATTCATGCCGGCCGTGGGTTCGTCGAACATGAAGACCTTGGGCTCCAGCGCCATGAGCAGCGCCACCTCGAGCTTGCGCTGGTCGCCGTGCGGCAGGCTGGCAACCGTGGCGTGCTCGCGCGATTTCAGCGCCACGTCCGCGAGGATCTGGTCCGCGCGCTCGGTCAGCGCCTTGTGGTCGCTCCAGATGCTCCAGAGGTTGAGGCCCCGCCGATGCGCGCCCTCGCGCGTGGCCTGCACCGCCAGGCGCACGTTCTCCAGCACCGTGAGGTTGGGGAACAGGTTGGTGAGCTGGAAGGCCCGCCCCAGCCCCGCGTGCGTGCGCGCGGACGGCGACATGCCCGAGAGCGATTGCCCGTCGAGCGACACCGTGCCGGCGCTCGCCTTGAGCTGCCCCGAGATCAGGTTGAAGTAGGTGGTCTTGCCCGCCCCGTTGGGGCCGACGATGGCCGTCAGCGTGCCCGGCGCAAAAGCGCAGCTCACACTGTTGACGGCCACGTGCCCACCGAAGCGGATGGTCAGGTCTCGGGTCTCAAGCATCGTTGGTCATTGCAGAAAGAAAAGAGTGTCGATGTCGACCGGCCTCAACAGGTGCCGATCACGTAGTAGTTCGGGCCGGTCTGCTTCAGCGTGGTGGTGACGTAGATGTTCCACAGGCCCATCGACTGCCCCGAGCCGTAGGCATAGGTCAGGCCATACAGCGCGTAGGCGCGCCCGGCCATCGTGTGGGTGTAGTTGCTCGCGGTGTAGCAGGTGCCGCCGGTGCCGCTCGAGGTGGTGGTGCCGGTGGCCGCCGTCGACATCGCGCCCTGCGCGTTGCTCGCGTCCAGCGCGGCCACGGTCCAGCTGTAGGTGGTGGATGCGGCGAGGCCCGTGTCGGTGTAGTTGGTCCCGGCGACCGGCGCCGCGTTGACCTTGCTGCCGCCGCGGTACACGTTGTAGCCGGTGGCGCCCGAGACGCCCGCCCAGCCGATCACCATGCTGCTGGCGGTCGCGCCCGAGGTGCCCACGCCGGTGGGCGCCGGCAGCGACGAGCCGCCGCCCGAGCTGGTCACGCGGTCGACCATGGCCTTCATCGCCGCCATCTGCGGGCCCGACTTCTTCGCGTAGTTCGCGTTGTCGTAGCCCCACCAGTCCCAGCAGCTGTTGGTGGCCGCGGTGCTGGTCTGCGGGTAGATGAGCACGATGTTGTTGGTGTCGGCCCAGCGGTTGTAGCCGGTCTTCCTGACGTACTGGTCGCCCACGTCGGTGTAGTTCTGCTTGCAGCCGTGCAGCACCAGGTGCACGCGGCACGAGGCGGTGGTGCAGGCCTGCGGCACGTAGATCCAGCCCGTGGCCGCCGCGCCGTGGCCGGTGATGAATTCCGACTGGTTGAACTCGGTGAAGGTGCCGCCCAGCGTGCCGTTGTTGCGCGGGTTCAGCGGGCCGTACAGGTGCGTGAGGATCTCGCCCGCGAGGTCGAAGCCGCAGTTGTTGATGTAGGGCGTGGCGGTGGTGCCGCATGAGCCGCCGTAGTCGTCGGTGACCATCGCGTGGCCCGCGCCCAGGTTGTTCTTGTAGACCGTGTTGGCGGTCGGCACGAAGCTCTGGTAGTAGGTCTTCAGGTCGTCCATCACCGCCTGTTTGACGGTGTTGTCGGCGGTGCCCGAGAACAGGTAGACCTTCGAGCCGGTCATGTTCGACACCGGGTCGATCGCGCCGCTCGCGGCCCAGTTGTTGGTGGTGCTCACGAGCGTGGACACCGGGATGCTGGTGCTGTGCGTCATGCAGCGCCCCGTGGCATTGAGCACCGAGCCTTCGGCGCAGTAGTACGGACCGCCGGCCACGATGCCGGCGCCGCGCTTGAAGGTGGCCGAATAGGCCACGTGCAGTTGCACCGCCATGAAGCCGCCCGCCGAGAGGCCCGACACGCTCACCTCCGCCGGATTGGCGTTGAGCGCCGGCAGCGGCACCGCCGCCATCGCGGCATGCGCCGCCACCGTCATTGCCGCAGCCGCGGCCAGTCCCTTCCAGTTCCTTCTCATCGCTTGCATCGCTGTCTCCTAATGTTGTGGGTATCGAACGCTTGCTTGCAGACTGACGAATCGGCCGTGGAGCGCGACAGCCTCGCGCGGACGCAGGCTGGCGCTTCGCCCGGCGGCCATCCGGGGCGAAATGGGAGCGGCGCTTCTTGTGCGCGCTGCGGTTCAGGGGGCGATTTGCGCTGCGTCGATCAGCGCTTGTTCTTGATCGGGATGTCCATCTCTTCAGGCTTGATTTCGTGGACCAGCTCCGGCACGCCCCAGGCGAACGCCGGGTCGACCTTGATCTTGAAGTGGTACATCGACTGCATCGCCTGGTGGTCTTCCTTGCGGAAGGTCATCTTGCCCTTGGGCGTGTCGAAGCTCATGCCTTCCATGGTGCTGATGAGCTTGTTGGTGTTGGTGTCGCCGTTGGTCTTCTTCAGCGCCGTCACCACCGCCATCGCGGCCGAGAAACCGCCGGCCGTGAAGAAGTCCGGCGGCGTCTTGAACTGCTTGTAGTGCGCCGACACCATCGCTTCGTTCACCGGGTTCTTCGGAATGCCGAAGTAGTAGTACGCCGCGCCCTCCATGCCCGGCAGCGCCTTGTACGCAGCCATGGCCGGCAGGATGTTGCCGCCGGTGGCGATCTCGATGTTGTAGCGCTTGAGGTCGAGGTCGACGATCTTGAACGGGTTGCCCGCGCCGGCCCAGACGATCCAGATGATCTTGCGGCCCGGCTGGTCCTTCAGCTTGTCGATCAGGCGCTGCGCGCCGGCGGTGAAGTCGGTGGTCGCGGGCGGCAGGTATTCCTCGTGCACCAGCTTCGCTTTCTTGAGCGCGGCGCCGAAGGCCTTCACGCCGTCGCGGCCGAAGGCGTTGTCCTGCGCGAGCGTGGCGACGGTGACGCCGGCCTTGTCGACCGCCACCGCGTTGGAGATCGCGTCCTGGCTCGAATTGCGGCCGGTGCGGAAGATGTACTTGTTCCACTTGTCGCCGGTGATCGAGTCGGCCACGGCGGGCTCGACCAGCAGGATCTTCTTGTATTCCTCGGCCACCGGCAGCATCGCGAGCGCCACGCCCGAGGCGGTCGGGCCGACGGCCAGCGCGGCCTTGTCATCCGAATACGCGGCGGCCAGCAGCGACTTGCCCAGGTCGGGCTTGCCCTGGTCGTCCTTCTCGATGACCACGAGCTTCTTGCCGGCGACCTCCATCGTGCCGCCGGTGGCGTACTCGAGGCCCATCATGAAGCCGGTCTGCGTCTGCTTGCCGTAGGCCTCCAGTGCGCCGGTCTTGCTGTAGATGTGGGCGATGCGGATTTCGTTGGACTGGGCCCAGGCGGGGGCGGCAGCGGCGCAGGCGGAAAGCGCGGCCAGCGCGACGAGGTGGCGACGGATCATCGTTATGTCTCCTGAAAGTGGTGACTGAATATTGCACAGTTCGTGCCACGCGCCCAACTCATTGATAACAAAGGTTTCTTCATTGGGAAGAAGCCCTTGGCGCCTGATTTCAGAACACTTGGTGTGACTGAATTTCAGGCAACTGTCTATTTATCAGTCAGGGTTTGCCAGAAGCTTGCCGCGCCGCGATCCAGCGCTGGAACTCGCGCTCGGCCTGCATCCGGAATTCGTTGCGCGTGTGATTGCAGATGGCATGGGCCAGGCGCCGGTGCTTCTGGTTGCGCACGCCGCCCAGCGTCGAGTCGACGAGATGCTCGATGGTCGCGGACTCGGGCCGGCCGTGCGGCTCGTCGAAGTCCATGGGAAGGCCGCACCAGTGGCAGTTGGGGCCGAAGGTGGAGCGCAGGGCTCGGACGCTCATGGTGCGGCGCTCACGACGGTGTCAGGTCGGCGTATCGACTTCATCCCATTCCTTGTTCTCGAAGCGGACCAGCCAGTTCAGCACATGGTGGCGCTCGAGGATCACGCCGGGATCGAGCCCCGCCGGCACGGCCTGTGCCTTGAGCTCGGCCTGGCGTGCCAGCCAGTGGAGGCGGTAGTGCAGGTCGAGGGCGTCGAGGATTTCGCTGTCCGGTCGCACCCGCATCGCGCGCATCAAGGCTTGCTCGTCGTGCGCGTCCAGCAGGAGGCGGGTCGTCAACGGCACGTCGCAAATGGCGGCGGGAAACGGCAGCTCGTCCACGAGGCCCATCACCCATTCCAGGAGGAACACGCATTCGTAGCGCCAGCCGAACTGCGCGACCTCCAACTCTGACGGCGCCTTCTGGGAAAGAAAAGCCAGTTCCTTCGGCGTCAGGTGCGCCCGGGCCGATGGCAGGCGCCCGAACAGGGTCTCGACGGGCAACGGATCACCGGCCGCGACCGACTCGGCCTGTACCGCCACCGCAAGCAGCGCGAACGCCCTGCCGGCGATGTCCTGCGGTGTGCGCAATCGCAGTTCGGGCTCCGAGATGAGCGGCGGCAGATGTGCGGGCGGCGGCATTTGTCTTGCCGAAAGAAACGCTTCCGTGCGCGCCTTTCTCTCCCACGCCTGCGAGGGATAGGGAACGGCGACGCGCCCGTCGCCCTCCTCGCCATTCGCGGACAGCAGGATCTCGCCATGCGGATCGCGAATGCCTCCATCGCGCAGGAACAGGATCGCATTGGCCTGCACCGCCCAATCGGCAAAGGCATCGAGTTGCGCATCCTCGACGACGAGGCTCAAGTGCTGTCGCACCCGCTGGATGTGCCGCATCACGTGATAGCGGTTGCGCGACATCTCGCCATTGCCGCGGCCCAGCACATAGCCGATGAACCCTTCGAGGTGCGGGGCGAGCTCGGGATCGGAGAGGTCGCGGCGCGCCGCCATCGTGTGTGCGAACTGGAGCGCCGGAACCTCGGCGCAAGTGCAATACGCGTTGATCAGCATCCCCTCTTGCGGGCTGGCATCCGCCTGCACCGCTGGCGCCGGCGCCGCGGGTTTCACCAGCGCATCTTTGAGCTTCGCGAACAGACCCTTCATCCCATCCTCTCCCTCACAGTGGTTGTCGATCGGAGCTCAGCGCTCCTGGTTCGTCATGCGCTCATACAAGGTCGCGCGCGAAATGCCGAGCAGCCGCGATGTCGCCAGCTTGTTGCCGCCCGTGCTCGCCATGGCCGCTGCGATGGCCTTGCGCTCCAGCTCCGCGACCTGCTGCGCCAGGGGCCGCAGCAGCGCGGCTTCTTCATCGCCACCTGCATGCGACAGGTCGGGCAGCTCGATCTGCTCCAGCCCGGCTTCGCGCAGGATGCGTTCGAGCTGCACGGCATCGATGCGCTGCGAATCGCTGCGCATGGTCACCTGCTCCAGCACGTTGCGCAGTTCGCGGATGTTGCCGCGCCAGTGCTGGCCCGCGAGCAGCGCGAGTGCGTCGGGCGTGAGCTCGGGCGGCGCCTCGCCGCTGCGCAGCGCCATGTCTTCGCCGAGCGCCTCGACCAGCGCGGGGATATCGCTGCGCCGCTCCCTCAGCGGCGGCACGCGCAAGGGCAGCACGTTGAGGCGGTAGTAAAGGTCTTCGCGAAACAGGCCGCGACGCACCAGCTCGGGCAGGTCGCGCGAAGTGGCGGCGATCACTCGGGCATCGAAGGGCACGAGCTTGTTGGAGCCGAGCGGCTCGATCTCGCCCTCTTGCAGCGCGCGCAGCAGCTTGGCCTGCAGGCCGAGCGGCATGTCGCCGATCTCGTCGAGGAAGAGGCTGCCGCCGTCGGCCAGCTTGAACTTGCCTTCGCGCCCTCGCCTGTCGGCGCCGGTGAAGGCGCCGGGTGCGAAGCCGAAGAACTCGGCTTCGAGCAAGGTGTCGGGCACGGCGGCGATGTTGACGCTGACGAACATGCCCTTGGCGCGCGCCGACGACGCATGGATCGCATGCGCGAGCAGCTCCTTGCCGGTGCCGGTCTCTCCGAGCAGCAGCACGGGGCTGGTCGACTGCGCCGCGCGGCGCGCATGGCGCTTCACCTCCACCGCCGCCGGACTGCTGCCGATGAAGCTCGCAAATGTGTACTTGGAGCGCCGCTGCCCGTCGGGCGCGTGCTGGTAGAGCGGGTTGTTGCGCTGGCTCGCGAGTTCGCGCCGCGCGTCGTCGAGGTCGCGCTGCAGCAATGCGAACTTGCTGATCAGCGGCTGCAGCGTGGTCTCGGGCTGGTCGAACAGCACGATGCCGATGGCGCCGATCACGTCGCCTGCGCCGCCCTCGGGGCCATCGCTCTCCGCACGCAGAGGAATGCGGCTGACCACGAAGGTGCCCGCCTTGTTGGTCAAGAGGTCCACGAGGATCGGCTCGCCGGTCTCGAGCACGCGCCGCATCTGCGTGTTGGGGATCACGTCCTCGACCATGTGGCCCTGGAACTGGTCGATGGACGAGAAGCCCAGCGCCGGCAGAAAGCGCCGGTAGCCTTCGTTCACCCAGACGATGCGCCCGCTGCTGTCCACCAGGAACATGCCCTGGCTGATGCTGGAGAACAGATGGAACATCGAGCGCGCGGCGAGCGCGAGGATGCCCTCTGCATCAAGGGGCAACGCAGGGGGCAAGGCGGGGGGAGCGGCTGGGGCAGCAGGCATGGGCGGATCGTACTGTGCATCGAAAGGCAACAAATCCGGCATCGATGCAGCGCCGGAAATCCCCGGAATGGCGCCGAGGAAAAAAAGCCTTCAGGATCCCTTAAGTAAATCAATCGTTTGATTTCGCCCGTGGTCTAATGCCGGGCATGAACGCGAGGGATCCCATCACTTCCACGCCGCGCCGCGCACCTCGCGCCGACGGCGCCGAGGCGCGCCATCGCCTCCTGCACACCGCGCTGCGGCTCTTCGCGCAGAAAGGGTTCGCCAAGACCTCCACGCGCGAGATCGCCCGCGAGGCCGGGGTCAACATCTCGGCCATCAGCTACTACTTCAGCGACAAGAACGGTCTGTACGGCGCCTGTTTCACCGAGCCGATGGGCGGCGACTCCGACGACCTGGTCGCCATCTGCAGCACGCCCGGCCTCACGCTCCATGAGGCGCTGCGCATCTGCTTCACCTCGGTGATCGAGCCGCTCAAGCAGGGCGAGATCGTGCGGCAATGCATCCAGCTGCACATGCGCGAGATGCTGGAGCCGACCAGCCAGTGGGCCAAGGAAATCGAGCGCGACATCAAGGGCCCGCACCGCGCCATCGCCGAGCTGCTGTGCCGCCACCTCAAGCTCGACCGTGCCGACGACGACATCCACCGCCTGACCTTCGCGATCACGGGGCTGTCGATGCAGCTCTACGTGAACCAGGACTTCATCGAGGCCGTTCGCCCTTCGCTGCTGCGCACGCCGCGCAGCATCGACACCTGGGCCGACCGCCTCACGGTCTACGCCATGGCGCTGGTGCAGGCCGAAGCCGCACGCCGCGAGGCGCTGGCTGACGACGACAAATCCGCAACCGCGCCTGCACCTGCATCGGCACCCGCACGCGCCGCGAGAAAGAAGCCATGAGACGACTCCGATTGATTGCCTCCCGCAGCCTCCTCCCGCTGGGCTTGAGCCTGGGCCTCGCGGGCTGCGGCCTGATGCGCCCACCGGCCACGGTCGAGGCACCGTTTCCCCCGCAATGGAATGCGCCCCTGCCCCACGGCGGCTCGCTCGCATCGCTGGCCGACTGGTGGCGCCAGCTCGACGATCCGTTGCTGGTCGAACTGATCGCCGCCGCCGAAGCCGCCAGCCCCAATCTCGCGAGCGCCGCGGCGCGCGTGGCCGAGGCGCGCTCCACGCGCGTGCAGGCCGGCGCGGCGCTGCTGCCCAGCCTGGACGGCACGGCGTCGGCGAGCCGGGGCGTCTCGGGCTCTTCCTTCAGCGGAGGTGGCACGGGCTCCTCGTCGAGCAGCAGCAGCAGCAGTGCCTCCGCCACCGCACCGCTCACCACGCTGCAGGCCGGCATTCAGTCGAAGTGGGAGATCGATCTTTTCGGCCGCCTGCGCGCCGACCGCGATTCCGCTCAGCAAAAACTCGACAGCGCCACCGCCAAATGGCACGACGCGCGCGTGGCCGTCGCGGCCGAAACCGCCAACGCCTATTTCGCCGAGCGCGCCTGCCGGCAGCAGCTGCGTGTGTCCGAGTCCGATGCCAAGTCGCGCAGCGAAACCTCGCGGCTCACCGACCTCTCGGCGGGTGCCGGCTTCACTGCGCCGGCCGATGCGGCCCTCGCCCGCGCCAGCGCGTCCGACGCCTCGGGCCGCCTCACGCAACAGCGCGCCCAGTGCGCGGTGCAGCGCAAGGCGCTGGTGGCGCTCAGCGGCATCGACGAACCCACGCTCGCGCAGAAGCTCGCGGTCTCGCACACGCAGCGCGCGCTGGTGGTGATGGGCAGCATCGAGAGCGTGCCGGCAGCGGCGCTGTCGCAGCGGCCCGACGTGTATGCGGCCGAACTTGCCGTGGCATCGGCCAGCGCCGATGTGGGCTCGGCCGAGGCCGAGCGCTATCCCAAGCTCACCCTCTCGGGCTCCATCGGCCGCATGCAGATCCGCACCAGCGGCTTTCGCGAGTCGCTGGACACCTGGACGGTCGGGCCGGTGTCGCTCACCGTGCCGCTGCTGGACGGCGGTGCCCGCAAGGCCAACACCGACGCGGCCAGGGCGCGCTACACCGAAGCCGTGTCGCTCTACCGCGCGAATGTGCGGCAGGCGGTGCGCGAGGTCGAAGAGGCGCTCGTCAACCTCGACGCGACCGACGCCCGCAGCACCGACGCCGACAGCGCGGTGAAGAACTACCAGGCCTCCTTCGACGCCACGCAGGCCCGCTACAGCAGCGGCCTGGCGAGCCTGTTCGAGCTGGAGGATTCGCGCCGCACCCTCTTTGCCGCGCAGACCGCGCGCGTCACGCTGCAGCGCGAACGCGCCGAAGCCTGGGTTTCGCTGTACCGCTCGATGGGCGGCGGCTGGAACCGCACCGAATCGTCCCAGTCAATGACTTCCACTTCGACCTCCAAGGTTGCGACGTCACCATGAAAACAATGAAGCGTTCCACCCTCATCCTCGCGCTGCTGGCGCTCGTCATCGTCGTCGTCGCGGCCGTGTGGCTCGTGCGCAAGCCCTCGGGCACGCCCGCCGAACAGGCCGCGGCAGCGAAGGCAAAAGACGGCGCATCGGCACCCAAGCCCGCGCTCACCGTCACCGTCGCCAAGCCCGAAGCCACCGAGCTGACCGTGACGCTCGCGGCCAACGGCAACGTCGCAGCCTGGCAGGAAGCCGTGGTCGGCTCCGAATCCAACGGCCTGCGGCTCGCCGAAGTGCGCGTGAACGTGGGCGACGTGGTCAAGAAGGGCCAGGTGCTCGCGGTCTTCTCGCCCGAGACGGTGCAGGCCGACATCGCGCAGTCGCGCGCCTCCCTCGCTGAAGCCCGCGCCACCGCGGCCGATGCCGCCGGCAACGCCGCGCGCGCCCGCACGCTGCAGGCCACCGGCGCGCTGAGCCAGCAGCAGATCAACCAGTACCAGACCACCGAGCAGACCGCCAAGGCGCGCGTCGAGGCCGCCGAGGCCGTGCTCGCCGCGCAGCAGGTGCGCGGGCGCAACACGCAGGTGCTGGCGCCGGACGACGGCGTGATCTCCGCGCGCACCGCCACGGTGGGCAGCGTGGTCGCGGCGGGCACCGAGCTCTTCCGCCTGATCCGTCAGGGCCGCCTCGAATGGCGCGCCGAAGTCACCTCGGCGGAACTCGCCCGCATCGCGGTCGGCACGCCCGCCTTCGTGGTCAGCGCCAGCGGCGCGCAGGTGCGCGGCAAGGTGCGCAGCATCGCGCCCACGGTCGATCCGCAGACGCGCGCGGCACTGGTCTACGTCGACCTGCCCACGGTGCTGCAGAACACGGGTGTGAAGGCCGGCATGTTCGCGCGCGGCGACTTCGAACTCGGCCGCAGCTCGGCGCCCACGGTGCCACAGGCCTCCATCGTTCCGCGCGACGGCTTCAACAACGTGTTCGTGCTGCAGCCCGACAACCGCGTCTCGCAGATCAAGGTGCAGATCGGCCGCCGGCTGAACGACCGCATCGAGATCACGAGCGCGCTGCCCGAGGGCTCGCAGGTCGTGGTGCAGGGCGCCGGTTTCCTGAACGACGGCGATCTGGTGCGCGTGGTGGCGGCAACGACGCCGGCCGCAGCAACTGCACCGGCAGCGACAGCAGCCCAGCCGGCGAAATCCGCAGCCTCCGCCGCGGTCGCCAAGTAAGACAAACAAGGACACGCTCATGAACGTTTCCGCCTGGTCCATACGCAACCCGATTCCGGCGGTGATGCTGTTCGTGCTGCTCACCTTCGGTGGGCTGCTGTCGTTCAACGCGATGAAGGTGCAGAACTTTCCGGACATCGACCTGCCGACCGTCACGGTCTCGGCGTTGCTGCCCGGTGCCGCGCCTTCGCAGCTGGAAACCGACGTCGCGCGCAAGCTCGAGAACTCCATCGCCACCGTGCAGGGTTTGAAGCACATCACCACCAAGGTACAGGACGGCGCCGCCACGCTGATCGTCGAGTTCCGCCTCGAAAAGCCGGTGCAGGAAGCCGTGGACGACGTGCGCTCCGCGGTGCAGCGCGTGCGCGCCGACCTGCCGGCCGACGTGCGCGACCCGGTGGTCACCAAGCTCGACCTGGCGGGCCAGCCGGTGCTGGCCTTCACCATCGCCTCCTCGCAGATGGACGCCGAGGCGCTCAGCTGGTACGTGGACAACGACGTCACCAAGAAGCTGCTCGCGCTGCCCGGCGTGGGCGCGGTGAACCGCGTGGGCGGCGTCACGCGCCAGGTGCACATTGACCTGGACCCGAGCAAGCTGCAGGCGCTGGGCGCCTCGGCCGCCGACATCTCGCGCCAGCTGCGCCAGGTGCAGGTCGAAAGCGCGGGCGGCCGCTTCGACCTGGGCGGCAGCGAACAGCCGGTGCGCACGCTCGCCACCGTGCAGTCGGCCGACCAGCTGAACGACATCCAGATCGTGCTGTCCGACGGCCGCCGCGTGCGACTCGATCAGGTGGCACGCATCAGCGACACCATTGCCGAGCCGCGCTCGGGCGCCTTGCTCAACGGCAAGCCGGTGGTGGGCTTCGAAGTGGCCCGCAGCCGCGGCGCCAGCGAAGTGGAAGTGGGCCACGCGATACAGAAGGCACTGGGCGAGATGCGCGCGCAGCGCCCCGACATCGAGCTGACCGAAGCCTTCAACTTCGTCGACCCGGTGGAAGAGGAATACAACGGCTCGCTGCACCTGCTGTACGAAGGCGCCATCCTGGCGGTGATCGTGGTATGGCTGTTCCTGCGCGACTGGCGCGCCACCTTCGTCTCGGCCGTGGCGCTGCCGATGTCGGTGATCCCGGCATTCATCGGCATGTTCGTGCTGGGCTTCTCGGTCAACGTCATCTCGCTGCTCGCGCTCTCGCTGGTGGTCGGGATATTGGTGGACGACGCGATCGTGGAGGTCGAGAACATCGTGCGGCACCTGCGCATGGGCAAGACGCCCTACCAGGCGGCGATGGAGGCGGCCGACGAAATCGGCCTGGCGGTGATTGCCACCACCTTCACGCTGATCGCGGTGTTCCTGCCGACGGCCTTCATGAGCGGCGTGGCCGGCAAGTTCTTCAAGCAGTTCGGCTGGACGGCCTCGCTCGCGGTGTTCGCCTCGCTGGTGGTCGCGCGGGTGCTCACGCCGATGATGGCGGCCTACATCCTGAAGCCCGTGGTCGGCGAAGAAAAAGAGCCGGGGTGGCTGCGCTGGTACATGCGCGCAGTGGCGTGGAGCACGCACAACCGCTTCAAGACGATGGTGCTGGCCACCCTCTTCTTCTTCGGCTCGCTGGCGATGATCCCGCTGCTCAAGACCGGCTTCATTCCGCCGGACGACAACTCGCAGACACAGATCTACCTCTCGCTCGCGCCCGGCTCCACGCTCGCGCAGACCACCGCGGCCGCCGAGGAAACGCGCAACCGCGTGATGAAGATCGACCACGTGAGGAGCGTCTACACCACGGTGGCCGGCGGCAGCGCGGGCGGCGACCCGTTCGCGAGTTTCGGCACGCCCGAGACGCGCAAGGCCACGCTCACCATCAAGCTGGACGAGCGCGGCGACAGGCCGCGCAAGCAAGTGATCGAGAACCAGATCCGCACCGCCCTGGAAACCCTGCCCGGCGTGCGCAGCACCGTGGGCCTGGGCGGCTCGGGCGAGAAGTACATCCTGGCGCTCACGGGCGAAGACCCGCTGGCGCTGGCGGCCGCCGCCAGCGCTGTCGAGAAGGACCTGCGCACGATCCACGGCCTGGGCAACATCACCTCCACCGCGAGCCTGATCCGCCCCGAGATCGCCGTGCGGCCCGACTTCGCGCGCGCCGCCGACCTGGGCGTGACCAGCGCCGCCATTGCCGAGACACTGCGCGTGGCCACGCTGGGCGACTACGACCAGTCGCTCGCCAAGCTCAACCTCGCGCAGCGGCAGGTGCCGATCGTGGTGAAGCTGGAAGACTCGGCGCGCAAGGACCTCGACCTGCTCGGCCGCCTCTCGGTGCCGGGCGCACGCGGCCCCGTCATGCTGAGCCAGGTGGCCTCGCTCACCATGGAAGGCGGCCCGGCCGTGATCGACCGCTACGACCGCTCGCGCAATGTCAACTTCGAGATCGAACTCTCGGGCGTGGGCCTGGGCGACGCCAAGGAGGCGGTGTCGAAGCTGCCCTCGATCCAGAAGCTGCCACCCGGCGTGCGCGTGACCGAGGTGGGCGACGCGGAAGTGATGACCGAACTCTTCGCCAGCTTCGGCCTCGCGATGCTGACCGGCGTGCTGTGCATCTACATCGTGCTGGTGCTGCTGTTCAAGGACTTCCTGCACCCGGTGACCATCCTGTGCGCGCTACCGCTGGCGCTTGGCGGCGCCTTCGTGGGCCTCTTGATCGGGCAGAAGGCGCTCTCGATGCCGTCGCTGATCGGGCTCATCATGCTCATGGGCATCGCGACGAAGAACTCGATCCTGCTGGTGGAGTACGCCATCGTGGCGCGCCGCGACCACGGCATGAGCCGCTGGGACGCGCTGCGCGACGCCTGCCACAAGCGCGCGCGGCCCATCATCATGACCACGCTCGCCATGGGCGCCGGCATGCTGCCGATTGCCGTCGGCTTCGGCGCCGCCGACTCGAGCTTCCGCTCGCCGATGGCGATGGCGGTGATCGGCGGGCTGATCACCTCGACCGTGCTGAGCCTGCTGGTGGTGCCGGCGGTGTTCACCTACGTGGACGACATCGAGCACTGGATTCGGCGCACCGTGCGCAGGCTGCGCGGGCAGCCGGCCGATCCGCACATCGACGACGACCTGCGCGAGACCCCGGGGGACAGCGGCACCGCGCCCGTCCGAACAGGCGCCTGAGCCCCTGCCAGCCCACGGCATCGAACACGACGACACGAGGTCAGCGATGAGCGTCTTCTCCGCCTGGCCGTATGTCGTGCTCATCGGCGTGGTGCTCGTCGCGCTGGCCCTGCCGGTCTTCCGCGCCGCCGACGAGCCGCCGCAGCGCGACCAGCGCACCGCGACGCTCGACGGGCTGCGCGGCTTTCTCGCCCTCAGCGTCTTCGTGCATCACCTGATGGTGACCCACGGCTACCTCGAACGCGGCGAGTGGACGTTTCCGCCCCCGGGCTTCCCCACACTGCTCGGGCAGGTCGGCGTGGGGGTCTTCTTCATGATCACCGGCTTCCTGTTCTGGGGCAAATTGCTCGACACCAAGGGCCGGCCCGACTGGCGCAGCCTCTACGTCGGCCGGCTCTGGCGCATCGGCCCGATGTACCTGGTGGCGGTCGGGCTGATGCTTTTCATCGTCGCCTGGAAAACCGGGTTCACGCTCAGGGAGCCGGTCTGGTCGGTGCTGGGCGGGGCGCTGCAATGGCTCGCGCTCGGCATCGTGCCGATGCAGCCCGACATCAACGGCTATGTCGGCACGACGTTCATCCTCGCGGGCGTGACCTGGACGGTCTTCGTGGAGTGGCTGTTCTACGGTTCGCTCCGGCTGATGGCACCGCTCGCGCGCAACGGGCGGACGCCGCGCTTCGTCGCCGGCGGCTTGCTGCTGCTGTGCCTGCCGGCGCTGACGATCGCAGCGCTTCCGTCGGCCGGCTCGCCCACGCAGCCCACGCTCGCGCTGGTGATCGGTGCGATGGCGTGGGTGCTGGCGTCGTTTCTCCTCGGAATGCTGTCGGCGTGGCTGATCCGGCACGAAGGCGCGAGGCGGCTCGCTTCACGCCTGCCGGCATGGGGCGCATCGCTGCTCGCCCTTGCCTGCCTGGGCGCCCTGTTCCTCGGGTTCCCGCACATGGTCGGCCCCGTTCAGGTCGTGCTGCTCTGGCTCTTTTTTCATCTGGTCTGCAGCGGCAGCACGCTCTACGGCCTGCTGGCCCTGCGCGCGGCGCGGCGCATGAGCACGGCGAGCTACAGCATCTACCTGCTGCAGGGCATCGCGCTGACCGCGGTCTTCGCGGTACCGCCGCTGCGGGACTTCGCAGTGGCCGGGGCAATGCAGTACTGGCTGGTCGGCACGCTGTGCGCGCTGCTGCTCGTGGCCGCTTCGGTGGTCAGCTACCGGTTGGTGGAGAAGCCGGGCATCGCACAGGGCAAGCGTGCGCGATCCAGCCTGCGCGGCCTGCCTGCGGCGCAGGCCGTCAACTCCTGAGCGGGGCGGCGAACGTCGTGTCGAGCCAGTCGCCGATGCGCGCCATCGCCAGGCGCTGCGCCCCCGCGTGGCAATGCGCGCCGGCGCCCAGCGTGTCGTCGAGCGCGAGAAAGGTCTTCGGGCATGTCAGGTGCGCATACAGCGCCTCGGGCTGGCCCTTGAAGAACATGTCGTTCGCGGCGGCGCACACCAGCGTCGGGCACTGGATGCGCTCGGCCACGCCATCCGCCACGTTGTAGTCGAGCAGCGTCGAGAGATAACCGCGTGCCGTGCCCTTGCCGGTGACCCAGGCGCCGTGGCCGAAGGCCCAGCGCGCCTGCGCGTCGTGCGCGGCCATCTGCGCGAGCGCCTTGTCGATGTCGGGCGCCGAGGGCGCGGTGAGCACGCGCCGCGCCACCTCGCGCTGGCCACCGAACATCGGCAGCGTCTTCACGCCCATGTCGTAGATGCCGTCGAGCGCAATCAGCGCGCGGATGCGCGGCTCGAACGCCGCGGCACGCGGTGCCAGCACGCCGCCCAGGCTGTTTCCCAGCAGCGCCACGCGCTTTGCATCGACGTCGGGCCGCGCCAGCACGTGGTCGAGCACCGGACTGACCACGCGTTCCCAGTCGGGGCGCAGCACCAGGCCTTCGCGGTGCATCGGACCGGGCTGGCCGGGGCCGTCGAAGCTCAGCACGTTGTAGCCGCGATCGGCGAGTGCGGCTGCGGCGACGTAGTGCATCTCTTCGACCGAGCCGTCGAAGCCGTTGTGCATGACCACAGTCGGGCGGCGCTTTGCGCCCTTGCCGGCGGCGCGATAGAAATAGCCCGGCAGGCTCGTGCCCTCGTAGCGGATGCGCACCGGCTCGATCGCGCCGTCGGTGAGCCGCACGGCCGCGCGGAAGCACTCGACGCTGCGGTCGTAGGCTGCATTGATGCGCGGGTCGGCCGGGTTGCCGTGCAGGAAGAACTCCGCGCTGCGGTAGTAGTTGGAAGCGCGGAAGAACGCATCGCGTGCGCTGACGTTGTGACCGGTGGCCAGGCTTTGTTGTGCCTCCGCGGCCACCCGGTCGGCTGTGAGGCGCCATTCGTCGTGCCAGCTGTCGTAGTCGCCGCCGCGGATGCGCTGGGCGGTGACCACCACCTCGCCGAAATCCGCGCCGCCATAGGCGATGTGGCCGAAGGAGCGCAGCGTCTCGTACCAGAAGGTCTCGTCCTTCTCGAAGAGGAAGGGCTTCAGGCCAGGGGCGCTAGGCGATGCGGCGGCGGCAGGCGCTTGCGGGTTTGCTTCTTCGGCTCTCGCCCCCAGGGCGATGGCACCGGCGGCAGCAAGGATCGAACGGGCGAAATGACGGCGTTCCATGGCGAGTTCCTTTCGTTGTGTTCCGGCCAGCGAAGACGGACGGCGTCTTCTGGTGCCGGACTCTAGGAACGCGTGCCGCGCGGTGCATCCGCGTTGCGACGAAACGCACCGGACGCGGCGCGAACGGCCGCCCTGCCGCGCCAATGGCGGCCGGCCTGAATGAAAAATGCCGCGGGGCCAGGGCGCCGCGGCATTTCAAGGTGAACGAAAGAAGCGTCAGGCGTCCAGCTGCGCGAGGCGCTTGAGCTTGCGTTCGCTCATGCGCTTGGCCAGGCGCGGCAGCACCAGCACGGCCACCACGATGATCACCAGCGCGATCGACATCGGACGCTGGAAGAACACCACCGCACTGCCCTCGCCGATCGACATGGCATTGCGCAGTTGCGCTTCGGCCAGCGGGCCGAGGATCATGCCGACCACCACGGGGGCGGTCGGGAAATCGAAGCGGCGCATCACCACGCCCAGGAGGCCGATGCCGTAGAGCAGGAACAGGTCGAACGCGCTCTGGCGCATGCCGTAGGCACCCACCGTCGCGAAGATCAGGATGCCGGCGTAGAGCTGCGGCTTCGGGATCTTCAGGAGCTTGACCCACAGGCCCACCATCGGCAGGTTCAGCACCAGCAGCATCACGTTGCCGATGTAGAGCGAGGCGATCAGCGCCCACACCAGCGCGGCCGAGGTGGTGAAGAGCTGCGGACCGGGCTGGATGCCGTAGTTCTGGAACGCGCCCAGCAGGATGGCGGTGGTGTTCGAGGTCGGGATGCCGAGCGTGAGCAGCGGGATCAGCGCGGCCGTCACCGTGGCGTTGTTGGCGGCCTCGGGGCCGGCCACGCCTTCGATGGCGCCGGTGGTGCCGAACTCGGCCTTGGCGTCCTTGTCCTTCGCGAGCTTCTTTTCCATCGCATAGCTCAGGAAGGTCGGAATCTCGGTCCCGCCGGCCGGGATGCAGCCGAATGGCGTGCCGATGGCGGTGCCGCGCAGCCAGGCCGGAATGGAACGCTTCCAGTCGCGCTTGGTCATGTGCACGCGGCTGAGCTTGTTCTGGCCCTCGACCACCTTGCCCTCGTAGAGGACGGCGTAAAGCACTTCGGCCACGGCGAACAGGCCGACCGCAACCAGCACGATCTCGATGCCGTCGAGCAGCTCGGGCACGCCGCCGGTGTAACGGCCCTGGCCGGAGATCTGGTCCAGGCCCACGCAGCCGGCCGCAAGCCCCACGAACAGCGCCGTCATGCCGCGCAGCGTGCTCTTGCCGAGCACCGCGCTCACCGTGGTGAAGGCCAGCAGCATCAGCAGGAAATACTCGGGCGGCCCGAGCTTGACCGCGAACTCGGCCACGAACGGCGCGAACAGCGTGACGATGACGGTGGCGATGGTGCCGGCCACGAAGGAGCCGATGGCCGCGGTGGCGAGCGCTGCGCCCGCCCTGCCGCTCTTGGCCATCTTGTTGCCCTCCATCGCGGTCACCATGCTGGCGGTTTCGCCGGGCGTGTTCAGCAGGATCGAGGTGGTAGAGCCGCCGTACATGGCGCCGTAGTAGATGCCCGAGAAGAAGATCATCGAGGCCGTGATGTCGACCTTGCCGGTGATCGGCAGCAGCATGGCCACCGCCACCGCCGGGCCGATGCCGGGCAGCACGCCGACGGCCGTGCCCAGGGCACAGCCGACCAGGCACCAGAGCAGATTGATCGGGGTGATCGCGGTGGCGAAACCCGCCATCAGTGCGTTGAAGATTTCCATGTCAGAACCAGCCCGTCGATGTGAGGCCCGGCAGGTTGATCGCCAGGAACTGCGTGAACATCCAGAACACCGGGGCGGAGATCAGCGCGCCGGTGACGAAATCGATGGCGAAGGTGCGCGGCGAATTCACGCCGGCCTGTCCGCTCGCGCGGCGCAGGCCCTGCACGGCCAGCAGGTAGCACAGCGTGCAGCTCAGGATGAAGCCCAGCGTGGTGATCAGCGCCGCGTTGAGCAAGAGGCCCGCCGAGACCCAGACGAAGCCGGGCCAGTAGGCGCGGTCGGCGCCCGTGGGCGCGTCGAGCTCGCGAAAGCCGCCGGTGCGCGCTTCCCAGAGGATCCAGGCGCCGCAGAGCACGAGCACCACGGACACCATCCAGGGCAGGAAGTTGGGGCCGACGCCGCCGTAGCCGGCTTCGGAGGAGATGCCGATGGCACCGAAGGCCAATGCCAGGCCGGTGAGCAGGACGCCCGCGCCGACGAGGGTTTGGGGCCAGACGGCCGCCGCTTGCGCCGCCGCGTCAGGCGGCGAGACCGAGGAATCTGGAGTTGTCATTTTTTGCTCCCGGAATGTGGTGCTGGATTTGAAAACGGCACGCTGTCGTCTCTTGCGAGGACAGCGTGCCATTCGGCATGCAAGGTGCGCAGGGTGCGCGTCAGACCATGCCGGACTTGGTCATGATCGCCCGGAGGCTGGCGAAGTCGTCGTCGACGAACTTGGCGAACGCTTCGCCCGAAATCACGGCAGGCGTCCAGTCGTTCTTCTTGAGCGACTCGGCCCACGAGGCGCTCTTCATGGCGGCCAGCACCATGTCGGTCAGCGCCTTGCGCTGCTCGGCCGAGATGCCGGGGGCGCCGTACACGCCGCGCCAGTTGCCGATTTCCACGTCGATGCCCTGCTCCTTGAGCGTGGGCACGTTGATGCCCGGCAGGCGCTGGGCGGAGGTGACGGCAATCGCCTTCATCTTGCCGGCGGCGATGTATTCGGCGAACTCGCTGTAGCCGCTGCCGCCCACCGTGACGTTGCCGCCCAGGATGGCGGCGGTGGCTTCACCGCCTCCGCGGAAGGCCACGTAGTTGATCTTGGAGGGATCGGCGCCGACCTTCTGCGCGATCATGGCCGCGGCGATGTGCTCGGTGGAACCGCGCGAACCGCCGCCCCACTTGACGCTGCCCGGGTCCTTCTTGAGCTGGTCGACCACGTCCTTCATGGTCTTCAGGGGCGAATTGGCCGGCAGCACGAACACGTTGTATTCGGTGGTCAGGCGCGCGATGGGCGTGGCCTGCTCCAGCTTGACCGGTGGCTTGCCGGTGATGATGCCGCCCAGCATGACCGAGCCCATGACCATCAGCGCGTTGGCATCGCCCTTGGAGCCGTTCACGAACTGGGCCAGGCCCAGTGCACCGGCAGCGCCGCCCTTGTTGTCGTAGGTGACGGTGTCGGCCACCTTGGCGTCGCTCAGGGCCTTGCCCAATGCGCGGCCGGTGGTGTCCCAGCCGCCGCCCGGGTTGGCGGGGATCATCATCTTGACGTTGGCTGCGGCACGCGCCGAGAGCGGAAGCGCTCCGGCGGCGGCCAGAGCGGCCAGGGACTTCAAAAAGGTATCGCGACGCATTGTGGTTGTCTCCAGGGGCTGAAAGGAAAGTGGCAGGAACCTGACTGGGGCCTGAGCCGCTATCATGCGCCGCCCCGCTGTCAGTTGGCTGTCCGCCAGACTGGGGAAAACACCAAAGTATCCATTCCGCTCCCCCCGCATGACCCCCGTATGAAGCTGCTGCTGGTCGAAGACGATCCCTCGATGCAGATCACCCTGCAACGCACCCTCGGCCGCCGCCGGATCGATGTGCGCGTCTGCGGCGACGGGGCCGAGGCGGTGGCGCAGTGGCGCGCCATCGAGCCCGACGTGGTGGCGCTCGACCTGAGCCTGCCCAACCTCGACGGCCTGCAGGTGCTGGCCCAGGCGCGCGCCGAGGGACTGCGCACGCCGGTGCTGCTGCTCACGGCCCGCGGCACCGTGGGCGACCGCATCGTCGGCCTGAACGCCGGCGCCGACGACTACCTGCCCAAGCCCTTCGACCTCGACGAGCTGGAGGCCCGCATCCGCGCGCTGCGCCGGCGCAGCCAGAGCGCGGGCCTCGACACCGCGCTCAACCCGCAGGAGATCGGCGGCCTGCGCTTCGAGCCCGACAACGGCGCCATCTACAACCGCGCCGACCTGCTCGAACTCACGCCGCGCGAGCTCGCGCTGATGAAGGCGCTGATGATGAAGCCGGGCCATGCGGTCACCAAGGAGCGCCTGTTCGAGCTGGTGTTCCCGGGCGAGACCGAGGTGCAGTACGAGGCCATCGAGGTGGTGGTGTATCGCCTTCGCAAGAAGCTCGTGGGCACGGGCGCGGTGCTCATGACGATGCGCGGCCTCGGCTATCTGCTGCGGCCCGAGACATGAAGGCCGTATGAGGCATGTCTCCTCGCTGCGCGCGCGGCTGCTGATCGGCATCCTCGCGCCGGTGGCGCTGTTCATCGTGATCAACAGCGTGAGCCTGTACCGCCAGAGCCTCGCGGCCGCCACCACCGCCTACGACCGCACGCTGCTCGCTTCGGCCAAGACCATCGGCGAACAGCTCGACGTGGAGGGCTACGACGAGCTCGCGCAGTTGCGCGCGATCGTGCCCTACTCCGCGCTCGAAGCCTTCGAGGCCGACAACCGCAGCCGCCTGTTCTACCGGGTCTCCGCACTCGACGGCGAGATGATCTCGGGCTTTGCCGAACTGCCGTTCTGGCGCGGCCGCATTCCCGACCGCAGCGCGTATGCGGCGCTGGTCGATTTCTACGACGCGCAGTTCCGCGGCCAGCCGGTGCGGGTGGCGGTGCTGCTGCAGCCGGTGGCCAGTGCGCGCGGCCGCGGCATGGCGGTGGTACAGGTGGCCGAGACGCTCGAGCTGCGCGAGACGCTGGTGCGCAAGCTGCTGCTCGACACGCTCTGGCGTCAGTTACTGCTGATGGGCGTGATCGCCGGCGTCACGGTGTTCGTGGTGCACCGCGCCACGCGCTCGGTGCGCGAACTGGGCGAAGCCATCGAGGAGCGGCCGGCAGACGACCTCTCGCCCATCGATGCACCCGATGCCCCGCGCGAACTGCGCCCGCTGATCGACGCCACCACCGAGGTGATGGGCCGGCTGCAGCGGCTGCTCGACCACCAGAAACGCTTCGTGCGCGACAGCGCCCACCAGCTGCGCACGCCGCTGGCGGTGCTCAAGGCACAGGTGCAGTCGGCGCGCCGCGGTGACGTGGCGCCCGAGCAGGCCTTCGGCGAGATCAGCCAGACGGTCGAGCGCGCCACGATGCTGGCCAACCAGATGCTCTCGCTCGCCAAGGTGGAGCAACTGCGCCAGCAGCCCGAGTCGGTGACGCTCGACTTGGGCGACGTGGTGCGCAACATCGTGCTCGACCTGTCGCCGCTGGTGGCCGACAAGGCGCTCGATTTCGAACTGGCCATCGACGAGCCGGTGACGGTGCGCGCGCACCAGTGGATGCTGCAGGAGCTCACCCGCAACCTGCTGCACAACGCGATCAAGCTGAGCCCGCAAGGCGCGGCGCTGTCGGTGAGCGTGCGCGCCGTCGAGGGTCAGGCGGTGCTGACGGTACGCGACGAAGGGCCCGGCATCTCGCCCGAGTTGCGGCAGCGCCTGTTCGCGCCCTTCTCCGCCGGCAGCACGTCCAGCGGCTCGGGGCTGGGCCTGGCGATCTGCCGCGAGATCGTGCTGGCGCTCGAAGGGCGCATCGACCTCGAAAACCGCACTACGCAGGACAGCGCCGCCAGGGTCATCGGGCTGGACGCCGTCGTGCACCTGCCGCTCTGGCGGCACAATTCCTGATCTATGGAATCTCTGGAACGTCTGCGCATCGACAAATGGCTCTGGGCCGCACGCTTCTTCAAGACGCGTTCGCTGGCCGCGGAGGAAATCGGCAAGAACCGGGTGCAGGTGAACGGCGACGTCGCCAAGGCCTCGCGCGAGGTGAAGGCCGGCGACACCGTGACGATGCGCCTGGGCGTGCAGACGCGGACCGTGACGGTGCGCGGCATCAGCGGCCAGCGCGGGCCGGCGCCCGTCGCCCAATTGCTCTACGAGGAAACGGCCGAAAGCATCGCCGCACAGGCCGCGCTGCGCGAACAGCGGCGCATGGGCAGCGAGCCGGCCCTGGCCATCGAACAGGGCCGCCCGACCAAGCGCGACCGGCGCGATCTCGACGGCGCGGTGCGCCACGCCGAATGGGACAACCGCTGGAGCGCCTCGATCGATCCCGAAGATACCGAGCGCTGATTCGCTTACGCTGTCGGCTTTCCTTCTTCAAGGGGTTCCGGTTCATGGCCAGCTTCAAGAAATACCGCGTCGGCAGCAAGTTCAAGCTCTCGCAGGTCGATCCCGGCGACACCGCCTTCTGCGAGGGCGACGAAGCCGCGCAGCGCGAAGAGGTCGACGCGATGGCCGTCGAGCTCGACGAGCTGCAGAACCTGCTGCACGCCGAAGGCCGCCGCAAGGTGCTGCTGGTGCTGCAGGGCATGGACACCAGCGGCAAGGACGGCACGGTGCGCTGGGTGTTCTCGCGCACCTCGCCGCTGGGCGTGCGGGTGGCGGCCTTCAAGGCGCCGACCGAGGAAGAACGGGCGCGCGACTACCTCTGGCGCTGCCACGCCGTCGTGCCGCGCAACGGCGAGATCGCGGTGTGGAACCGCAGCCACTACGAAGACGTGCTGGTGCCGGTGGTCGAAGGCTGGATCGACAAGGCCGAGGCCAAGCGCCGCTATGCGCAGATCAACGACTTCGAGCGGCTGCTGACCGAGACCGGCACGGTCATCGTCAAGTGCATGCTGCACATCGACAAGGACGAGCAGCGCGAGCGCCTGCAGGCCCGCATCGACACACCCGGCAAGCAGTGGAAGTTCAGCATGGGCGACCTGGAGGTGCGCACCAAGTGGAGCGCCTACCAGCGCGCCTACGACAACGCGCTGTCGGCCACCTCGACCGAGCACGCGCCCTGGTATGTGATCCCCGCCAACAGCAAGCGGCACCGCAACCTGATGATTGCACAGCTGCTGATGAAGACGCTGCGGCAGATGAAGCTCAAGGCACCGCCGCCGGACCCGGCGCTCAAGGGGATGATCGTCAAGTAAGACGGGACGCCGTTGGTTGCAGTGGCGTCGTGCCACTGCAACGTCCTGTTTGTAAAGTGCTCACCGGCCTACGAGGCCGAGCACCGCCGCAAACTAAGGTTCATGCCGTACCTGCTCCAGGTGCATCCATCAACCCGAAGGACTCCAACATGAAAAAGATACTCTTCGTTCTCGCCGCCTGTGTCCTCTCGAGCGCGGTCCTCGCGCAACCGGCGCCCCGCCACGGACCGGGCTACGACCGCCCGCATGCAGCGCCGCATCACCGCAAGCACAAGGTCTGGGTGCCGGCGCACCGCGAACACGGCCGCCGCGTGCCGGGACATTACGTCTGGCGTTGAAGCGCTAAAAAAGAAGCCGGCATGAGAGCCGGCTTCTTTCTGTTTGGCCTGAAGAAACTCAGGAGCGGCGGACCGGCGCCTGCGCCAGCACGCGGCACTTGCCGAATTCGCAGCGCACCGCCCAGGTGCCGCCGTTTTCGCAAGGCACGTTGTACGACTCGAAGCCCGGGCCCTTGGCCGTGAGTTCGGCGCGCGGCTGCACGTTGCAGCGACCGGCCTTGGCGAGCGATTCGACGTTGTAGGTATCGATGCCGGTGCGGCGCGGCTTGGCGGCGACGACCGGATCGAAGGTGTGGCCGTAGAACGTGTCGCGCACGTCCGGATCGAGGTTGCGGTAGCCGCGCTTGGCCATGCAGTGGACGATCGCGATCTCCTGGTGCTCGGCCATGAGCTCCGAAGTGGGACGGCCGTTCCAGTCGATGACGGCAGCGCTGATGCCGGTGTACGAAGCGGCGGCAACGATGCCCTGGCCGTGCACCGTGATCAGGCCCAGGCCCAGCGCCAGCCACATGGCGTCGCCAGTCTCGCTGCGCGAGGTGATCCGGGTGGCTGCGGTGCGACAGGCCTGCACGTCGTTGTCGTAGCGCACCTTGTCGACGCCTTCCATGGCAACCATGGGCACGTAGGTGAGTCCGGACCCGGTGCCGGGTTCGGTCGGCACCAGCGGCGCCCTGGCGGTGCAGCCGATCAGGGCCACAGCGGCGAACGCAATGCTCAGCAACAGCTTCATGGGGTTTCCCTCGTCCTCTTTCGCGGTAGTTCCGCGGATTTAACCATACATATAGTTACTCCTGAATCGACTTGTCGCGAATGCACGACGACCGACGAGGCGGCATGCGACCATGCATTCCCGCTCTCGGCGGCCCGCAAATCAAAGTACCTACAACCCCTGCGCATGAAGTTCCCGATCGCCGCCCTGCTGTTGCTTTTCAACAGCGCATCCATCGCCACCGCGCAGACCGCGCCGGTGGACCTGCTCAGGAAAAACGGGTGCATGGCCTGCCACGGGCTCATCCACAAGCAGGTCGGCCCGGGTTTCGCGCAGATCGCGGAGCGCTATCGCAACGATCCGGAGGCGCCGCCGCGCCTGGCGGAGAAGATCCGCAACGGCAGTGTCGGCACCTGGGGCCGCGTCATCATGCCGCGGCAGAGCCTGGTGTCGGAAGCCGATTCGCGCGTGCTGGCGACCTGGGTGCTGTCCCAGCCTCCGCTGGCAAAGACCGACGGCCCGAAGTAGCTCGGCTCAGGAAGGCCGCGCCGGCTTCTCGGCATCGGCCTTGCGCTGAAGCGGCAGCCACAGCGTGAAGCGCGTTCCGCCGCTGCCGGACTCCCAGCTCACGGTTCCGCCGATCGCCGTTGCGCGCTGCTGCTGGTTGCGCAGCCCCCGGCCGCTGCGCTGCAGGGCCTCCTGCACATCGAAGCCCGCACCGTTGTCCTCGATCACCACGGAGACGCCCTCGCCCGCCGTCGCGGTGCTGAAGCCGATGGTGGTGGCCCGCGTGTGGCGCAGCACATTGGCGATGCACTCCTGCATGATCCGCAGGATGTGCAGCGCGCTCCCCGGGTCCAGCCAGGGCAGCGCGGGCACGGGCTGCACTTCCCAGCGCAGCGCCACGCCGGCGCTCTCGATACGCGGCGCCAGGCGAAAACGCAAGGTGGCCAGAAGCAGCAGCAGGTCGGCGTCCACGCTCTCCATGGAATCGATGGCCAGCTTCAGGTCGTCCATGCAGCCCTTGAGCACGTCGGAGATCTCGGTGTCGTTCATGGCGCCCCGCTCCACCGAGCGGATGGCACTGATCAGCGACGAGCCCAGCCCGTCGTGCATGTCCTGCATCAGGCGCCGGCGCTCGGCATCGAGCATCTGCTGGTTCTCGATCACGCGCAGCCGCTGGTAGCTTTGCTCCAGTTCGGCTTCGCGTGCCTGCAGACGCTGCGCCAGACCCTTGTTCAGCCGGGCCACTTCGGCGAACGCGCCGGT
This sequence comes from Variovorax sp. RKNM96, assembly GCF_017161115.1. GTDB lineage: Bacteria > Pseudomonadota > Gammaproteobacteria > Burkholderiales > Burkholderiaceae_C > Variovorax. The sequence goes on along the minus strand of NZ_CP046508.1, from coordinate 3,075,939 downwards.
GTACCGCTCGAACATGATGTACGAGAAGACGAAGAACAAACTGATGATTGCGTAGGGCGAGGTGTACACGCTCTCCGGGCTCACCAGGTTGTTCTGCAGCAGCCCGTCGTAGGAAGTGAACGCGACGGCAAAGACCGTCCAGCCCGCCACCAGCCGCCCCTCGGGCAGTTTCGCGCGCAACGCCTTGCGGAGGTTCACCGCAAAGATCAGCACCGCGACGGGCAGCACCATCAGGTTGAGCAGCGGCGTGATCAGGTAGAGGCTCGCTATGGACGGCGACAGGTGCGGCAGCGTGGCGATGCTGCCGGCCGTTGCCAGCGTCACCGACAAGCGCGTCAGCCAGGGCGAGGGCTGCTGGTGCAAGCGCTCGAGGAAGAGATGGATGGCGATGATCAACCAGAGCAGCGAGGCCACCGTCATCCATTCGAACAGTTCGTCCGAGACCGGAAAATAGTTGCCGCCCGCGTAGTAGTGGAGCGTCCGCAGGAAGGCCAGCGCCGAGATCGCGAAGAACAGCAGATAGAGCGACTCGCGCCGCTTGCCCAGGTACACCGCGAATGCGAACACGCCCACCGCCAGGAACGCGGCGCTGCCCATGGCCGGCACCTGCACCTGCAGCAGCTCGCGGATCTGGTAGCGCCAGTTCAGCGATGCCTCGTCGCCCACCCACACGGTCGAGAACCCGCTCCCGCTGCTGCGCAGGCGGTCGACGCGGATCAGCACCGAGATCGGGGAAAACGCGCCGTCGGTGGCATTCAGCGGCAGCAGCAGCGGATGGTTGTAGCCGTTGTGGATCGGACTGCCATGCGATTGGTAGAGCAGGACGCCATCGCCGTACACCGCGATATGGCCCAGCGTCTTCCAGCGCGGAAGGTAAAGAAGGCGCGGCTGTTTCGATGGCAGCTGACCGGAGAGGTCGATGCGGTACCAGTCGGTGAGGGTCCGCACGCCGCCCAGCGGCGTGGGAACCAACTCACGCCCGGCCGTGTGCGGAAGGTCGACTTCCTGCCATCCGTCGTTCGGCAGCCGGGCGTCCTCGATGCGCTGCGGAGGCGCGGAATATCCCGTGCCGGGGACGGACAGCAGTTCGGCGCGGGTGATGTGGACGGCGCCATCGGACGGTGGCGCGGCATCGGCTGCGTGTGCCCCTTGCACAAGGGAGTACGCAGCCAGCGGCAGGGCCAGGCACAACGCTGCGATCCAACGGCCCAGCCCGGTGCGGCGGTCGGGATCGGCGGGAGATGTGTGCATTAGTTAACAATTATGTCTCCCGACCCGTCCATCCGCATGACGGGTTCGCGCCTGGCGAGGGCCCTTCCCGCTACCCCATCATGGCTGCGGCCGCCTTGATCGCCTCCCGGATGCGTCCGTAGGTGCCACATCGGCACACGTTCTCGATGGCATCGATGTCGGCGTCGGTCGGGTTGCGGGTGCGCCGCAGCAGGTCGACCGCCGCCATGATCTGCCCCGGCTGGCAGAAGCCGCATTGCGGCACGTCCAGGTTCATCCAGGCCTGCTGCACCGGATGCAGCACGTTGCCGTTGGCCAGGCCCTCGATGGTCGTCACCTGGCGGCCGCGCACGTCGGCCACCCGCGTGGAGCAGGCGGTGACCGCCTTGCCGTCGACATGGCAGGTGCAGGCCTTGCACACGTTGATGCCGCAGCCGTACTTCGGGCCGGTGATGCCGAGCTTGTCGCGCAGCACCCAGAGCAGCGCCATGTCGTCGGGCGCCTCGACATCGACATTGCTGCCGTTCACCTTGAAAGATTGCACGGACATGGTGGGCTCCTCAGGCGGGCACCGGCACGACGACCGGCGTGGGCAGCTTGCCCGGGGGGATGGGGGTGAAATCGACCGGGAAATTCAGCGGGAAGCTGCGTGGCTTCCGACCCGTTGCGCGCGCGTAGGCATTGGCGATCGCGCCCGAGCTGGCCGAAAGGCCGACCTCGCCCAACCCGCCGATCGCCTCGCCGGTGCTGGCCGGCATGATGATCACCTTCACGTCCTTCGGGTAGTTCTTCATGCGCGCGAAGTGGTACTGCGAATAGCTGCCTTCCAGCGGCAGCCCGTTCTGGATGTGCAGCCCCGCCGTGAGCACGATGGAGATCGACTCGCACAGGCCGCCCTGCATCTGCGCCTCGATGCCCGAAGGGTTGATGGGCGTGCCCACGTCGATCGCGATGGTGGCGCGAACGACCTTGGCGTCGGTCGGCACCCGCGCATCGATCTCGACGATGCAGGCGGTGAACGACTTCGACTCCTGGTGCACCCCCACGCCCTGCGCAAAGCCCGCCGGCATGGCCTTGCCCCATCCCGCCGCCTCGGCCGCCGCCTTGAGCACCGCGCGTGCGCGCGGCAGCCGCAGGTACTCGAGCCGGAACGCGACCGGGTCCTTGCGCAGCGCCCGAGCCATGTCGTCGACCAGGATCTCCTCCACCAACCGCGAAGGCTGGATGTGCACCGAGCGATAGGAGCAGGTGTTCATGTCCATCGCCACCGGCGTCAGGAGCTTGGTGGTGATGCCGAAGTTGTACGGCGAGGTGACCATGGTCTTGAACATGACCTGCTCGATCGCGAAGTTGCCCACCGTCTGCGGAAAGCCGTTGGGCAATGCGATGGCCGCGGCGCCCAGCATCTCGCCGAAGCCGTGCCGCGTATCGAGCCGCACCCCGGCAATGCGCTGCTCGAAGGCGATGACCTGGCCCAGCAGCATGGTGGCGCGCGCCCGATGGAACATGGGCGGGCGCACGCGGCCATGGCGCATGTCGTCGGTGCGGTGGTACATCAGCCTGCAGGGCCGGCCCAGCGCCTTGGAGGCCTGCACCGCCTGGAGCGTCGCGTCCCAGAACAGCCGCCGCCCGAACGAGCCACCCGAGGGCACCGCATGCACCTTGACCTTGTCCAGCGGCAGCCCCAGCTCGATGGCAATGGCCTGCTGCGTGACGATCGGGCTCTGCAGGCCCGACCAGATCTCGGCCCGGTCGGCACGCACATCGGCAATGGCGCATTCGGTTTCCATCGGACAGTGCGAGACCGCCGCGAACTCGAACTCGCCCTCGACAGTCAGCGCGCCCAGCGGCGGCAGCAGGAACGGCAGCAGCGCACTCTTGAGCTTCTGCTGGATGCTCGCGTTGGATTCGCCCGCGACCGGGCCGGCCGTCCAGGTGACGTCGAGCGCGTTCACCGCGGCCCAGGCCTGCCCGAAGGTCTCGGCCATCACCGCCACGCCGGGCGGCGTGGGCACGATGCCGTTGGTCGCGGGGATCGGCGCGATGCCGAGCACGCCCGGCATCGCCGTCACCGTGTTCAGGTTGTTGATGCGCACGAACTTGCCGTTGATGGTCGGCGGGCGGCACACCATGGTCGGCTTCGCCTCGGGCACGGCCTGGTCCATCGAGAACTTCTTGCGGCCGGTCACGATGTCCAGCGCATCGAGCCGCGTGGTGCGCTTGCCGACCACCGCGTTCGCGCTGCCCGAAAGCAATCCGCCCAGGCCGCCCAGCAGCGGCATGCCGGCGTGCAGCGAACGCACGCTCGACGAGCCCCCGGTGAGCTGGTTGAAGATCAGCTCGGGACTCGCGTCCGCGGAGCCGACCTCGATCGCACTGAGCGGCAGGCGCAGCTTGTCGGCCAGCATCATCGCGGCGGCGGTGGCGATGCCCTGCCCCGACTCCAGCCGCGGAAGCTCCAGCCGCACGCGGCCGTTGGCGATGTTGGTCACCTTGACCAGCGGCATGGTCGGCAGCGCGGTGAGCGTCACCGCATCGCCGATGTCGATCAGGTCGGTCGTGTCGGGGGGCGTCATCGGCAGGATCGCCGCTTCGGCCGACGAGGGGGCCGCCAGCCCGCCGAGTCCCACAGCCGCGGCTGAAACCAGCGGCGCGGATGCCGCGTATCCCAACAGGTCGCGCCGGCGCATGCCGGGGGGTTCGTCTTGGCGCGGCACATGCGTGGGGCGCGCGCCGGATTCGGGATGTTCCATCCTTGTCTCCTGTCTTTTGGTTGTGGCGAACAGGAGTCAATATGTCATGATCGTTTCGCCAAGAGTGTCGTTTCAAAGACATTCCTTACGGGCGGATCGTTGGGGCCTTCTCCATGCAGGCCCGGACGGTGAAAGAGTGAGCAAGCCAGCCAGCTGAAAAGCAAGCAAGCGAGCGAGGAAAGCACGTATGTCGTCGAACGCCATGGAGACCATGCTCCGCGAGAGCCTGTGGGCACAGACCCTGACGGCCGAGGAACTCGACCGCGTGGTGCGCGAGTCGCACGAGCGCGAGGTGCCGGCCGGCGGTTTCGCGCTGCGCCGCGGCGAGCCGGCCGACCTCTGGCTCGGCATCATCGAGGGTCTCGTGAAGATGTCGGTCTCGCTGGCCGATGGCCGCGTCTCCACCTTCACCGGCGTGACCACCGGCGGCTGGGCCGGCGAAGGCTCGCTGCTCAAGCCCGGCCCGTGGCGCTACGACGGCGTGGCCATGCGGCCGACGCGCATGGCCTGCGTGCCGCGCCACACCTTCGAGCGGCTGCTCTCGACGAACATCGAATTCAGCCGGTTCCTCCTGTCGCACATCAACGCACGCCTGAGCCTGTTCATCGGCCTCATGGAATTCGACCGCCTGCTGGGCCCCGACGCACGCGTGGCACGCTGCCTCGCCAGCCTGTTCGACCCTGTGCTCTATCCGCAGACCAGCAGCTTCGTGCGCCTGAGCCAGGACGAGATCGGCCTGCTGTCCGCGGTCTCGCGCCAACGTGCGAACCGCGCATTGCACGAACTCGAACGCGCGGGGCTGCTGCGGGTGGAGCACGGCGGCGTCGAGGTGCTCGACCTCGCGGGGCTGCGCGGCTATCTCGGTGAGGTCGAATCCGTCGCCACTTCGTACGCGCGCCGATAAGCCGGACAAGAGAAGCCGCAGACCCAGGGGCTCGAAGCTTCGGCGAACCAGCCGCATCCTGGTGCACGCACCGCACCAGGCTCGTGCCGCATGAGGGCAGTCATGTGATTGCCCAGGCCGCGAAAGAGCGGCGCTTCATCCGTCTTCCCCTCGACAGCACCGGTCGTAGGTGATTTCCCTCGTCCCCTGGCCCGGTGCTTGCATAAGCACCCCAGATAGTTGAATACTTCAACTATTGAAGATTTCTCCCATCTGCTCATGCACGCACCGCTCGAACTGAAAACCGACTACATCAACGTCCTGCTCGACCTGGCGTCCGAGCGAACGAGGGATCGCGGCTCGCGCATCTACGAGATCGAAGTCGGCCTGTCGATCCGTGACGTGCGACTGCTTCGCATGATCGGCGGCGCACCCGGCATCACGATGGGCCAGCTGGTGCAAACCTGCGCCATCGAGAAGACGCTGGTCTCCAAGCTCGTGGGCTCGCTGGTGCAGCGCGAACTGGTGCAGCGCCAGATCGGCAGCGAAGACGCCCGGCAGATCCACCTGTGCCTGACCCCATCCGGCATCGACCTCGTGCTGCAGGCCGAGCCCATCGGGAGGGAAATGGAAGCGCGCTTCCTCGACTGCCTCAGCGCGACCGAGGTCGCCACCCTGCACCGCATCCTGCACAAGATCATCGAAGCGGAAGCCGGCTCGCGCGACATCTTCGAATTTCTGCTGGTCCAGCTGCGCGAAAGCAAGTCTGCGGATTCCTCCTCACCTCCTCCCTCTGGCACTCCTCGAAAGAAGTAAGGCTTCATGGCTATTCCACTCTCGCTGCGCCGCGCGTTCGCGGCCGCCCTGCCGGCACTGGCTCTCGCGTTCTCTGCCACGGCCTCTGCGGACACCGTGCTGCGCACCGTGCCTTCGTCGGACCTGAAGATCCTCGATCCGATCTGGACCACCGCCAACATCACGCGCAACCACGGCTTCATGATCTACGACACGCTTTTCGGCATGGACGAGAAGGGCGCGATCAAGCCGCAGATGGTGGAGAAATACACTGCGAGCCCCGACAACAAGGTCTGGACCTTCACGCTGCGCCCGGGCCTGAAGTTCCATGACGGCGCGCCCGTCACCTCGCAGGACGTGATCGCCTCGCTCGCCCGCTGGGCCAAGCGCGACACGCTCGGCCAGAAGATGTACGAGGCCATGGACAGCATCACCGCGGAAGGCCCCAACACCTTTCGGATGAACTTCAAGCAGCCCTTCGGCGTGGTGCTCGACGCGCTGGGCAAGCCCAATCCGCTGGTGCCGTTCATCATGCCCAGGCGCATGGCCGAGACGCCCGCCGACAAGCAGATCGAAGAGATGATCGGCTCCGGTCCCTTCACGCTCGCCAAGGCGGACTTTCGCCCCGGCGACCGCGTGATCTACCGCAAGAACGCCGCCTACGTGCCGCGCAAGGAGGCGCCTTCGGGCCTCGCCGGTGGCAAGGTGGTGAACGTCGATCGCGTCGAATGGGTGCTGCTGCGCGACCCGCAGACGCAGGTCAACGCCCTGCTCAACGGCGAGGTCGACATGGTCGAGACCGTGCCGTCGTCCGGCTTCGTCGACATGCGCACCAACCCGAAGATCGAGCTGGTGGACGTGATGCCCGCCGGCCCTTTCACGGCGATCTACAACCACAAGGTCCCGCCTTTCAACAACCCCAAGGCGATGAAGGCCGCCATGCTCGCCATCAACCAGGAAGCCATGCTGCGCGCCCAGGCCACCTACCGTGACTTCTACAAGCCATGCGCGTCCATCTACCTGTGCGGCTCGGTGTATGCGAGCGACAAGACGGGCTTCTTCACAGGCAAGCCGCAATTCGAGGAAGCCCGCAAGCTGCTGAAGGAGTCGGGCTACGACGGCAAGCCTGTCGTCATCCTGCTGCCAGGTGATGCGCCGGCGCTGAACAAGATGCCCGCCATCTACGGACAACTGCTCAAGCAGGTGGGCTTCAACGTCGACGTGCAGACCACCGACTGGGCCACGCTCGTGACGCGCCGCACCAAGAAGGACCTGCCTGAAAACGGTGGCTGGAACGTCTTCATCACGTTCTGGGGCGGCGTGGATGCCAGCAGCCCCATCAGCTATGGCCCGCTGACCGGCAACGGCGACAAGGGCTTCTTCGGCTGGCCGACCGATCCGGAGCTGGAAGCGCTGAAGACCCGCTTCATCGAAGCCACCGACCTCGCGCAGCGCAAGGACATCGCGACGCAGATTCAGCTTCGCGTGCTCGAAGGCGGCGTGATCGCCCCGCTGGGCGAAGGCAAGGCACCCACGGCGGTGCGCCGTGGCGTGGTCAGCGGATTGCTGCCATCGCCCGCCGTTCTGTACTGGAACGTGCGCAAGAAGTAGGCGGGCCCCTCACCTCTTTCACCGAGGCGTTGGCCGGTTGCACCCGCTGCAACCGGCCGGGGATTTCCCTTGCCCGCGCCGGCTGTTCAATCGCTCGAACGAGACCCTCTCACATGCTCAACTTCCTGTTGCGGCGCGGCCTGGCCACCGTGCCCGTGCTCCTGATCGTGGCCGTCATCGTCTTCCTGCTGTTGCGCATGACGCCTGGCGATCCGGCGGCGGCCATCGCGGGCGATGCGGCCAGCGTGCAGGACGTCGAACGCATCCGCGCGCAGCTCGGCCTGGACGCACCGGTCCTCAGCCAGTTCTTCGGATGGCTGGGCCACGTGCTGCGCGGCAACCTGGGGTACTCCTACTTCTACAAGATGAGCGTGACCCAGCTGATCGGCCAACGGCTGGAGCCCACGCTCTCGGTGGCCGCCGTGACCGTCGTGCTCACCGTGCTCATCGCCGTGCCGCTGGGCGTGCTGGCGGCCTCTCGGCGCGGCGGCCGGCTCGACCGCTTCATCATGAGCGCGTCGGTCCTCGGCTTTTCCGTGCCGGTGTTCGTCGCGGGCTACCTGATGATCTGGCTGTTCTCGATGCAGCTGGGCTGGCTGCCGTCGCAGGGCTACAACCGCATCGCCGAAGGCGTCGGCCCCTGGCTGCGCAATCTGGTGCTGCCCTGCGTGACGCTGGCCGTGATGTATGCGGCGCTGATCGCGCGGGTCACGCGGGCCGCGGTTTCCGAAGCGCTGACCGAAGACTATGTGCGCACCGCGCGCGCCAAGGGCATCTCCGAGCGGCGCATGCTGATCCGCCACGCGCTCGCCAATGCGGCCGTGCCGATCGCCACCATCATCGGCCTGAGCGTGGCCGGCCTCATCGGCGGCGTGGTGGTGACCGAAACCATCTACGCCATACCGGGCCTGGGCCAGCTGACGGTGGATGCCGTGCTCTCGCGCGACTACCCGCTCATCCAGGGCATCACCCTGTTCTTCTCGCTCGTCTACGTGGTCGTGAACCTGCTGGTGGACCTGAGCTACCTGCTGCTCGATCCGCGCATCCGCTACTGACGCGAGCGGTCATCTTTCTTTCGGAGACCTTTTCATGACTTCGATTCCCCTGCCGGCGGACACGGCGGCAACCGCGCCGCGCCGCCATCGCCAACCGTCCCTCCTGCGCCGCGTCTTCGCGAACGGCGCCGTGCGCACGGGCAGCGCGCTCCTGTGCCTCATGGTGGTGCTGGCGGTCGCGGCCCCGTGGCTCTACACCATCGACCCCAACGCGATGGACCCGGCCAACTCGCACCTGTCGCCGGGCGCGCATGCCGAATTCACGACGCTGGCTGGCGACAGCTTCGCGCGCTTCTTCCCGATGGGCACGGACAGCATGGGCCGCGACATCTGGAGCCGCACGGCCTACGGCGCGCGCATTTCGCTGTCGGTGGGCGTGGCGGTCGCGCTGGGCTCGATCGCGCTCGGGGTGCTGGTGGGCATGGTCGCGGGTTACTTTCGCCGCCTCGACGGCACGATCATGCGGGTGATGGACGGGATCATGGCCATCCCGGGCATCCTGTTCGCCATCGTGCTCGTGGCGGTCTGGCGGCCCAGCCTGTGGACGGTGATCCTTGCCATCGTCGTTCCCGAAACACCGCGCGTGGCGCGGCTGGTGCGCTCGGTCGTGCTGTCGGTTCGCGAAGAGCCGTATGTCGAAGCGGCCATTGCGCTGGACACGCCCGCCTGGAAGCTGATGCTGCGCCACATCCTTCCCAACACGGTGGCGCCACTGATCGTCCAGGGCACCTTCGTCTGCGCGGCCGCCATGCTGGTGGAAGCGGTCATGTCATTCCTTGGCATCGGCCTGCCCTCCGACGTGCCGACCTGGGGAAACATCATGTCCGAGGGCCGCGCGTATTTCACGTCGCATCCTTCCACCGTCCTGCTGCCCGGCGCCTTCCTTGCGGTCACGGTGCTGGCAGTGAACATGCTGGGCGATGGCCTGCGCGACGCGCTCGACCCCAAGTTCAACAAGCGCGGGAGCTGACCATGGCACGCACGCTTTCCACCACTCAGCCCGCCGCCGGATCGCCCTGCCTTGTCGTGCGCGACCTGTGCATCGACCTGCCCGAAGGCGCAGACCGGCCGCATGCCGTTCACGGTGTTTCCTTCGACGTCATGCCCGGCCAGGTCGTGTGCCTGCTGGGCGAATCGGGCTCGGGCAAATCGGTGATCGCCCAGGCGGTGATGGGGCTGCTTCCCGATTCGCTCAAGCCCTCGGGCGGACACATCGATGTTCTGGGCGAGGACATCCTCACGGCCGACGCGGCGCATCTGCGTGCCTGGCGCGGTGCCCGCATGGCGATGGTGTTCCAGGAGCCCATGACGGCACTGAACCCGGTGATGCGCTGCGGCGCGCAGGTCGACGAAATTCTGGCCGAGCACACCGGCCTCGGCACCGCCGAGCGCAGGCAGAAGGTGCTGGCCATCTTCGCGCGCGTCAAGCTGCCGGAGCCCGAACGCATCTACGACGCCTACCCGCATCAGCTCTCGGGCGGCCAGCGGCAGCGCATCGTGATTGCCATTGCTCTCATCCTGCGCCCCGCGCTGCTGATCTGCGACGAGCCGACCACCGCGCTGGACGTGACCACGCAGGCCGAGATCCTTTCGCTCATCCGCGAGATGCAGCAGGAGAACGGCACGGCGGTGCTGTTCATCACGCACGACTTCGGCGTGGTCGCGGACATTGCGGACCATGTCGTGGTGCTGCAGCTGGGCCGCCAGATCGAAAGCGGACCGAAGGACAACGTACTGCGCCGGCCGAAGGAGCCCTACACGCGCATGCTGCTCGATGCCGTGCCGCACCTCGCGCCCGCCTCGCGCCCTCCCATCGCGGACGCACCTCCACTGCTCGATGCGCGCAGCGTGACCAAGACCTACCGCTCCGGCTCGTGGCCCGGCAAGCGCCGCACGGTGCATGCGGCAACCGACGTGTCGCTCAAGCTCCACGCCGGCGAAACCGTGGGCATCGTGGGCGAGTCGGGCTCGGGCAAGTCCACCGTGGCGCGCTGCATCGCGCGGCTGATCGAGCCGACCGGTGGCGAGGTCTGGGTGCCCCATCTCGAAGCGGAGCACGCGCCGCGTGCACGGCTCTCGGCTTTCCGGCGCATGGTGCAGGTGGTGTTCCAGGACCCGAACCGCTCGCTGAATCCGCGCCGCACGGTCGGGCAGTCGATCATCGAAGGGCCGGTGAATTTCGGTCTCTCGCCCGAGAAGGCCTGGAAGCGCGCCGAGGAACTGATGGACCTGGTGCGATTGAAACCCGAGGTGCTGCACCGCTATCCGAGCGAGTTCTCCGGCGGCCAGCGGCAGCGCCTGTGCATTGCGCGCGCTCTGGCCTGCGAGCCCCAGGTTCTGATTGCCGACGAGGCCGTTTCGGCGCTCGACGTTTCCGTGCAGGACCAGATCCTCAAGCTGCTCGCGGAAATCCAGCAGCGCCTGTCCATCGGCATCCTCTTCATCACGCACGACCTGCGCGTGGCCAGCCAGATCTGCGACCGGCTGATCGTCATGCACAAGGGCCGCATCGTCGAGCAAGGCACTGCGCGCGACGTGCTGCTGTCGCCGCGCGAGGCCTACACCCGCTCCCTGTTGGCCGCAGCCCCTGGTCAGGGCTACGCATTCGGGCAGGGCTGATGCGCGTGCATCAGCCACTGGCTCCGATCAACATCTTCGACCCGCAAAAGAAACACACCATGGAAACACCCCTGTACGCCCTCAGCGCCGTTCAACTGCTCGAACGCTATCGCGCCCGCACCCTCTCCCCCGTCGACGTGACGAAGGCCGTGCTGGCGCGCATCGAACGCTGGGAGCCGAGCATCCACGCCACCTACGGGCTGGATGCCGAAGCCGCGCTGGCCTCGGCCCAGGCCTCCGAAACACGATGGACCCAGGGTGCGCCGCAGGGCGAGCTGGACGGCGTACCGGTCACGCTCAAGGAAAACATCGCCACGCGCGGCACGCCGTCTCCGCTGGGCAGCGCTGCCACGGTGCTGTCGCCCGCCGCGGTGGATGCACCTGCAGCCGCGCGCCTGCGCGAAGCGGGTGCGGTCATCGTCACCAAAACGACGATGCCGGACTTCGGCTTCCTGGGCGCGGCCCCGTCGAGCTTTCATGCGCTCACGCGCAACCCTTGGGACCTGAGCAAGAACACGGGCGGTTCCAGCTCCGGCGCCGGTGCCGCCGCCGCCGCGGGCTACGGCCCCTTGCACCTGGGCACCGACATCGGCGGCTCGGTGCGCATTCCCGCCAGCTTCTGCGGCGTGTTCGGCCTGAAGCCCAGCCATGGACGTATTCCGGTCGACCCGCCGGCGGCCGCACGCGTGATCGGCCCCATGACGCGCACCGTCGCCGACGCCGCTCTGCTGATGAAGGTGGTGTCGCGCCCCGATCCGCGCGACTACATGAGCCTGCCGGCGCAAGACATCGCGTGGGAGTACCTGGGCCGCGACGTGCGGGGCCTGCGCATCGGCCTGTGGACCGACACCGCGGGCGGCTGGCCGATCGACCCCGAGGTGAAAGAAGCCGTGCTGGCCGCGGCGCGCGTCTTCGAGCAGGCCGGCGCCATCGTGGAGCCGCTCACCGACTGGACCACGCTGGAAATGCGCATGGGCATGGCGCATTTCTTCACCATGCGCTGCCGCGTCGACCTGGCCGCCATGCCGCTGGAACGCGCCAGGCTGGCAGCGGACTACATCCACGCGGCGGGCGAGTTCGCGGGCTCGCTCTCGCCCGAGGAAACCTTCCGTGCCTTCACGCGCATGCAAGCATTGCGCGCGGCAACCGTGGCCGCCACGCAGCCGTACGACTACGTGCTGTCGCCCGTGTCGCCGGTGCTGCCCTTCGCGGCGGAGGCCATCAACAGCGGTCCGGAGAATCCCCTGAAGGACTCCCACTTCACCTCGGTGTTCAACCAGTCGGAGCAGCCCGCGGCGTCGATCAATTGCGGCTACGCCGCGAGCGGCCTGCCCATCGGCCTGCAGATCGCCGGGCGCCGGTTCGACGACCTGGGCGTGCTGCAGGTGGCTGCGTTTTACGAGTCCGTGCGCGGGGTACAGGCGCCTTGGCCAGAGCCTGTGTGATGGGCTGAAGCATCGCCCTTCGGCGGCAGCCCCTAGACTCGGTCGCATGCCCCGTCCGAGTCCCCGCAAGTCCCTTCTCTACGCCGTCGTCCTGGGCCTTGGTGCGCTGTTCGTCTGGTATTTCAAGGTCCTGGCCCTCGGCTACTACTGGCTCAGCACGACACTGGGCGCATCGCAGTGGGCGGGCACCTCGCTGTGGCTCCCGGACTACAAGGTGGCGGTCGAGGGCGTGCCGATCCAGGGCCTCAGCCGCAATGCCTCGGGCCTGACCTTCAACACGGAAACCGGCACCCTCTTCACCGTCATCAACCGCCCGCCGCAGATCGCGGAGCTCACCACCGAGGGCCGGCTGCTGCGCGTCATCGCGCTCGACGGGGTGAAGGATCCCGAGGGCATCACCTACGTGCAGGGCGACAGCTACGTGATCTCGGACGAGGACAGCCACCGCATGTACTGGGTGCAGATCGGCCGCGATACGCAGCGGGTGTCGGTGGCCGGCCGGCCGAGCCTGGGCATCGGCATCGACAAGCTGCACAACAGCAGCTTCGAGGGCATTTCGTGGGACGGCGTGCACAAGCGCCTGTATGTGGTGCGCGAAAAGCTGCCGATGCGCGTGCTGGTGATCACCGGGCTGGACCCGGCCATGCCCTCCACCGGTTTCAACATCGACATCAGCGAATGGAAATCCTCGCGCGCGGCCTCGCTGTTCATGAGCGACCTTTCCTCGGTCACGCTGCATGACGAGACCGGACACCTGCTGCTGCTGAGCGACGAGTCGGCACTGATCGTGGAATACGCGCCGGACGGGCGTCCGGTCAGCATGCTGCCGCTGTGGCGCGGGTTCTCCGGCCTGCAGCGCAAGGTGCCGCAGCCCGAGGGGGTCGCCGTGGGGCCCGACGGCAGGCTCTATCTGCTGTCCGAACCCAATCTGTTCTACCGATTCGAGCGGACGTCAGCCTCGGCGTCGGCAGCGACAACGCCTTCGCCGAAATAGAAAGACTGGATGTCGGCGCGCTGGCGCAGCGCCGCTGCATCGCCGCTCAAGACGGCAGCGCCGGCATCGAGCACGGTCGCCCGGTCGGCGTATTGCAGCGCCACGGTGGAGTTCTGCTCGGCAACCAGGATCGAGAGGCCTTGCTCACGGTTAAGCCGCCGCAGCTGCTCGAAGATGTCGCGCACCACCAGCGGCGCGAGGCCCATCGAAGGTTCGTCGAGCACCAGCATCCGGGGCCGCGACATCAGCGCGCGGCCAATGGCCGTCATCTGCTGCTCGCCGCCGGAGCTGAGGCCGGCCGGGGTCTTTCGCCTGTCCTTGAGCTTCGGAAAGATCGCGTAGACCCTTGCGAGGTCTTCGGCGGTTTCCGAACGCCGCGCGCTGCGGCCGAGCCCGCCGGTCAGCAGGTTCTCTTCCACCGTCAGCGTGCGAAAGCAGTGGCGCCCCTCCAGCACCTGCACCAGGCCGAGCCGCACGAGATCGGCCGGGCTTGTGCGGCCCGTGTCGTGCCCATCGAAGACGATGCGCCCGGCCGTGACCTGTCCGCGCTCGGCCGGCAGCAGGTTCGACACCGCCTTGAGCGTGGTCGACTTGCCCGCGCCGTTGGCACCGAGCAGCGCATGGATCTCGCCGGCGCGCACCTCCAGGCTCACGCCGTGCAGCGCGGCAATCGAGCGCTGGTACACCGCCTCGACGGCCTCGATGCGCAACAGGGAAGCCGTCACCTCAGCTCCACGCGTGGAACGGCGGCTTCACGCCGTTGAGGAAGTAGTTGCCCACGATGGCGTACTTCCAGCGCACGGGATCGTGCAGCGTGTGCGTGCGCGCGTTGCGCCAGTGGCGGTCCAGGTTGTACTGGCCCAGCGTGGAGCGCGTGCCCGCCAGCTCGAACAGCTTGTTGGTCGCCAGGATGGCGATCTCGGTGGAAAGAACCTTGGCCTCGGCCGTCGCGATCTGCGCCGCGGCCACGCTGTCGGCACCGGGTGCGGCGACAGCGCGATCGATGGCGCGGCCCGCGCGCTCCAGCAGCGCTTCGCTCGCATGCAGGCGAATCTGCAGGTCGCCCACCGCCTGGATCGAATACGGGTCTTCCCATGCGTGGTCGCGCTGGCTGTCGATCCACGGGCGCGTCTTGGTGCGGATGAAATCGACCGTCTCCGCGATGGTGCCGCGCGCAATGCCCACGTCGACTGCTGCCTGGATGATCTGGAAGATCGCGCCGTCGGCCGAAGGCGTGTCGTAGCCCTTGTAGGCCGGGATCAGGTGCGTCCTGGGCACCTTCACATGGTCGATGACCACCGTGCCGCTGAGCGTGGTGCGCTGGCCGAAGGCCGACCAGTCGTCGATCACCGTGAGGCCCGGCGCATTGCGGTCGGCCACCACATACCAGGTGTTGCCCGCTTCGTCGTTGGCCACGATGGGCACATAGTGCGCGAGCAGCGCGCCGGTCGAATAGAACTTCTTGCCGGTCACCACCACGTGGTCGCCTGCATCGGTGAAGCGCGTCTCGAAATCGGCCGCGCGTTTCGAACCCGACTCCGAGAACGCATTGCCCCAGCGCACGCCGCGCAGGAAGTCGGCAAAAAAGAGTTTCTGCTGCGCCGCGTCGGACACCGTGCGCACTGCGGCGACAAAGCCCAGGTGGTTCTGCGTGATCTGCCCGAGCGACGGGTCGGCCGCCGAGATGATCGCGATCACCTCGGCCAGCGTGGCATACGACACCTCCGCGCCGCCGAAGGCCTTGGGCACGTTGATGGCCCAAAGGCCGCTCTGTGAATAGGCGTCGATCTCCTCGACCGGCCAGCGACGCAGACGATCGCGCTCGGAGGCGCCGACGATCAGCTTGGCGGCCAGCGCATGCGCCACGGCAATGGCCTCGGCGTCGTCGCGGATCACATGCGCGGGCGTGTCGGACAGCGGCAGGCCGGGGACGGGATCGTTGGCGGCGGTCGCTACGGATGCGGAAGGTTCGAGAACAGCAGACATGGCGTGGTCTTTCAGATGCGTGTGGACGTGCGGATCAGTCGTCGATGCTCTTGCGCACCTTGACGTTCTTCTCTTTCGCATAGGTCAGCGAAGACTTCTCGATGATCGGGCGCAGCAGCTTCCAGTCGGGCGCGATCCAGTCGGACACCACGTTCCACTTGCTGCCGTCCCACTGCTGGAAGGCCACGCGGCCATCGCCTTCGTGGTTGTCCCAGGTCACGTTGATCGAGTGGAACAGGCCCTTGGCGCCGAGCGCGGCGGCGCGCGCCTCGTCGATCTTCAGGTTCTCCAGGCCCCAGCGGATCTCGTCGCCGGTGAGCGTGCGCTTGCCGAACTTCGCCTGCGCGATGCGGATGGCCTCCACGTTCAGGATGCCGTTGAGCACGCCCAGGTTGTGATAGACGCTGCCGATGCGCTTGGTGTCCTGCAGGTTGCCCTTGCCCGCGCCGTAGACGACCTTGGTGATGTCCTGCAGCACCGGGTACTGCGCGCCGGCCGCCACCGTGGTGATGGCCACGTAGCCCTTGGCCGCATCGCCCGCGGGGATCACGTCTTCCTCGGAGTTGGACCAGACGTTGCCCACGATGTGATCGACCGGAAAGCCCGTCTTCTGCGCGGTCTTGAGCGCCACCGGGTTCATCACGCCCCAGCCGCGCAGCACCACGTAGTCGGGCTTCACGCGGCGGATGGTGAGCCACTGCGACTGCTGCTCGTTGCCCGGGTGCGGCACCTCGATCTGCTGCAGCGTGAAGCCGTACTTCTTGGCGAGCAGCTCGTAGACCGGAATGGTCTCCTTGCCGTAGGGCGAGCCGTGATACAGCACCACGATCTTCTTGCCCTTGAGCTTGTCGGTGCCGCCCTCCTTGCCCGCGATGTAGTTCACGATGCCCGAGGTCTCGCTGTACGGATTGAGCAGCAGCGGAAAGATGTACTTGAACACGCGGCCGTCGGTGGTGTCGGTGCGGCCGTGGTTGATGGTGAGCAGCGGCACCTTGTCGGCCGTCACGCGATCGATGAGCGCATAGGCGATGCCGACCGACAGCGGGTTCCAGGTGGCGATGCCGGGGCGTTGCTTCAGGCGCTCGTACACCTCGACGCCGCGCTCCACTTCGTATTGCGTCTCGCCCTCTTCCCAGGTCAGCTTGACGCCGCCCACGCCGCCGTCGCGCGTGTTGACGAGATTCAGGTAGTCGATGAAGCCGCCGAAGAAGCCCGTGCCGCCGGCCGCATACGGGCCGACGCGGTAGCTCTGCAGCGGGAAGAACTGCTCGTTGCCATCGGCGTGCGCGAACTGCAGGCCGGCCACGGACAGGGTGGCGGCCAGGGCCGCGGTTTTCAGGTGCTTGAGGAAGGACATGGTGATGAAGGTTCTTGGGATGCGAAGGAAAAAGAAAAGGCGTGCGCTCAGGCCGGCGCAAGCCGCTTGCGCGCGCGGTCCCACAGGGCGACCAGCCCCTGCGGCTCTACCGCGAGAAAGAAAATGATCAGTGCGCCCAACACGATGCGCTGGCTCATGTCGAGCACGCCCGAATCGAACCAGCCGCCGAAGAGAAAGCTGCCGACGCGCGAGAGCAGCAGCGGAAACACCACGATCAGCGCCGCGCCGAAGAAGGCCCCGCGGATCGTCGCGAGCCCGCCGATGATCACGATGAAGAGGATCTGGAACGAGCGATCGAGGTTGAAGCCCGCGGGCTCCACGGTGCGCAGGTACACGAAGCCCCACAGCACGCCCGCCACGCCGACGATGAACGACGACACCGCAAATGCCAGCAGCTTGGTACGCAGCACCGGCACGCCGATGACGCGCGCGGCCAGTTCGTTGTCGCGCACGGCAATGAAGTGGTGGCCGGTCTGCGTACGCACGAGGCGCCACGCCAGCAGCGTCAGCACGGTGACGATGCTCAGCGAGAAGATGTAGCGGCCCACCGGCGTGTCGAACACGATGCCGGCCACTTCGAGCGACGGCGCATCGATCACGCCCGAGGCGTTGTCGTTGCTGAACCAGCTGAACTTGGTGAGCGCCCATTGCACGAAGAACTGCGCCGCCAGCGTCGACACCGCGAGGTAGAAGCCGCGCAGCCGCAGGCTCGGCAGGCCGAACACCAGGCCGACGGCCGTGGCGGCCAGCCCCGCGAGGCCGATGCTCACGAGCAGTGGAAGCCCCTCCACGCGCAGGTTGAAGTTGTAGGCAGCGAAGGCACCGACCGCCATGAAGGCCGCGGTGCCCAGCGACAACTGGCCTGCGTAGCCCGTCAGCAGGTTGAGCCCCACTGCCGCGAGCGACAGCGCGAGGAACGGGATCAGCAGCGCGTCGAACACATAGCCGGAAGCGACGAACGGCACGACGCCGAAGGCGATGACCAGCACGGCAAGCGGCCAGGTCCACGCAGGCAAGGTCCGGGGCAAGGCGACAGCACTCATCGCTCAGGCCCTTTCGACGAGCTTCTGCCCGAACAGCCCGCTCGGCCGGATCAGCAGGAAAGCCAGCGCCACCACGTACGCAAACCAGCTCTCGATGCCACCGCCCACGAAGGGCCCGATGTACACCTCGGCCAGCTTCTCGAGCGCGCCGATCACCAGCCCGCCGACGATGGCGCCCAGGATCGAATCGAAGCCGCCGAGCACCAGCACCGGCAGCGCCTTGAGCACCACCAGCGAGAGCGAGAACTGCACGCCCAGCCGCGCGCCCCACAGCAGTCCGGCGACCAGCGCGATGACGCCGGCCGTGGCCCACACCGTGGCCCAGATGCGCGGCAGGCGCAGGCCCACCGCAATCGCTGCATAGGTGTCGTCCGCAACCGCACGGAATGCGAGGCCCACGCGGGTGTAGCGGAAGAAGGCCGAGAGCAGCGCGACCATCACGCCGGCCGTCGCGGCGGCGAACAGGTCGAAGGTCGAGACCATGATGCCGAGGAACTGCAGCGGCTCGTCCGCGATGCCCAGTTCCAGCGCATGCACCTGCGTGCCCCACACGAGCTGCGCCACGCCTTCGATCACGTACGAGAGGCCCAGCGTCGCCATGAACAGCGTGATCGGCGGCTGGTTCACCAGCGGACGCAGCACGGTGCGCTCGATGGCGAGACCCAGCAGCACCATCAGTGCGAATGTGAGCAGCAATGCCAGTGCAAAAGGCACGCCGCGTTCCACCAGGCTCACGAAGGTGAGTGCGGCGAACAGCAGCTGCGCGCCCTGCGCGAAGTTGAGCACGCCCGATGTCTTGTAGATCAGCACGAAGCCGATGGCCACGAGCGAATACATCACGCCCGAAAGCAGGCCGCCGATGAGCACCTCGGCGAAGAAGCTCAGATCCGAGGCGTCCATCAGCCCTGCTCCGCTTCGTTGTCGTGGGCCACGCCCAGGTAGGCGTCGATCACCACCGGATCGCTGCGCACCTCGGCCGGCGTGCCGTCGGCGATCTTGATGCCGTGGTCGAGCACGGCCACGCGATCCGACAGGCCCAGCACCACGCCGATGTCATGCTCGATCAGGAGGATGGTGGTGCCGAATTCGTCGCGCGCGGCGCGCACGAAGTGCACCAGCTCGCTTTTCTCGGTGACGGTCATGCCGGCCATCGGCTCGTCGAGCAGCAGCAGTTGCGGCGCCGCGACCAGCGCACGCGCCAGCTCGACACGCTTCTGCAGCCCATAGGCCAGCGTGCCGGCCAGCCGCTCGCTCACGGCGCCCAGCCCGAGAAAACCGATGATCGCGTCGGCCCGCGCGCGCGCATCTTCGCGTTCACGCCGTGCGCGGCCGAGGCCAATGAGTTGTTCGATGAAGGTGGAGCGCGCCGCATCGACGCGGCCCAGCACGATGTTGTCGCGCACGCTCAGGCCCTTGAAGAGCGCGAGGTTCTGGAAGGTGCGCGCGATGCCCAGCCGGGCCAGCCGCGCCGTCGGCACATGGCCGAAGCTGCGCCCACCGATCCACACGCGCCCGCGGTCGGGTCGGTACAGCCCGCTGATGACATTGACCAGCGAACTCTTGCCCGCGCCGTTCGGGCCGATGACGGCGCGGATCTCTCCCTTGGCGATCGACAGGTCCACGCCCGACAGCGCGGTGACGCCGCCGAAGGACAGGTCGATGCCTTCCAGCCGCAGCACGGCCGACGTGCCCGTGTCTTCTCCGGCCGGTGCCGCGCGTCCCGCCGGCATGAAGGCCACCGGATCGACACCGAGCGAGACCGGCCCCGCCTCGAAGAAAAGATCGGGCATCGCGAGGCTCACGCCACGGCTTCCAGCGCCGGCTTGCTGTGCTTGCCGGCATTCGCGCCCTGCTCGGCTTCGAGCTTGCGCACCAGCGGCAGCACCTTCTCGCCGAAATACTCCACCTCTTCGATGAAGTGCAGGAAGCCGGTGAGGATCAGGTCCACGCCGATGGCCTTGAGCGCCACGATGCGTTCGGCAATCTGTTGCGGCGTGCCGATGAGGTTGGTGCGGAAGCCGTCGTTGTATTGCACGAGGTCTTCGAAGGTGGACTTGGCCCAGTTGCCCTCGCCCTCGGGCGACGACTTGCCGGCCTGCTTGGCTGCATCGCCGAAGGCATGCACCGCCTCGACGTGGGCGTGCTTGATGATGTCGGCCAGCACCGCCTTGGCTTCTTCCTCGGTGTCGCGGGCGATGACGAACGCGTTCACGCCGATGCGCACCGTGTGCCCGTTCTGCGCGGCCTTGGCCTGGATGTCGTCGATCTGCAGCTTCAGGCCCTCGGGCGTGTTGCCGTTGGTGAAGTACCAATCCGACACGCTGGCCGCGTTGTCGCGCGCGGCGCGCGAGCTGCCGCCCTGGAAGATTTCGGGGTGCGGCTTCTGCACCGGCTTCGGGCTCAGCGTGTAGTCGCTGAAGCGGTAGAAATCGCCCTTGAAGGTGAAGTTGTCCTGCGTCCAGATGCCCTTGAGCGCGCGGATGAATTCGTTGGAGCGGCGGTAGCGCTCATCGTGCTCCAGCCACGGCTCGCCGATGGCCTGGAACTCGCCCTTGAACCAGCCGCTCACCACGTTGATGCCGATGCGGCCGTTGGAGATGTGGTCGATGGTGGCGATCTGCTTGGCCACCACGGCCGGGTTCCACGGGCCCGGCAGGATCGCAGCCAACACCTTGAGCTTGGTGGTCGCATGCAGCAGCGCCTGGCTGAACGACACCGACTCATGCTGGTACTCCGCGCCATAGCCCGCGGTGAAGCGGATCTGGCTCAGCGCATATTCGAAGCCGGCCTTCTCGGCCGCGAGCGCGAGGCGCTGGTTGTATTCGAGGCTCCAGTCGGTGCGCTGCTCGATCGTGCTGACCACGAGACCGCCGCTGACGTTGGGCACCCAGTAGGCGAACTTGACGGGGGCGGTGGTGGAAGGCGTTTGGCTCATGGCAAGGCTCTCTCTGTAAAGGTCGAATGGGCTTCAGGCGGCCAGCGCCACGGGCGCGGGCTTGCGGATGACGGGTGCAGCGGCGGGCGAGGCATCGCGCAGTTGCGGCACGGCGCGCGCCACGGCCAGCGCGATGCGTTCGCGCAGGGCCGGGTTGGCGATCTCGTAGCCCTCGAAGTCCTTCTCCACCGCGTAGACGCCGATGGGCAGCGTGCGCGCCTGGAAGAAGCTGAAGAGCGGGCGCAGCTGGTGGTCGATGACCAGTGCATGCCGATCGCTGCCGCCGGTGGCCGCGAGCAGCACGGGCTTGTCGGTCAGTGCTTCGTGATGAACGAAGTCGAACAGGTGCTTGAAGAGCCCCGTATACGAGCCGCGATACACCGGGCTCGCCACCAGCAGCAGGTCGGCGGACTCGATGGCCGCGATGCTCTCTTCGACCGCCGCGGGCAACTGGTTGCGATAGAGCACGCCGGCGAACTGCGGGCCGATCTCGCCGAGCGAGATCACGCGTGCGTCGATGGCGACCTCGTTGCCGAGCGCGGCCAGCAGTTGATCGACCAGCACCAGCGTGCGCGAGGGACGTTGCAGGCTGCCGGAGACGGCAACGACTTTCAGTTTTCGACTCATGTTGATATGACCTCTGTTTGGAAGCTGCGACCCATTCGCGGCGCACTGGATATAAGCGAATGGCGTGCCATCATCTTTTTCCTTATGAATCAACGAGTTAGAACGAAATGGCTGCCCGCTCGCATGCTGAATCGGCAGCAGGCTGCGGGTGGGTTGCTGATGGGCCAGCAGCTCTGCCGTCATAGTTGTTCGAAGCAGATCGGTATGCAGCCACCGAATGAACGCCTGGCAGCAAACCGATGCGAAAACTGTTTCCCCTGCAGCAGCGCGAGGTGCCCACCTGAAAGCACAACGGGCCTGCAACGCGAGGTCGCAGGCCCGTTGCATCGGACGCGGAAGTTCAGGAATAGAAACTGGGTTGCGGCACGCGCGCATTGAGCGCCCAGTCGCCGAGCTCGCGCAGCTTGTAGTCGACCGGATCGTGCAGCGTGTGCACGCGCAGGTTGCGCCAGTAGCGGTCCAGCCGCAGCGCCGCGGTGGTGGCGCGTGCGCCCGTCACTTCGAACATGCGATGCGCCACCTCGAGGCTCGCGCGCGTGCTCGCGACCTTGGATGCGGCCACGGTGACGGCCACCTGTCCGCGCTCGTGCTCGTCGAGCGAAGTGCCGCGCAGCCACGCCTGGTCGAAGGCCGCGGCCGCCTGGTCGAGCAGCACGCGGGCGCCGTGGAGCGCGAGCCAGAAATCGCCGTAGTGCGTGAGCACATAGGGGTCTTCGTTCGCGGACGAGGCCGTCGAGAACAGCCAGGGGCGGCCTTGCTGCAGCGTGAAGGACTTCGCCTCTTCGAGCGCGCCCTCGCCCAGCCCAAGGTAGATGTTCGCGAGGATCAATTGCGCCAGCAGCGGACGCAGGCAGGCGAACGGCGTCGAGAGCGGGCCGGGGTCGAGCAGCAGTTCACCCACGTCGACCCGCACGTTGTCGAACAGCACGCTGCCGCTGTCGGTCTGGCGCTGGCCCATGTTGTCCCAGTCGCCCTGCACCGCGATGCCCGCGCGCTGCGTGGGCACGACGCCGATCAGCAGCCGGTCGTTCGCATCGAGGGCAGACGCGAGCAGCATGTCGGAGTCGCTCGCGCCCGAGCAGAAGCTCTTGCGGCCGGAGAACACGTAGCCGCCATCGACCGCTTCCGCGCGCGTGGACTTGTCCAGCGGGTTCAGCGCATTGCCCCAGAACCAGCGCTGCGCGCGGGTCTGCTCGATCCACGGCTGCCACTGCGCGCGCTGCGCGAAGAGCTGCGTGGTCGCGAGCAGCAGGTGATGGAAAGCGAACAGGTGCGCCACCGAGCTGTCGACGCGCGCAAAGCCGCGCACCACATCGAGCGTCTGCTGCCAGCTCGCGCCGAGGCCGCCGAACTCGGCCGGCACGCTGAGCATCAGCAGGCCGCTGCCCCGCAGCAGATCGCGCTCGGCCTTGGGCGTGCCGCCGCGCTGGTCTCGTTCGAGAGCGGTCTCTGCCAGTGCCTCCGTGATGCGCTGTACCGTGGCATGCCAGGGCACGACTTTGTCGCCGGCCTCCGCGGAGAAATGCTTCATGCAGCAGCCTTCTCGCGCACTGTGACCGTCGACGAAGGCGGCACGATGTCGTTGGCAATGACTTCGCCAAAAGGCCCGGTGATGTTCGCCTGCCCCGCCGGGCGCACATGGTCGAGCGGCAGCAACGGGAACAGCAGTTCGGCCACGCGGTATGCCTCTTCCAGATGCGGATAGCCCGAGAAGATGAAGGTCTCCACGCCGAGCGCCGCGTATTCCTTGATGCGCGCCGCCACCTCCTCGGGGCTGCCCACGAGCGCCGTGCCCGCGCCGCCGCGCACCAGGCCCACGCCGGCCCACAGGTTGGGCGACACCTCGAGCTTGTCGCGCCGCCCGCCATGCAGCGCGGCCATGCGCTGCTGCCCCACCGAGTCGAAGCGCGAGAAGGCTTTCTGCGCGGCGGCGATGGTGTCGTCGGTCACATAGGAGATGAGTTCGTCCGCCGCGCGCCATGCCGCCTCGCTGGTCTCGCGCACGATCACATGCAGCCGGATGCCGAAGCGCAGCGTGCGGCCATGTTTCGCTGCGGCGGCGCGCGCCTTCGCGATCTTGTCGGCCACGTCCGCTGGCGGCTCGCCCCAGGTGAGGTACACGTCGACCTGCTCGCCTGCAAGTTCGATGGCCGCGTCCGACGAGCCGCCGAACCACAACGGCGGGTACGGCTTCTGCACCGGCGGATAGAGCGTCTTTGCGTTCTCCACGCGCAGGTGCTTGCCCGAGAAGTTGACCGTCTCGCCAGCGGCCACGCCGCGCCAGATGCGCAGGAATTCGTCCGTCACCTCATAGCGCTCGGCATGCGTGAGGAAGCTGCCGTCGCCATGCTGCTCGTCGGGATCGCCGCCGGTCACCACGTTGATGAGCAGGCGGCCGTCGGAAAAGCGATCGAGCGTTGCAGCCTGCCGCGCCGAGACCGTCGGCGAAATGATGCCGGGGCGGATCGCGACCAGGAACTTGAGCCGCTCGGTCTGCGCCGCGAGCGACGAGGCGACCACCCACGAGTCTTCGCACGAGCGCCCGGTAGGGATCAGCACGCCTTCGTAGCCCAGTTCGTCGGCGGCCTGCGCCACCTGCCGCAGGTATCGATGGCTCACCGTGCGCGCGCCGCGCGAGGTGCCGAGGTAGCGGCTGTCGCCGTGCGTGGGGAGGAACCAGAAAAGTTGCATGCGGCAGTTCAGCAGTTAGCGTGCCAGTCGCCCTGCCTGCAAGAACGCGCCAAAGCGCGCGATTTCTGCTGCTGGAGCAGCAGCCGAGCACCACATCTGCTGCACGCGGCGCATCGGTCCGCGCGTGCTGCTGCCATGGAAGCAAAGCAAGGATCGATATACGGATCGCATCGTTGGTCGGCCACTGCTTCGCCGCGAACATGCTGCTGGCGCAGCAACCGTGCTGCCTGCCGATCACCAAGGACTTGTGTGTGAGTTCCGTTCTTTCCATTCCGGTTGCTGATGAATCTCCACGCGACACCGCACGCGATCTCATGCAGCGCTTCGCGGCCACCGCGGTCGAGCGCGACGAGCGCGGCGGCACGCCAAAGGCCGAGCGCGATGCCCTGCGCGAAAGCGGCCTGCTGGCCCTGAGCATTCCGCACGAGTTCGGCGGCGGCGGCGCGGACTGGCGCGAGACGCTCGATGTCGTGCGCCTGCTCGCACAGGCCGACAGCTCGATCGCGCATGTCTTCGGTTTCCATCACCTCATGCTGGCCACGGTGCGCCTGTTCGCACGGCCCGCGCAATGGCAGCCGTGGTTCGAGCAGACCGCGCGCCGACGCTGGTTCTGGGGCAACGCGCTCAACCCGCTGGACGACCGCACGGTGGCGAGCGCACGCGAGGGCTGGCGCGAGTTCACTGGGCAGAAGAGCTTCTGCTCGGGCGCACTCGACTCCGAGATGCTGATCGCCTCGGCGCGCGAGGCGGGCAGCGGCGCCTTCATCGTCGCGGCGGTGCCCACCGGCCGCTCGGGCATCTTCGTCGCGCCCGACTGGAACAATATCGGCCAGCGCCAGACCGACAGCGGCAGCGTGACCTTCGAGAAGGTGCGCGTGGAGCAGCACGAGGTGCTGGCCGACCCGGGGCCGCTGTCGACGCCTTTCGCATGTCTTCGGCCGCTGGTGTCGCAGCTCGTGCTGGCCAACATCTACCTGGGCATCGCCGAGGCGGCCTTCAACGATGCGCGGCACTACACGCTGCACGAGTCGCGCCCATGGCATGCGGCCCATGTGGCGCAGATGCATGAAGACCCTTACGTGCTCGGCCACTACGGCGACTTCTGGGTCGGCCTGGAGAGCGTGCGGGTGCTGGCCGACCGCGCGGCCGACCGGCTCGATGCAGCCTGGCGGCGCGGCCCCGCGCTGACCGAGACCGAGCGCGGCGACGTCGCGGTGGCCGTGGCCACCGCGAAGGTCGCGGCGACGAACACGGGGCTGGACATCTGTACGCGCATGTTCGACGTGGCCGGCGCGCGCGCCACCCACGGCGGCCTGCGCCTGGACCGCCACTGGCGCAACCTGCGCACCCAGACCCTGCACGACCCGGTGGCCTACAAGCTGCGCGAGATCGGCGAATGGGCCCTCAAGCAGCAATTCCCCGTACCGACTTTCTACTCATGACCGCCTATACCCGCCCTCTCGCTGTGCTGCCGCCGGCCGATGCCTCCCCCGCATCGGACGAGGACTGGGATGCGCCTCCCCTGTCCACCCTTCTCACGCTCCCCAACCCGCGCAAGCTCACCACCTCGATCCGCGCCACCGCGCAGGTGTTCCAGGACCCGCGCTCGGCCGCGCTGCTCGAGCGCATCCGCATGGTGGCACCCAGCGACGCCAACGTGCTCATCATCGGCGAGACCGGCACGGGCAAGGAATTGATCGCACGGCATGTGCACGACCTCAGCCGCCGCAGCGGCAAGCCCTTCGTGGCGGTGAACTGCGGCGCCTTTTCGGAAAGCCTGGTCGAGAGCGAGCTCTTCGGCCACGAGAAAGGCGCGTTCACCGGCGCGTTCTCGGCCAAGACGGGCTGGTTCGAGGCCGCCAACGGCGGCACGCTGTTCCTGGACGAAATCGGCGACCTGCCGCTGTCGATCCAGGTCAAGCTCCTGCGCGTGCTGCAGGAGCGCGAGGTGGTGCGCCTGGGTTCGCGCAAGAGCGTGCCGATCGACGTGCGCGTGGTGGCCGCGACCAATGTGCGGCTGCAGGACGCGGTGGCCGCCGGCCACTTCCGTGAAGACCTGTTCTACCGGCTGCACGTGGTGCACCTTGCGCTCCCCACATTGCGCGAGCGACCCGGCGACATTCTTCCGCTGGCGCGGCATTTCATCGAGGAGTACCGCCAGCGGCTGGGCTACGGCGCGGTGCGCCTCGACGCGAGCGCCGAGCAGAAGCTCTCCGAGCACGGCTGGCCCGGCAACATCCGCGAGCTGGAGAACGTGATCCACCACGCGCTCCTGATCTGCCAGCACGGCGTGCTGGGCGCGGAGCACCTGCACCTGTCCTCGCTGAACATCCAGAGGCGTCCGGTCGAGAGCGAGGCTCCTGTTGCGCACGCCACGCCGCAGCAGGCGCTGGAGACGGTGCTGCGCGATTTGTTCAACGAGCCTCATGAGCAGATGTTCGAACTGATCGAAGACACCGTGATGCGCACCGCCTTCGAGTTCTGCCACCGCAACCAGGTACAGGCGGCCAGGCTGCTGGGGATCAGCCGGAACATCCTGCGCTCCAGGCTCATCAAGAGTCGGGAGATTTCGGCGTTGAAATAGCGTGTGGAAGACGCCTCGCCCGATCAGCTCTTCGGACCCACCGCGAGCCAGCGCTCGAAGGATTTTCTTGGGCTGGTCGAAGACTGATTGCCGTACGCAGCATGACTGGTAGGTCCCTGCTGTGAAGGAAATTAAAAGACCGTCGGCCTGCGCGCGTTGACTTGTCCACAGTCAACGCGACTTCCCCAGGTCTTGCCTTGCACCGGGTGACACAAGCCTGTCACCACCCATCAACGGTCCATGTGTTTGGTGCGTATCAGGCACCACTGTGCGTCCGTTCACGGGCCTACCGGCGCGTGCACCCCCTCCCTACGATCAACGGCATGCGGCCTTCTGCCGTGATCCGGGCCCGACAACCCTTCGGTGTTGAACGGCAACTTGCTGCCAGTCGCCTGGCAGGTTAGGCCCGCGCAATCGGGCCGCCCTTTTGGAGATTCCGCCATGTCCCCCACAGATGACACCTTGCAACCCACGAGCGAGAAGCCTAAAGATCCGGTGCCCTCGCGTTACGCGCTGCGCATCGGCGATATCGACGCGCTGGTGGTCAGCGACGGCGTGCTGCCGCTGCCCACCTCGACGATGGCCACCAACGCCGACCCGGCAGACCTGGCAAGCTGGCTGGACCAGATGTTCATGCCGCCCGACAAGTACGACTGGCCGCTGAACGTGATGGTGGCCCGCAGCGGCGACCAGACCATCCTCATCGACGCGGGGCTGGGCGGCCAGTTCCCGGGCTTCCCGCGCGCGGGGCAGTTTCCCCAGCGCTTGGCCGCGGCCGGCATTGAGCTCGAATCCGTGACCGACGTGATCATCACCCACATGCACATGGACCACGTGGGCGGGTTGCTCGTTCCCGGTATCAAGGAACGCCTGCGCCCCGACGTGCGCATCCACGTGGCCAAGGCCGAAGTCGATTTCTGGATCTCGCCCGACTTCTCCCAGACGGTGATGCCGAAACCCGTGCCGGAGGTGCTCCGCTCGACCGCCAAGAGCTTCTACAACGAATACCGTGACCAGCTGCAGATCTTCGAGGAGCGACGCGAGGTGGCGCCAGGTGTGGTGGTCCGTCTCACCGGCGGCCACACCCCGGGGCACAGCGTGGTCGACCTCGTGTCGGGCGGCGAGCGCCTGATGTTCGCCGGCGATGCCATGTTCCCGGTCGCATTCGACCACCCCGACTGGCACAACGGTTTCGAGCACGACCCCGAGAAAGCGACCGACGTTCGCATCGGCCTTTTCCGCGAACTGGCGCAGACCCGCGGATTGCTGGTGGCCGCCCACCTGCCTTTCCCCTCCATCGGCCGGGTGGCGATCGACGGCGAGATCTTTCGCTGGGTTCCGATCATCTGGGACTACTGAACGCAGTCTGCGACGCCCGAGCAGGCCGCGGGCCTTCTCGGGCGCCGCATCGTCGATGCCAATTTTTCTTTCTCTCGCAGTCTTCGCAAACGGGTACCTCAGCCGCACTGAGGTCGGAGCCACACATGACCCATCGCCTCAACTACATCAAGCAATCGCCCGAACTCTTCAAGAAGCTGATTGAGTTCAGCACGCTCGTGGACAACGGCACCATCGAGCAAACGATTCGAGACCTGGTCACGATCCGCGCGTCGCAGATCAACGGCTGCGCGTTCTGCCTCGACATGCACATCAAGGAAGCCAAGATCCATGGCGAGCGCGAACTGCGCATTCACCACTTGGCTGCATGGCGTGAATCGACGCTGTTCGTTCCCCGCGAGCGCGCAGCCCTGGCCTGGACCGAAGTGCTGACCAGGCTGCCCGAGCAAGGCGTGCCCGACGACATCTACGAGCGCGTGCGCACGCAACTGTCGGAAAAGGAACTCTCGGACCTGACCTTCAGCGTCATGGCCATCAATGCATGGAACCGAGTGAACGTCGCGTTCCAGACCGTGCCCGGATCGTCCGACAAGGCCTTCGGCCTGGACAAGGCGAACCTCTCCTAAAGCCCTCGCGGCAAGCGACACCGCCTCTGGCGGTGTCTGCGCCTGCTTGCTGTTTCCACACAGTGGCGCGGCCTTCTTCGCGTCCGGTTGCGACGACGACTTGGGAGCGCAGCCCTCCCTCGCCATTGGTGGCTGCGCCTGCGCCTCGCAGATCCAGCGCCCGACTCTCCTTTGCTTCGAGTTCTTTCTCGCCGTGTTGCGGGTGGCGCAGCCGTGCGTTTCCGGAGCGCGCTGTCGATCGAACTGAAGTGGTGTTGCGCCGGCATTGATGCCGTTGGCTCACTGCGGCGTTTCGCTCGGCAGGGCTACCGCATCGACCTGCCGAAACCTAGATTTGGCAGCGATGGATGCATGCCGCACGAACTCCTTTTCCTCATCGCACGAACTTTGCCCCTCGAAGAAAGACCTCCATGTCCCTGAATGACCGAGAGCCGCCTGCGCGGCGTCTCTTCCTGCGCCAGATCGGCGGCGCTTCCAGCGTCGCAGCGCTCGCGGCGCCCGCACTGCTGGGCGGCCTCGCCAGCCCCCTCGCCTCGGCGCAGGACGCCGCAGCCCGCCCCACCGGCAATGCCCCCTCTTCGGCGTACCTGTCGCTGGGCCCGCAGGAGGCCGCCTGCGTCGAGGCCCTCGTCAACGTGATGTGCCCGGCCGATGCAATGACACCGAACGGGGTCGATTGCGGCTTGCATCTGTACATCGATCGCCAGCTGGCCGGCGGCTGGGGGCGCGGCGACCAGCTCTACCGGCAGGGCCCCTGGCGCCCCGGCAAGCCGCAACACGGCTACCAGTCGCCCCTCTCCCCGAGCAGCACTTCAAGGCTGGCCTCGCGGTGCTGCGTCGCGAAGCCCAGCAACGTACGGGCAAGGCCATCGAGCAGTTCGAAGCCGCCCCGCTCGACGCCCTGCTGCAAGAGGTCGCTGCCGGTCGCATGGACGACGAACGCTATGCGCTCGGTGCGTGGTTCAACGACTTTTTCTATCCGCTGTTCGTTCAGGCTTGCTTTGCCGACCCGATGTACGGCGGCAACCGCGACAAGGCCTTCTGGCGCGCCATGGGCTTCCCCGGCCTTCCCGCCTTTCACGGGCGCAACGTGGTCCAGTTCCGCGGCCTGCCCTTCCCCGGCGCGGCCAAGCCGCAATCGATCGAGGACTTCAGCTGAAGGCCCCCACCCATCCATCCCCATGACTCACAAACTTCCCAAACGCGCCGTCGTCTTCGTCGGCGGCGGCCTCACCGCGGGCCTGGCGGCGCGGCAGATGATGAACTCCGGCATCGACGTGCTGGTGCTCGAGCGCGGTGGCGATCTCGCCGGCAGTGCTGCCGCCACGCTGCCCAACCAACGCGACGAGCTGCGCTGGGGCGTGCGCAACGGCCTGGTGCAGAACTGGGCGAACGAGACGTACACCCTGCGTCATGCCACCAGCGAGAGCGCCTTGCCCGTGCGCCGCATGGAAGCCTTCCTCCCCGGCGAAGGCATGGGCGGCGCGGCGAACCACTGGAACGGCCAGACCTGGCGTTGGGCCGAATACGACCCGGCCTTGCGCACACGCCTCGAATCCCGTTACGGCAAAGCCGCGATTCCGCGCGAGATGACGGTGCAGGACTGGGGCATCAGCTACGCCGAGATGGAGCCGTACCACGACTTGTTCGAGCAGCTCTTCGGCATTGCGGGCCAGGCCGGCAATGTCGGCGGACGAGTGATCGACGGCGGCAACCCTTTCGAGGCGCCCCGACAACGCGACTTTCCGCAGCCGCCGCTCGAGATCCTCGAGTCGGGCCGCATCTTCAAGGCCGCCGCACAAAGCCTCGGCTACAAGCCATTCCCGCTGCCCGCGGCCAACTCTCCGCGCGCCTACACCAATCCCGATGGCGCGAGCCTCGCACCGTGCCAGTACTGCGGCCACTGCGAGCGCTTTCTCTGCGAGGCCAATGCCAAGGCCAGTCCGGCGGTGCTGCTGTATCCCTTGCTGCAGAAGCAGCGCAATTTCGAGATTCGACTTCACTCGCAGGTGACCGGGCTCGTCTACGACAAGCACGCCAAGCGCGTGACGGCCGTGCAGTTCATCGATCTGCAGACCGCACAAACGTACGAGCAGCCGGCCGATGTCGTTGTGCTGTCCGGCTTCACCATGACCAACACCAAGCTGCTGCTCACGAGCGGCATCGGCCGCCCTTATGACCCGAAGACGGGCAAGGGCGTGGTTGGCAAGAACTTCTGCTACCAGGTGATGTCGTCGGTACCGGTGTTCTTCAAGGACCGCTTCATCAATCCGTTCATGGCCTCGGGCGCCTCGCAGATGGTGGTGGACGAGTTCAACGGCGACAACTTCGACCATGCAGGGCTCGGCTTCTTCGGCGGCGGCTATATCTACTCGAACGTGACGAATGGCCGGCCCATCAATGCCCGGCTCCATCCGGCCGGAACGCCGCGCTGGGGATCGGCGTGGAAGCAGGCCAACGCCGACTGGTACGCGCACGCCTTCAACGTCGCGGTGCACGGCAGCAACTACCCGCACAGTCAGAACTACCTCGACCTCGATCCGACGTACCGCGATGCCTACGGTTCGCCGCTGTTGCGCATGACCTTCAACTTTCACGAAAACGACCACAGGATGAGCGAGTACGTCACGAACAAGGCCGCTGGCATTGCGCGCGCCATGGGTGCCACGACGGTCGGCGCGCCCCAACCCCGGCGAGGCGACTTCGATGCGCGCCAGTACCAGACAACGCACACCACGGGCGGAACGATCATGGGCGCCGATCCGGCAACGAGCGTGGTGTCGCCGCGGCTTCAGCACTGGGATGCGCCGAACCTCTTCGTGGTCGGCGCGTCGGTCTATGCGCACAACGCGGGATACAACCCCACGGGTCCGCTCGCGGCAATGGCACTGCGCCTGGGCGATGACCTGGTGCGCTATGCAAAGCAACCGCGCATGCTTTGAGGGGACTGCAATGCGAACACTCCTTGCCACCGCCTGCGCTGCAGCTTTCGTGAACCTGGCGCATGGTCAGTCGAACGTGCAGCCGCCCAAGACGTGGACAACCTGCGCGGCATGCCATACGGCGCAAGGCGCGGCCGCCATCGGGCCGTCACTCGCCGGCGTCGTGGGCCGAAAGGCCGGCTCGTCGCCAGGGTTTGGCTACAGCCGAGCCATGAAGAACGCACAGATCATTTGGGACGACAACTCACTGGCGGCGTTCCTGAGCGATCCGCAGCAAGCCGTGCCGGGCAACCGCATGCCTTTTGCGGGCGTTCCCGATCCGGGCGAGGTTGCGGAACTCGTCAGGTACCTGAAAACGCTGCGATAGCGGGCGGCTGCCAGGCGGACCTCGAGGGGAAGCGGTGCCGAATCTCGGCGGCGGCTTCGGGCTGCATGATCCTATGACCCATGGGCAGCAGGGCCTAGCCTGATGTCGCGCAGCCTCCGGCTACGATCAAATAGATACTCGAGTTTCTGCCCATGAAAACCGTCGACCCGACCCGCATTCCCAGTCAACCACCTTGCGCCGCTCGCGGCGACGTGAGTCGGCCCGTACGCAGACCCGATCATGCAAATGCAGCCCGAGGAGCCACCTGACCTGGCGCCGGCGGAAGTCCGGTGGTACTTCGGCGTTTTCGTTCTCTGGGAGGCGCAGCGCCGACTCGAGCGGGCCGGCAAGGCCATGCGGCTCGGGCCACGCTCTTTCGATCTGCTGCTGCAACTGATCAGGCGGGCCGGCGAATTCGTGAGCAAGGACGACCTGCTCGCGGCGGTCTGGGCCGGCGTCGTGGTCGAAGAGGCCAGCGTGCGCGTCCACATGTCCACGCTTCGCAAGGCGCTGGGAGAACCGGGCGAGAGCGACGAATGCAAGGAGTGGATCTCCAACGTTCCGCTGCGCGGCTACCGCTTCAATGGGCGTGTCCGGCGCGAGGCGACCGGCATCTCGGCCAAGCCCGTGGCACCGCTGCCCGATCCCGGTTTCACTCCGCTGCCGGTTCGGTTGACTGAGCTTGTCGGTCGCGAAGCTGATGTGGCGAGCGTTTTCGAATCGCTCGAAACCCATCGGCTGGTCTCGATCGTAGGCACCGGCGGCATCGGCAAGACCCGGCTCGCGATCCACGTGGCGGAGAACCATCAGCACAGGTACGGCACCGAGATCGCCTTCATCGATCTGTCGTCGCTGATTTCCCAAGATCACGTGCTCGGCACATTGGCGCGCGCCGTGGGGGTCCCCGCCGACCTGCCCAACATCGCCGAGGCCATCACGCAGCGCCTGAAGGGGCGCGCCGTACTCCTGTTGATCGACAACTGCGAGCACATGGTGGATTCCCTGGCGCTGCCGATCGACGGCTTGCTTTCCGTGCTGCCCGGCCTGCGCATCCTCGCGACCAGCCGCGAGGCGCTTCGCGTGGCGGGCGAGTATGTCTTCCGCCTGCCGACGCTGGCGATCCCGGACACCGCGCAGATCTCGCTCACCCAGGCGCTGCACTGGCCATCCGTCGAACTGCTTGTAGAGCGGGCCAAGGCCGCGGGCGCGGGTGCGTTCGACGAATCGCATGGCCCTCTGCTGGCACAGATAGCCAGGCAGATCGACGGTATTCCCCTGGCCATCGAACTGGTGGCCGCGCGCCTGGGTGTCCAGCCGGTCGCCGATCTGGCGCGCAGGCTGGACGACCACATGCGTCTCTATGCCTTCAGCCGTGCCGCGCTCGCGCGGCACCGAACGCTGGCCGCGGCGCTGGACTGGAGCATCGCGTTGCTGAGCGATACGGAACTGCGGCTCTTTCGCTGGCTGTCGGTGTTCCGCGGCCGTTTCGATGTCGAATCCGCGCTCGGCGTGAGCGCCGGCGGCATGGACACCGAGGTCGCGTTCGACGCACTGATCTCGCTGGTCAACAAGTCGCTGGTCTTCTTCGACAGCAACGATGCCGTCGCGCCCTACCGGCTGCTGGACACGACGCGAAGCTATGCCGCCGCGCTTCTCGCGCAGAGCGATGAACGCCCGGCATTGCTGCGGCGCCATGCAGTGCTCATGCGCGACCTCATGAAGGCTGCGGCGGCCGAACTCTCGGACCTGACCGAGCAGGCCTGGGCCGACCGTTACGCGCACCGCCTGGACGACGTGCGCTTCGCGCTCGAAGTCTGCCTGACGCAGCAGCCCGACGCGAAGATGGCCGCCTCGTTGGTGACGGCCTCCGCGCCACTGTGGTTTCACCTGGCCCAAGTCGTGGAATACCGCGACCGGGTCTCCGCAGCGCTGGCGCTGGTCGACCGGCAACCCGCGCGCGACACGGAAACAGCGACCTGGCTGAACACGGCCCTGGTCAGCGCCTTGCTCCACACCGGCAGGTCCACACCGGAGCTGGGTGCCGCCGCCGACGAGGCCCTGGCCGGCGCGCTTGCCGTCAAGATCCCCGTTCTGGAACTGCAAGCCCGTTGGGGGCGGTGCACGCACGACATGTTCCGCGGCGAGTATTCAGCAGCCCTGGATCAGGCGCACGCGCTGATGACGGCCGCGCAATCCTGGTCCGACCCTGCCGCGCTCAATCTCGCTCACCGCGTGATGGCGATGGCGAACCACTTTTGCGGCCACTTCGGTGTGGCAAGGGTGCACAGCGAAGCCTCCGTGCGCGTGGGCGGCGGCCTCGGACATGCCCGGGCCAACATGGTGGGGGTCAATGCCATCGTTGCCGCGAAAGCCATGCTGAGCCGAACCCTCTGGGTGCAAGGGGAGACAGCCAGGGCCCTGGAAGAGGCCAGCGACGCGGTGGACCGAGCGCAAGCGGCCGGAAAGTCCGTCTCGCTGTGCTCCGCACTGTATGGCGCCTGCCCGGTCGCGCTGTGGGCCGGCGAGCTCGAGCTCGCCGCCGGATGGATTCACTTGATGACGGACGAAGCACAGCGCAAGGGCCTGGTGGGCTGGCTGCGCTATGCCGAGTGGTTCTCCCAGGGCCTGCAGTTGAGCATCACGCCGGATCGGGACCTCTATGTCCGTGAAGTGGCCGGCCAGCTCGCAACCTATGACGCACCCCACAGGGAGATGCTCGCCACCTTCTGCATCGACTGGATCGACGACGACCTGATCGAGCGCGTCTCGCGCGGAGAGAGTCCATGGGTCGCCGCCGAGGTCTGGCGCGCCGCCGGCTGGCGCGCGGAGCAGAACGCTGCGAGCGACGAGGCAGAGGCCTTCTACCTGCGGGCGATCGAGACCGCCAGGCAACAAGGCGCCATCGCCTGGGAACAGCGCGCTGCGCTGGCGCGGGTCCGCCGGCCGAGCGCGCAGGCGGTTCAACGCTGACACGATCTGGCGCGCAATCCTTCTAGCGTCTCCGCCGCACGCAGTTCCCAGGCGAGTGCGCCTTGCGAACGTGCAAGAGCATGGGCCTGCAGATAAAGCGCCTCGGCCTCGGCGTGGTTGCCCTGCAGCTCCATGCGCCGCCCGGCAGCACGGCAAACCTCGGCGGCGCTCCACTGCCCTTCGCCCCGCATCGCGCGCGCTACCAGGTCGTCGTCCACCCATCGGTCGCAGAAGGTGACCATCATTTCCCTGCGGGGTTCATCCATGGCCAGGACCTTCGCCGCGACGGCATCGATGTGCGCGCCGGCATCGTCGACCTCGCCGAGCTTCATTGCGTCGTCGTAGCAAAGCGCCCAGGCATGCCAGTAGGCAAAGCCCTTGGACCGGGTCTGCTGCAGCAGCGTGTCGGTCCAGGCGCGGGCAGCCTCTTGTTCGCCGGCCCAGATGGCCATGGGACAGATCCAGAAGAGCGCAACGCACAGGGACAGCGCGTGCCCCAGCGCTTCAGCCTCCTCCACGCACCGGATGGCAGTGGCCATGGCAAGACGGCTCTCTCCCTGGATCCACAGCGTCCTGGCAAGAATGGCCATCGCGGTGGTGCGCGCGTCGGGCTGGAAGGCGTTGGCATGGTTGCGCCGGATCGCGTCGTCCACGTCCGCCGCTGCTTCGGCATGCGCCCTGGCCTCGGCGAACGCGCCGCAGAAGTGACTGGCGAGCGCCAGCATCCGATGCGACAGGTTGCGCGTCACTGCGTTGGTCGAGTGGCTCGCAAACTCGCTCAGGAACTCGGCATGCCGCAACGCCGGTGTGTACGCGCCGCGCGTGATGTTCAGCGCGCAAAGGCCCCATCGCGCCTGGAATTCGAGCGTCTTCACCTTGAATTCCAGCGCGCAGGCCAGCGCCCGCTCGCACGCCTGCGTCATCTCGGGCACCGTGCCGCCGGTGTGCCACAACGCGTTGTAGAGCGCGATCTCCAGTCGTCCGGCCATCAGGCGGTCGGGGACCTTCAGCGCGTCGACCTGGTCCAGCGCCGCGCGAACGCGATCCCGGTATTCGCTGACTTCGGACAAGCGGAACCAGAGCGGCGCCGATGCGACGGTGAGCGCGCCCGCGATCGTCATGTCGTCGTGGTGTCCGATGCAGGCATCCAGAGCCGCACGAACATCGTCCAGGCAGCCGCGGTAGCGCTGCGTCCAGGCATCGGCGTCCAGCGAGGCGAGATCGGCGGTGGCAATGCCCATGAGGTCCAGCATGAAAAGGGCATGACTTTTCGATACCGAGTCTTTCTCGTCCGCCTGCACGAGCAGCGCATGCGCATAGCTGCGAGTGGTGTCGAGCAGGCGGTATGGCGAGTCCGCGGCCTGATCGGTGTCGTACACGACGAGCGATTTGCTGGCGAGGTTCAGCAGCGCGTCGGACGCCACATCCGGGTCCAGCGCACTGGCCGCCACGCTGAGCGCCGCAGCGATGCCGAAGTAAGCGCGGAACACAGACAACCTGCGAAACAGCAGCAACTCGGCGTCGCCCAGCAGGCCGATGCTCCAGTCCAGCGTCGCAGCGAGCGTGCGGTGTCTCGCCAGCGCAGCCCGCTTGTCCGTTGAATGCAGGCGCATGTGATCGTCGAGCCCGAATGCCAGCTCGCCCACGGGTTGAACTCCCAGGCGGGCCGCGACCAACTCGATCGCCAGCGGGATTCCGTCGACCTGTTGGCAGATCCTGGTCAGCGGACCGCTGCTCGCGTCATCGAATGCACCGGCGCCCGCGGCCTGGGCTCTCTCGACGAGCAACTGCACCGCCGGCGAGCGCAAGGCATGCGCCAGGGAGCCGGGCTGGGACTGCTGGACCGCCAGGGGCATCAAGCGAAAAACATGTTCGCCTGCCACGCGAAGCACCTCGCGGCTGGTTGCAAGCACCCGCAGCGCGGGCAACGCCGCGAGCAACCTGCCCAGAAGCGGCGACAGCCTCTCGATGACATGTTCGCAGTTGTCTACGAGCAGCAGCATCGCCTGGCCTTCAAGGCGCTGGACGATGGCTTCCTCGATGTCCAGCACGCCGCCTCGCACGCCAATGGCGCGCGCCATCGTCGTCAGCACGTGGTCCTGCGATGTCAGGGGCGCGAGATCGACGAAACCGAATTGGGCTTGCAGTTGTTCCCGATAGCGCGCGGCGACGCGGATTGCAACGCTGGTCTTTCCCACGCCCCCGGGCCCGGCGACGGTGACCAGCCTGCTCGCCGTAAGCATGCCAAGCACGCGCTCGATCTCCACCTCGCGCCCCACGAGACTGGAGACGCGAGCGGGCAACGCCGAGGGCGCATCCGGCAGCGATGCGTGTGCCACTTGCGCGGCGATGGCAGACGGCACGAACTCGCAGTGCACACGCCCCAGGAAGCGATAGCCGCGCAGCGGAATGTTGGCGATCCACTCCAGGCACCCGTCCTCTGCGCCGGGCGGACCCAGGGCCTTGCGCAGGATCGACATATGGACCCGGACGCTCGCCTCCTCGACCACCGTGTCCGGCCAGACCGCCGCGAGCAACTCGTCCTTGCTGATCACTTCCCCGGCGCGACCCACGAGCGCGACCAGCAGGCCGATGGCGCGCGATCCGAGCCGCACCGGCTGCCCGTCTCGCTCGAGCCTTGGCTCGGCTTCCCACAGCGCAAAGGCGCCGAAGCGCCACCGGCGAATCTCAGACACGGACCAGCCCGCGCTGCGTCGCCTTGACGGCCACTTGCACCCTCGAGCCGACGTGCAGCTTCTCGCAGATCCTGGAGACGTGCGCCTTGACGGTATTGGCGGAAATGTCTAGCTTGCGGGCGATTCCCTTGTTGCAATCGCCTTTCACCAGAAAGCGCAGCACGTCCTCTTCCCGGGCGGTGAACCCTGCGCCTGGGCTGCCGTGCCTGAAAAGCATCTTCGTGCGCTTGCAGAGATAGAGAGAGCCTCCTCGCGCCACGTGGCGAATGGCCTCCATCAGCTCGGCCGGGCTCGCCTCCTGGCGCACACAGCCGTGCACCCCGCTGGCGATCGCCTGCATGAGCTCGCCCTCATTGTCCCGTCGCATTACGACGATGACGCGCGGCACACGAAAGCCGCCTGCCGCGCCGGGCTGATCCAATGCCGGTGCCGGTGCCGATGCGAGCAGGCTCAGCGCGCAGGCGTGGTCGGCCACGATCACTTTCACGATGCCTTCGTCAGGCCCGTTCTCTGCCTGCACGTGAAAACCGGGTTCCTGGCCGATGAGCGCGACGAGGCCGGTCATGACGAGCGAATCGCCATGGCACACACGCACGTACAGATCGACGGCACCGTTCATGGCGATGCCTCCAGAAGCAATCCGCGGCGAAAAGCTTCGCCGATTGCAGCGGTCCGCGTCGGCTCTTCGAGCTTGCGCAGGATCGCCTTCACGTGCGTCTTGACGGTGCCTTCGCCGA
Organism: Variovorax sp. RKNM96; assembly: GCF_017161115.1. Taxonomy (GTDB): domain Bacteria; phylum Pseudomonadota; class Gammaproteobacteria; order Burkholderiales; family Burkholderiaceae_C; genus Variovorax. The sequence continues at coordinate 3,037,634 of NZ_CP046508.1, read as the reverse complement.
TGCCCAGGCGTCGGCCGATGTCCTTGTTGGGCAGGCCCTCCGCCATGAGTTGGAGCACTTCGAGTTCGCGGGCGGTCGGTACGGCGGCCGAGAAGTTCTCCAGCAACTGGTCGGCCACGGGGCAGGACAGGTACCTGCGGCCCTCTGCAACGCAACGCACCGCGTCCGACAGTTCCTCGGCCGAGCAATCGTGCAGAAGGTAGCCGCGCACGCCGGCGTCCACGGCTCGGCGAATCTGCCACCCGGTGCTCTGGTCCGTGACCACGAGGAAAGATTTCAGCGTGGAGCGATTCCGGTCGGATGGGACATTCGTCGCCTTGTGAACGCCGGTTGCGTAGTCCGTGACGAGCACGTCGACGGGCTCGTCGTCGCCATCGGCGCCGGGGAGGCCGGATCGAACGACGAAGTCGGCGCGGGCGCGCAACAGCGATGCGATGCCGGCGGCCACGTACGGGTCGCGGTGTGCGACCGCCACATGGATCTGCCTGGCCTGGGTCGGCGCGGTCATAGGCTCAAGTCCTTCTGGAAGTCATGGGTGGAAGTCTGTGCAGTTGGCGAACCCGTCGCCAGTTAAACGGTGTCAAGCCTTGTTAAGGGTCGGAATGCGCCAGGGCGTCTCTGGGGACGGACGCCGCCGGATTCATCGCGCCCCGGCAACGCCCGACCGCGTCGCAGAGCACGACGATGGCGCTCCCGGGCGTTGGCCGCAGCGACTCGGAGGCGGCGATCACCGCGCCGGCACCGACCGCGACCGTCACGGCCACAGCGCAGGCGATGCTCTTGAGCCATTCCAGCCAGGCGCGGCGAGGAGGCAGCGGGATCTTCATGGGCCCTCAGGGCTGTGCCGTCCTGACCGCGTCAGCGGCTTCGACGATGAGCCGGGTCACCAGCTTCGGCCGTGAGGTCATGACCACGTGCGAAGCCCCCTTGACCACGACCGTCTTCATCGACTTCGCACGCTCGGCCATGAAGGCCAGCGCGGCTGGCGGAATGTTCTTGTCGCGATCACCGTAGATGAACCACGAGGGCACGTTCTTCCAGGCGGCGGCAGGCGCAGCTTCACCCAAAGCGCCCTCGGTGATGGGGCGTTGCGACACGGCCATCAGCTGGGCAACTGCCGGCGGTACGTCTTCGGCGAATTGCTTGCCGAACTTGTCCTGCTGGATGTAGAGGTCCTTGCCGCCGTTCGGGAGGATCACCGGTGCGGCCAGCGTGGGACCGAGCGTGCTGCCGGGAAACTTGCCCGACAGATCGACCGCCGACTCGCCCACTTCCGGCGCGAACGCCGCAACGAAGACCAGCGCCTGGACATTGGGCTTTCCAACTGCCGCAGCGGAAATCACCGAACCGCCATACGAATGCCCGACCAGCACGACCGGTCCGGGGATCGAACCCACGATCGCGGCCACATAGTCCGCGTCGGACTTCACGCCGCGAAGCGGATTGGCAGCTGCGACCACGGGAAAGCTGCGCGCACGCAGGTCGCGCGCCACGTCGTTCCAGCTAGCGGATTCGGCGAACGCGCCGTGGACCAGCACAACGGTAGGCCTGCCCGGCCGTACACCCGGCGCGGCCGGGCTTGCAGGCGCCGAGAGGTGCAACGCCACGATGCCGATGGCCGCGAATGCGCGTGCGAGGATCGAAAAAATCTTCATGCTGATTTCCTTTGTTGAATGGATGGCCTGACTTGAAAACCTCGCACCCCATGCGGGATGCGTCGCGAGCGACAGGTACAGGCAATTGGCCTTCGCTCGTTCTGAAAACCGTGTGCGGCAATGGGCTGCGGCTCAACACGCGCCAGAAGGGTGGCCGCTATGCGCAAGGACGCTGACGCACCCCCGCGCCAGTGGACTGGCATGCGGCGCGGCGCCGGCGGAGCAGATGTCCTGCACGAGCGGCGCCGCACCGATGGCCACTGTGGCAAAACGCAGCTCCGCATTCGCCGGCTCACCGCCCGCGACCGCGCAGGCCGCGGCGATGGCCAGCAGCGAGACGGTCATGTATCCCGCGGTCCAGACGCGGTCCATTGCGCCCCGCGGTGCGGCGTCGGCGGCCGCCTGCAAGGCCTGCTCGCGTGCCTTGCGCGTGCGGCGGGGTGCGCCCGATTGCGCGAGGGAATGAATGCGCTGCGTCATGATGATTCCTCGTGGGCGCCATCGCCCTGCCTCAGGACGGCTGGGCTCCGATTCGCGAACATCGCGGCATGGTCTGAATGCTAGGTTTCGCATCCCGGTTGCGGTAGGCATGCGGGAGGTACTTCCGTGTTGCCCACCCGGCATCAATGTTCGGCGCACCGTCAGGCGCGTCGATGAAGAGGAAGCCACACGTTGAACTCGGCGCCGCGGCCTGGCCCCGCGGACGTCGCCTTCACGAAACCGCCGTGGGCGACCGCAAGGCCGTGAACCAGCGCAAGGCCGATGCCCAGCCCGCCACGCGAGCCGCCGTCTCCGGTGCCGGCCTGGCTGAACAGGCCAAAGACATGCGGCAGGAACTCGTGCGCGATGCCGCAGCCGCTGTCCGCCACCGCAAGCCGGGCAAAGCCGTCCTCCGAAGAAAGGCGCACCCGAACCTCTCCGCTGGCGGGCGAGAACTTCATCGCGTTGTCCAGCAGGTTGCCGACGACCTGCTCCAGCCGCACCCGGTCGGCATGACAGATCAACGGATCGGCCGCCTGCACCTCCGCGCGGAAGCGCCCCGAGGGCCAGCGTTCACCGAATGCGGCGACAAGGTCGAGCGTGAGCGCGCCGAAGTCGACCTCCGCGCGGCGCAGCGCCAGCTTGCCGGTTCGCACGCGCGAGAAATCGAGCAGGTCGTCGATCAGCCGCGTCTGGCTTTCGATGGCGCGTTGCATCGCCTGGGCGATGCCTTGCAGTTGCAGGGGCACCGCGGATGCGGACAGGCGCTGGAGCAGGCTGGCGTTCATCTGGATGACGTTCAACGGCTGCCTGAGTTCGTGCGAGATGACGGCCAGCGCCCGGTCTCGGGTCGCGCAGCGCAAGCTCGTTGCAGCGCGAATGTCGTGGGGAGACTGGAGGGCGGATTGCGCGCCCCCGATGGGATAAAGCTTCACGAGGAATCCGTGCTTCTTGATGCGGCCACCCCGGATTCATCGCGACAGGGGGCCTCGGTGATGAACGACGTTGTTCTCTGGTTCTCGCGATTGGACGGATCGTAGGCAGCCGCATTCCCTCGGAGAAGGCCGCTGCGGTGGCGCACCGTGTTGCCGGCCAAACACCAATCGACGAGAACCGTCCGCGGTACATCGTTCGTCATTTCCGGACTCTTCGTCCACGTGAGCCGGGTTCCTGAATGGGTCCGCGCCGCGTCCAATAGCTCGACATCCCCGACAGCGACAGTTGCAGCGCATGCAGGGCGCAGATCGCGATCCCTGTCACAAAACCCCGTGTCCGGCCGTCTTGCATCTCGAAGGGGCACGTCCCTGGGGTCCGGCAGACAGTCTTCCGGCGCATCGTGCGGCCCGAATGACCGCCGCCTTCATCTTCTTGACTGGATCGTCGAATGAAAAATTTTGCACTCGAGGCATTTCCCATCGCGGGCAAGCGGATCGTCGCCATCAGACGCCGCACGGGCCAGCCTGGAGCGCCAACATTGCAGGGGCTGGCGAGTGGGTGACATCTACGACATCGCAGCTCGCTCCACGCCACTGCAGGCGCATGCCGGCGCCGCGCAGGGACCGGGCGAGGTCCGCTGGCGCTTCGGCGCATTCATCCTGTGGGAGACCCAGCGACGGCTCGAAAGACTCGGGCACAGCGTGCGCCTGGGCTCCCGCTCGTTCGAGCTGCTGCTGCAACTGCTCAGGCGCGGAGGCGACATCGTGGGCAAGGACGAGCTGCTCGCCGCCGTGTGGGCCGGCGTGGTGGTCGAAGAGTCCAGTGTCCGGGTCCACATCTCCGCGCTTCGCAAGGCCCTGGGAGAGCCGCAAGACAACGACAACTGCAAGGAATGGATTTCGAACATCCCCCTGCGCGGCTACCGGTTCAATGGAACGGTTTTTCGCGAGCAGGTCGGCAAGCCGACCGAAGAACGGACGCTGGCGATGGCTCTGCCCGCACCGTCTTTCGCGAAGCTGCCGGAACGCCTCACCCGGCTCGTGGGCCGCGACGCCGACATGGCGCGCATGCTGACGGCACTCGCCGCGCGCCGGCTGGTCACCATCGTCGGTGCCGGCGGCATCGGGAAGACCCGTGTCGCCGTCCATGCGGCCGAATACCATGCAGAACGCACGGCCATGCAGTTGGCCTTCATCGACCTCTCGCCGCTGGTCTCGCAGGCCCATCTGGCGAGCACGGTGGCCCGGTCGCTCGGCGCGCCAGCGGACACCGCCGACACGACGCGAGCCATCCTCCAGCGGCTGGCGGACCGCGATGTGCTCCTGCTGATCGACAACTGCGAGCACATGCTGGATGAATTGGCGCTGCTCATCACCGAACTTCTCGGCGCCCTGCCCGGCTTGCGCATCCTCGCAACCAGCCGGGAGGCCATTCGCATCGAGGGAGAACACGTCGAGCGGCTGTCGCCGCTCGCGGTGCCCGGCTCGGAATGTGCCGACCTGGCAGAAGCCATGGCATCGCCGGCGGTCGAACTCCTGGTGGAGCGCGCAAAGGCCGTGGGTGCCCGAGCGTTCGAGGATTCCGATGGCCGGTTGCTCGCCGCGATCGCCCGGCAGGTGGACGGCATTCCGCTGGCCATCGAACTGGTGGCAGCACGCCTGGGCGTCCAGCCGATCGGCGATCTTGCGTTCCGGCTGAATGACCACATGCGGCTCTACTCCGCGGGCAGCAGGGCCGTTCTGCCCCGGCACAGCACGCTCGCGGCGGCGCTGGACTGGAGCATCGCGCTGCTGGACGATGCGGAACTGCGGCTCTTTCGCCGGCTTTCGGTCTTTCGGGGGCGCTTCGATGTCGAGTCGGCCCTGAGCGTCACCCGGGCGGACATGGACCCCGAAGTGGCGTTCGATGCATTGATCTCGCTGGCCAACAAGTCGCTGGTGTCGTTCGACAACAGCGACGCCGTCGCGCCCTACCGGCTGCTCGACACGACGCGAAGCTACGCCGCCGCGCTTCTCGCGCAAACCGATGAAGGCCCAGCGCTGCGGCAGCGCCATGCGCTCCTCATGCGCGAGCTGATGAGCGCCGCAACCTCGGATTCGGGCGAACTCACCGGGCAGGCCTGGAACGCGCGCTACGCGCACCGGCTGGACGATGTGCGCAGCGCGCTGGACGCCTGCCTGGCGCAGCAGGACGACTGGGAGACCGGCGCCGCGCTCACCATCGCTTCGGCGCCTTTGTGGTTTCACGTCTCGCAGGTCGAGGAGTACCGCGACCGGGTCATCGGCGCGCTCGCGTGCCTCGCGCAGCGGCCGGGCGCGGACACGGAGACAGAGGCCTGGCTGCAGATCGCACTGGGCAATGCGCTGTGGCACACCCGGGGGCCGGTCCCCGAAATGGGCGCCGCCTACGATCGGGCGCTTGCTGTCGCCATGTCGGCCAGGTCGGTCGTGCTGGAGCTTCAGGCCCGCTGGGGCATCTGCGTGCTGCATGCGATTCGCGGCGAATACGCGGCCGCACTGCACCACTCAAAGGTGCTGTTCGAATTCGCGCAATCGACCCCCGACCCCGCCGCGCTCAACCTGGCGCATCGAATGACGGCGCTCGCGAGTCACTTCTGCGGGGATTTTTCTGCGGCGAGTGCCGGCGCCCAAGCGGCGATCCTTGTCGGCGGCGCCGTGCGCCAGACGCCCGTCAACCTGTTCCAGGTCGATGCCGCCGTCGCATCGAACGCCTTGCTGGCCCGCACGTTCTGGCTCCAGGGCGACGCGGCGAAGGCCATGGCCACCGCCACCCGCGCAGTGGCTCTCGCCGAGGCCGGCGGCAATGCGCTGTCACTGTGCTTCGCGCTGTTCGGCACATGCCCCGTCGCGCTGTGGTCGGGCGAGCTGGAACTGGCGCGCAAATGGGTTCGCATGCTGCTGGACGAGACCGAGCGCAGAGGCCTGGCGTACTGGCACCAATGGGCGCACTGCTATGCGCTGGGCCTGCAGGCCTCCACTGCAGACGACCGGGACCGCCATGTTCGCCAGGTCGCGCAGCAACTCGACGCGTTCGATGCGCCTCGCAAGGAAATGCTCGTGACCTTCTGCGCCGATTGGATCGACGACGAGACGATCGCGCGTGCCGGTGCAGGACACGGCCAATGGAGCGCGGCCGAGACCTGGCGCGCTGCGGGCCGGCGCTGCGAGCGGCGCGGCCTGGACGATGAAGCCGAGGCGTTCTACCGGCGTGCCATCGACACCGCCAGGCAGCAAGGCGCGCTGGGGTGGGAATTTCGTGCGGCGGTCAGCACTGCCAGGCTGTGGGTTCGCCGGGGCAAGGCCAAGGACGCCCTCGACCTGCTGGACGAGATCTGCGCCCGCGCGGCGCCTCGCGGCGAGCACCCCGGCCTTGCCCAAGTCCGCGCATTGCGCACCGAACTCTCCCGGACCCGAAAGACGCCGCGCCGCATCCGGCGCATGGGTACGGCACCGGATGGCCGGTCATAACAAACCTTGACAGGGCTTAACTGGCCCAGGCAAGACTTTGCGCGCAGAGTGGCCGCTTCGCTTTCATGGAGGGATTCAGGACGCCTGATCCCTCGAACCGAGAAGCCGACTCATGACAACCTCTGCCCTCCCCTCGCCCTCTTCCATTCCCCTCGCGCCCCGCGCGGATCCGCTGGCCTCCAGCTTTGCCACCAGTTATGCGGGAGTAGTCGCCTTCATTGCCGTCGTCACCGAAGGCAGCTTCGCACGGGCAGCCGATCGCCTGGGCATCGGTCGTTCCGCCGTGAGCCGCAGCGTCCAGAAGCTGGAAGACCAGTTGAACGTCCGGCTCTTCCTGCGCACCACGCGAAGCACCACGCTCACGCGCGAAGGCGACCTCTTCTACGCCAATTGCCACACCGGGGTCGACCGAATCGTCCAGGCCGTGGAAGAAATGCGTGACCTGCGGCAAGGCCCGCCCCGCGGGCACCTGCGCATCAACGCCGCGGTCGGGTTCGGCCGCCGGGTCGTTGCACCCCTGCTTGGCGAATTTCGCGCCACCTACCCGGAGGTCACCATCGACTTGCTGCTGAACGACAGGCCGACCGACTTCACCTCGGACCGCGTGGACATCGCGTTTCGCAACGGCCGCATGGAAGACGCCCAGATCATCGCCAAGCAGATCATCCCCATGCAGTTGATGCTGTGCGCCTCCCCCGCCTACCAGGAAGCCCGCGGACTGCCCGCCACCGTGGAAGCGCTGGCCCAGCACGAGTGCATCAACTTCCGCTTTTCATCCGGCCGTATCTCCGAGTGGGAGTTCAAGGTCGGGGGCCAGCCCCGCAAGCTCGTCCCGCAGGCCAAGCTCACCTACAACGACGCGGACCTGGTGCTGCAGGCCGTGCTCGACGGCCATGGCATTGCCCAGCTGCCGGGCTACCTGGCCTGCGAGTCGCTGAGAACGGGCGCGCTGGTTCCGTGCCTGACCCCGTACGCACCCGACGACAGCGGGCACTACATCTGCTACCTGAGCCGGCAGCACCTGCCTTCGCGCATGCGCGTTTTCATCGATTTCATGACGCTGAAGATCCGGGCCGCCGACCTGGATTGCCTCACCGAACTCAGCGCGAAGCCGCAGGCCGACATCGGGATTGGTGCCGACGCGACAACAGCATGAGTCCCTGCACGGGCCTACCCCCACTCCCTCGGCGAACCTAGCATTTGAACCGTTCCACGGCCTCTTCCGCAGCACGCGCGCACCGTGGTCCGACGTTCCAATTTCAACCGCAGGAAATCATGAAGACCACACAGAACCTTTCGCGCCGACACCTGATGGCGACCGGCGCCGCCGTCGCCACCGGGACCCTCGCGTTCGGCATGCAGGAGGCAGCCGGCGCAGCAACCCGCAGCTCGACCCAACCCCCAGGTGCTTCCAAGACAAGCAACACCATCACTACGCCCGACGGCACGCAGATCTACTACAAGGACTGGGGCGAAGGTCCCGTCGTCACCTTTTCCCACGGCTGGCCGCTCAATGCCGACGCATGGGACGGACAGCTGCTCTTCCTGGCGCGCAACGGCTTCCGCGTCATCGCGCACGACCGGCGCGGGCATGGCCGCTCGAGCCAGTCCTCGTCGGGCAACCACATGAACGGCTACGCCGACGACCTCGCGGTTCTCTTCGAGGCACTTGACCTGAAGAAGGCCACGATGGTCGGCCACTCCACCGGCGGCGGCGAGGTGGCGCGCTACATCGGACGCCACGGCAGCAAGCGGGTGGCCAAGGCCGTGCTCATCGGCGCGGTGCCGCCGATCATGCTGAAGTCCGCGGCAAACCCCGAAGGCCTGCCGATCGAAGTGTTTGACGGCCTTCGCGCCGGGGTCGCCGGCGACCGCGCGCAGTTCTACAAGGATTTCGCCATCCCGTTCTTCGGCGCCAACCGCCCGGGCGCGAAGGTGTCGCAAGGCATCCTCGACCAGTTCTGGCTCTGGAGCATGCAATGCGGCCAGAAGAACTCCTACGAGTGCATCAAGGCCTTCTCCGAAACCGACTTCACCGAAGACCTGAAGAAGATCGATGTACCCACGCTGATCATGCACGGCGAGGACGACCAGATCGTGCCCATTCACGACTCGGCGAAGAAGTCCGTGCAGCTCGTCAAGGGCGCCAAGGCGATCTACTACCCCGGCGCGCCGCACGGGCTCACCGCCACGATGCAAGACAAGATCAATGCAGACCTGCTTGCCTTTCTCAAGAGCTGAACCGCGTACACGACCGACCGACCCCGACCTTGCACCATGCTGAATCTATTGCTGCAAACCACGATCGAAGGAGACCCGGACGACTGGAACATTTCGCGCTTCAGTCGGCTCGCATCGTTTCTCTCGCAGCTGCAGGACGACAACGGTCGGCCCGCCTTCCGGGTAACCGCACGAGACCGCACCCCGCGGGCGACCCCCGACCCCGTGCTCTCGACGCTGGATGAATCGGACTTCGACCAGCTCTGGCTCTTTGCCGTCGATACCGGCGACGGCCTGACACCGGAAGATTGCGCGAGCATCAGCCGATTCCGCCGTCGCGGCGGCGGCCTCATGGTCACGCGCGACCACATGGACCTGGGCAGCTCGATCTGCAACCTCAGCGGCGTTGGCGCCGCACACCACTTCCACAGCCGCAACTGCGAGCCCGATGCGAATCGCCAGTGCGCCGACAACCCGTTCTCGGGCCCCATCTCCTGGCCCAATTACCACTCGGGCGCGAATGGCGACTACCAGCGCATCCGCTCGGTCGGCAGCATTCACCCTGTGATGCGCGACAGGCGCTCGGCCACGGGTGTGATCCAGTACCTGCCCGCGCATCCGCATGAAGGCACGGTCGGCGTACCGCCCGGCGATTCGAGCTGCCGCGTCGTCATGGAAGGGCAGAGCTCGCTGTCCGGCAGGCGCTACAACATCGCCGTCGCGTTCGAACACTCCGAGCACGGCGGCAGGGCCATCGCGCAGTCGACCTTCCACCACTTCGCGGATTACAACTGGGACCCCTCGGCCGGCTGTCCCTCCTTCGTGGCCGAGCCCGCCGGGGATGGGATCGTCCGCTTTTCCGAAGCGCTGCGCTCGACGAAGCAGTACGTGCGCAACGTCGCCTTCTGGCTCAACGCCTAAGCAGGCTCCAAGGAAAACCGATGCACGACCCGCTGCAAATCACCACGCCCGGCGGGAGCATTCCCGCGTACGTCGCACGTCCGCAGAAGCTCCCCGCGCCGGTCATCGTCGTCGTCCACGAAGTCTTCGGCGTCAATGCCGACATGCACCAGTCGTGCGACGAGCTTGCGACGCAAGGCTACCTGGCCGTGTGCCCCGACCTGTTCTGGCGGATCGCCCCGGCCGTCGAACTCACCGACCGGACGGAGGCGGAGCGCGCGCAGGCCCTGGCGCTGTACAACGCCTTCGACATCGATGCCGGTGTGAACGACATCGCCGCCGTCGTGAACGCCGCCCGCGGCATGCCGGGTTCCACGGGGAGGGTCGGTGTCGTCGGCTACTGCCTCGGTGGCCTGCTGGCCTTCCTCACGGCCGCGCGTGCAGGCGCCGATGCGGTGGTGGCCTACTACCCCGGCAACGCGGACAAGTACATCGGGGAAGCGGGCCGCATCGCCAGCCCGCTGATCGTTCATCTCGCGGAGAAGGACGAATACATCCCGGTCGATGCGCAACGGAAAATTTCGTCCGCCCTGGCGAACCATCCGCAGGTGCAGGCCTACAACTACCCTGGTTGCGGCCACGCCTTTGCACGCCATCGCGGCATCAGCTACGACGCCGAAGCAGCCGCACTGGCAAACGGCAGGACAGCCGCCTTCCTGGCATTGCATTTGCAAGGCGACTGAGGCTCCGGCGGGCGTCAGCAGCAACGGCTTTCCAAGGTGAAAATCGGCGGACGGCCCGAGATGGCTTTGCCTTGGCGGCGAGTCTCAGGGCCGGACTGACATTCCGATTCCGGTCCCGCGGGCCTCACTTGATGGAGTCAACCATGCTGCGTCTCTACGACAGTCGTCTATCGGGCAACTCATGGAAGATCCGCATCCTGCTGAGCCAGTTGGGATTGGCCTACGAACGCATCACGCTGGACCTGCAGAAAGGCGAGACCCGCGAACCCGCGTTTCTCCGGATCAGCCGGTTCGCGCGCGTGCCGGTTCTCGTGCTGGAAGACGGTCGTCCGATTGTCGAATCTGGCGCGATCCTGCTGCATCTCGCCGAGGGCACGCCCTACCTGCCCGACGACCCGTACCTGCGGGCCGAAGTCATGGGCTGGCTCTTCTTCGAGCAGGCGGACCTGCAGAAAGCCATCGCCATCCCGCGCGTGCTTCACTTGCGCGGCCTTGCACAGGCCAAGCAGCAAGACATCGACAGGTTCCATGCCGACGGATACCCAAGCATCGAAAAACTCGACCAGTGGCTGCTCGCGCGCACATGGCTCGTGGGCGAGCGCTACACCATCGCCGACCTCGCACTCTCGGCCTACGTTGGATTGGCCGCCCAAGGCGGCTACGACATGGCGCGCTTCGCCGGCATCCGCAACTGGCTGGCGCGCGTGCAGGCGCAGCGCGGCTGGGTGCACCTGATTCCCGAAGACGGCCCAACAGCCAACGCCTGACCCGCGCCTGCATCGAGCGCCGATGTGGCGACCCTGCGGCCGCTGAGGCTGCGCCCTGGATCGTTCGAATTTTCGGGACCGTGCGTACAAGCCCCGACGCCTTCTCAATCCCCAGCGGGCTCCCTACGATTTGCCTGCGTTCATCCTGAACCGGATCGAACGCAAACCCCGCTCATTGATTGTTGGTTGGTGTGCCTGCCGCGCAGGCTGAAGAGGAATGTGATGACGAGTCGTGCCTCCCTGATCGAAATGACCGCCGCCGCGCGCGCCGCCATTGCGAACCCGTCCCGCATCGCCATCGTGGGCGGCCTCCCGGAACCCCGGTTCGAACTCTTCCATGCGGCGAGCTCGCTGTGCTCGCAGAAGGTGCGCACGGTGCTGCACGAGAAAGCGTTCTCGTATCGCTCCAACGACATGCTGATCCTGAGCACCATGGGAAGCGAAGGCTTGGTTCCGGCTGAACACTACAGCCCCGCCTACATCCGATTGCGCCTGGTCGCCGCGCGCGAGTTGAACCGGGAATTCGTCAGCGGCTACAGCGGACGGACCTCGGTCGAGACGGAAGGTTTCGACCCCTGCGTCGTGCCACTGCTCGTCGACCACGAGGCCGGCCGCGTGATTGCCGATTCGCAGCGCATCTGCATCTACCTCGATGGCGTATCGCGCGAACCGCTCCAGCTCGTTCCCGACGCGCCGGATACGCGCGCCGAGGTGATGCGCCAGGTCGGCATCGTCGACAGGATTCCGAACGGCGCCCTGCTCTACGGCTTTCATCCGGATGCAGACCTGCGGCCCGAGGCGCTCAAGGCGTCGATGCAGACGGTCTACGACTACAAGGTCATGGCGCTCGAGCGCCTGATAGCCGACAACGCCGGCGAACCCGAACTGGTGGCCGCCTATCACGCCAAGATCGTGAAGGAAAGCGGCGGCAAGAGGGTGTGCCACGACGCTGCCTTCCAGCGTGCCGCGCGCCAGAAGACGGGGCAGTTGCTGAGCGACCTGGAGCGCGACCTGGCCGCGGGTTCGTTCGGCTGCACGAACGGGCACAGCTTCTCGCTCGCGGACGTGCTCTGGGGCGTGAACCTCGTGCGCCTGAACTATCTCGGGCTGGCGTCGATGTGGGACGCGCTGCCCCACGTCACGCGCTATTTCGACGTACTGGCCAGGCGGCCTTCGCTGTGCAAGGAAGCGATCCGGGCGTCGCTCGATTCGATGCCGCACTCCCGCTACATGGATGCCGTGGCGGACTGCACCGCCGAAGCCATCGCCTGATCTTTTCCGCGGCATGGCACGCACCTAACGCCCGCCGCATCTTTCGCCACTGGTCCAGTCACCCGTCACGTCGTGATGGCGGGCGAGTTCGTCCCACTTTTTCGTGAACACGGAGCCAAGCCTTGAACGCCGTCCACCAGCCATCCCGCGTGGTCCCTCGCGCCCCCGGTCTTCGCCGCGCGCTCGAAGCCCTTGCCACGCGGCACATCACGGTCTCCGGCCTGATCGAGCAGGCGCTCGACGCGGCAGAGGCCGGCAAGCGCGAGCTGCACGCGTTCGCCGCCATCGACTGGGACGGCGCGCTCCGGGCCGCGGCGGAAAGCGAGCGGCGCTATGCGCAAGGCCGGCAACGGCCGCTGGAAGGGCTGGCCATCGGCGTCAAGGACCTGATCGACACCCGAGGCATCGAGACCAGCTACGGCTCGGCCGCCTACCTGGGGCACCTTCCGGCCTTCGACGCCGACATCGTGCGCGCCTTGATCGAGCGCGGCGCCATTCCCATCGGCAAGACGACCACGCACGAGTTCGCATGGGGCGTGACCACGGCCAGCGCCACTTTCGGAGACGCATTGAACCCGCTGGACCGCACGCGCATTCCCGGCGGCTCCAGCGGCGGCGCCGCCGCGGCCATCGCCTACGGCGCGGTAGCGGCCGGCCTTGGCACGGACACCGGCGGGTCGGTGCGGATTCCGGCCGCGCTGTGCGGGGTCGTCGGCTTCAAGCCAACCTTCGGCGCACTGCCCACACGCGGCATCTTTCCGCTGGCGCCGACGCTGGACCATCCCGGTTTTCTCGGCGAGACGGTCGACGACATCGCGTTGCTCGCAGGCGCCTTCCACATCGAGGCGCCGCGGAACGCCGCACATCCACACGCACGCCTGGGCGTCATACGTGAGATCGCGCCCGTGCCGTTGAGCGCCGAAGTCGCGGCTGCGTTCGACGCCGCGGTCGCGAGGCTCGGCGAGGCCTTCGCTTGCTCGACGCTCGATGAGCCGGAGCTGTTCGGCGGCCTCTTCGAGGCCTTCGCGCACATCGTCCTGACCGAAGGCGGCGCCGAGCACTTCCGGCGCAACGACACCGATCGCATCGCCACTTACTACGGCCGCGAGACCATCGACAGGCTCGAGCGCGCCAGGACCCTGACGCTGGGCGACTACGCGCGTGCGCAGCAGACGCGGCGCGATTTCACGGCCAGGCTGCATCGCGCGATGTCGGCGGTCGACTGCCTCGTGCTACCCACCTGCCCATGCACTGCGCCGCGGGTGAACCAGGCGTCGATCGATATCGGCAACTGGTCGGGCACGGTCCGCGAGGCGCTGATGACCTACACCGCGCCTTTCAACGTTGCGGGCTTCCCCGCCATCTCGATCCCCCTCGCCGCGCGCGACGGCCTGCTTCCCGCAGCGCTGCAGATCGTCGCGAAGCCGGGCCACGACGCAGCCCTCCTGCAGATCGCCCAACAGATCGAACAAATGCTGCGCCCGGTGGCCGCGACCACGCCGGCGCGCTGACAGACCCCACACAACCAGGAGCACAAAGTGAACGACACCCCCACCCTTCAGAACACCGAACATCCGGCGCCCGCCGGCACCGCGGCCGGCCAGACGCCCTACAGCGCGTGGATGCAGACCGACACGCTGCACTCGCTGCAGCGCACGGTCAGCGACCATCCCGGCGAGCACGCCTGGATCGTTCACGTGCAGGTGTCCGAGCTCTACTGGATGCTCATCATCAAGGAGATCCAGACGGCCCAGGAATTCCTGCGCGCGGACAACCTGCCGCAGGCCTGGCGCACGCTGCTGCGGGTCGTTGCGCACCACGCGCCGCTGGACGCCATCTGGCGCTCGATCGACTGGATGACGCCGAACGACCTGCTCGCGATTCTTTCGCGCGCCGTCGCCACGCACGGCAAGGACACGGCGCTGCAGGGATGGACCTATCGGCAGATGGTCTACCTGCTGGGCATCAAGCAGGCCGAGCATCTGCAGCACTTCGAGCCGCAACCCCACCGCCGGGAACAGTTGGGTAAGGCGCTCGCCGAACCCAGTCTCTATGACGACGTGCTTGCCTTCCTTGGGCGCAGAGGGATGAACGTGCCGGCGGAGTTATTCGCGCGAGATCTGAGCGCCCCCTACAACCCGAGCAAGGAAGTCGAGCAGGTCTGGCGCCGGATCTACGCCGACCCGAACGCGAACATCGAACTCCAGCAACTCGGCGAGACCCTGGCCGACATTGCCGAGGGCTTCTGCAACTGGAAATTCCGCCACCTGATGGCAACCCGGCGAACCTTCGGTGCGCGGCCTGCGTACTTCGGCACCGAGGGCGTCGCGTGGCTCGCACCGTCGATGGACGAGATCCCGTTTCCCGAACTCTGGTCGGCGCGCACCTTCATCGGAGACCCGCCACCCGTGTGCCCGCACATGGCCAGGCACGGGAAATGAACGCCCCGATCGTTCGTGATTCCCGGACCGAGCGTGCAAGAAGCAAGGTCTTCTCAGGCATCCGTGGCGTACCTACGATTTCCCTCGGCTTAGCGCTATCCAGTTAATTACAAAACCGATTTTTTAGAGACAGCCTTGTCAGCCAACCTACTGATGGAGATTCTGGAAATGAATGCAAAACCGGCGATCGACGAAGTCATCCGGGAACGACGCAGCAAGCGCGGCTTTCTCGAGCGGCCTGTTCCGCTCGACACTGTGAAAGACATCCTGTCGACCGCGAGCCATGCCCCCAGCTCGAGCAACACACAACCCTGGCGCTGCTATGTCGTGACCGGCGAAGCCCGCGACCGCGTCACCAAGGCAGCGGTCGCGGAATTCCGTGCCAACCATGCGACGCTGGCACCGGAGTACCCGTTCTTTCCCCAACCACTGCACGACCCGTACGCGAGCCGCTTCAACACCTTTCGGGGCCAGCTCGGCGATGCGCAGGGCGTGCACCGCAGCGACAAGAGCGGGCGCATGCGCGATGTGGAGCGGCAGTTCCTGTTCTTCGATGCGCCGGTCGGGATCATCTTCACGATGGACCGCCGCCTCGAATGGGCCAGTTTTCTCTGCTACGGCTGCTTCCTTCAGAACATCATGCTGGCCGCCAAGGCCCGCGGCCTGGACACCTGCCCGCAGCAGATCTGGTCGCTGCAACACCATGTGCTGCGCGCGGAACTGGGCATTCCCCAGGACGAGATGGTGATTGCCGGCATGTCGATGGGCTGGGCCAACAACGGCATGCCGGAGAACTGCATGACCCTGCAGAAAACGCCGGTCGAGCAATTCGCCTCATTTACTCAATAGTCACCAACTGCACTCACACAAGGGTACTCACATGTCGATCATCAAAGGCTTCCACCACCTGACCGCCTGCGTCAGCGGCGCACAGGAAGACGTGGATTTCTACGTGAAGCTGCTGGGCCAGAGCCTGGTCAAGAAAACGGTGCTGCTGGACGGCGAAGAGCCGGTCTACCACCTCTACTACGGCAATGCACAGGGCGACGCCGGCACTCTGGTCACATCGTTTCCTTTCAAGCAAAAAGGGGTGAAGGGACGCCGCGGCTCGGGCCAGATCAAGGTCATCAACTACTCGGTGCCGGCGGGCTCACTGGACTTCTGGCGCGATCGCTTCAGCGCCCGCGGCGTGGTCTTCGACAAGGCCATCGTCGAGCGCTTCGGTGAGCAGCGCCAGCGCTTCCAGCACCCCTGCGGCATCGAGTTCGACCTCGTGGCTTCCGGGAACGACACACGCCCGCCCTGCATTGCAGACGACATTCCGGCGCAATTCGCGATCCGGGGCGTGCACAGCATCACGCTGTCGCTGCGCGAGGTCGATGAATCCATCATCTTCATGAAGGAGGCGCTGGACTTCCACTACGCCGGCCAATCCGGCCCGCACCATCGTTTCGAAACCGCCGACGGCAAGCCCGGCACCATCGTCGAATTCGTGCACGAGCCTGACCGCCTGCAGGGCTCGTCGATCTACGGCGAAGGCACGATCCACCATGTCGCCTTTGCGGTGGACAGCGTCGATCAGCAGATGCAGATCAAGGAAAAGCTGATGTCGATGGGTCACATCGACACCTCCGAATCCGTCAACCGCAACTACTTTCGCTCGATGTATTTCAAGATGCCGGGCGGCGTGATGTTCGAGGCTGCGACCACCGACATCGGCTTTGCCATCGAC